>NZ_JBNDMO010000036.1:0-43856 GCF_050436625.1 Paraburkholderia sp. GAS334 | reverse complement strand
CTCGTCGATCGCCTGTGCCGATACCTCGTGGAGTCAGGCGTGCGTAGAAGCAATCCTGCCGCCGACTTTGTTCGCAAGGAACAGTGGCCCGAGGACGAGCCGCAGCCCCTCTTTCTCGACCCGGCGGCCGACGAGAGGCTCCAATCTCACATCCAGCCGCAGGCCGCCGACAACGATCGCGAAATACGGAATCGGGCGGTCGTCGCGCTTCTGTTGGGCAGTGGCATCACTGCGGGCGAGATTCGTGTAGCGCGTATTGGCCACCTCGTCATTGACGCGGTGCGGCCGCACATTCATGTTCCCAAACGCGGGGCGCGAGCGGAGCGCAAGGTGACGCTGCAGGGATTCGCAATCGCAGCTCTGGAGCGCTGGTTGCGCCGGTCTGAATGCGACGAAGCAGAACGGTTGTTGTTCCCAGCTCCGAAAGGCGGAAAGTCCATGAATGACATGCTCCTCGGGATCATCGTTCGCGATGCACTGGAAGCAGTCGAGTTCCGTGCGCCGGACATGAGCCCTCGCGTCTTGCGCAACACGTACGCGCGTCGGCAGTTACTCAGCGGCCGCAGCAATGAAGATGTGAGCCGGTTGCTCGGACTCGTCAGCCAGCGCACGGTGGTTCGCCTGCGAGCGACCATCGAGCCCGTCTCCATCGACAACTCGGATACCTCTCCATCGACTTGACTTCCCGCCCCGCTCCGTAGGCTGGTTTTGCCGGTTCGTCCGAATCGGCATCATCACGCCACTAGGAGCGTTTATGCCGTTTCGAAGCTCGTTTGCCGACATCGTCTACCCGGACGAATCGGGCGCGCCCTGCGCACTGCGGTACCGGATCGCGTTCACCGATACGACTGACCGGCTGGTCGTGATTCATCTGCTCCACGCCGACCCGGCGCTCGCCAGTCCCGCCGACTCGGCAATAGCGCGGGATCACATTCTCAATCGCATTGTCGAGAGCACGCTGCCGGGCATCCATGTGAAGAGCATCCGTCTTGTCGTCGAGGACGCGCGCGGTGCTGCGGAGTACGCTATCGAGGCGGACACCGACGATTACATTCGTCGCGGAAACCCGTACAAGTCGAGCCAAGTGAAGGCCGCAGGCTCGCGCGTCCGCGAGAGCATCTCGATTCGATCCGAAAGTATAGTTGCGGGGCGAACTCGAGTGCAGACGGTGCATGCCGTCCCCGAACCGATGTCAGCCGAAGCAACTCGCGCACTGACATGATCGTCGTCCCGTCGCAATTGTGGAAACGTTGCGACGGTCAAAGAGCTTTTCCGTTAAATACCGGCCGTTACGTTACGGCTGTTCTCGAACCGTGCGCGGCGGCTTATGCGCGCCAAGTCGGTAGTTTGTGTCGATCCAGCGTTTCGCCCATTCGATGCCACGCTCGTCGGCTTGCCGTCGATAGACCCGGTTGCCGAGGTCAGAGAACACGAAGCGCTTGCCCTCATCGTGCTCGATTACCACGGCCGCCTGAAAGAGCCGCTGCTTCGCCAGGATGATCGGCAATGCCTCGATCTTCCAGCCCTCATATTCCGCGAACCTTTTCATGGCAACCTCCACACTTGGGGCGAAGCGCAATTTCTTCCGTTGTCAGTTGACGCGTCGCCACGCATCATCAATTGCACCGAACACCAGCGGCACAAAGTCGTGCCCTTCAAAGGACACCGGCCGATCGTCCTTCGGGGTAGCCCAACACCGCTGGCGCACGTAGCATGTTGAGCATCCGTGCGCTATGTTTCCCGGTCGCGGCAACCTCCGCGAGGACTTCAGACTCGATCAGATGGAGCAGCGCCCAGGTCAATACGCCAGCCGCTCGGTGACGCAGCACGACGGTGGGTATCGCTTCCTTTACAGCCGCATCGACGGCAAATAACACGTCCATTCGCTCTCCGCTTTTCCGTCCTCAACCTTGATCGTCGATCTTGCGTTTCATCAGTACCCTTCCGGCCTTCCTAGTAGGGTCTATTTTGCCCAACCCCTCGGCTATTTCTTGCGGCATTGAATTGCATAGATCGGACACCAGAAGCGCGATCGCATGCCAATGGTCCTGGCCAATTTCGACCGGCTTGTTTCGGTTCGGGTAACGAAGCTCACCAAACTGATTCAAAAGGTCAAGCGTCTCAGCGGACTGTTCCGGAAGCTCACCAAGATGCGTTCCCTCCTGCAGGGCTATCGCAAGCTCGCGAAGGTCATGCGTCCCGTCAAAACCGCCTGCAACTTCGAGCAGCCAGGCTTTTAGCAACAGTTCCACGCCCATATGCGATAGATACCCCGCCGCGTCAAAGTGTGCGCGTCGGACGCGAACAGGAGCTGCGCAGCGGTAAGATGATCAAGCCCACAGTGGACCATATCCGCCGTTGTCACGCCGTCATCTGCGGTGAATTTCTTGCGCATTGTTTTTCCTATACGGGATCGTTGGGAAGCCACATCAGCGCGCCATCGCCCTGATTGCCTGCAATAGCGGTCCACGTCCGACCTTGTTCATCAATCGCAATGCAGCCCGGTTGCCAGTGGTTCGGGTTGCGCAGTGTATTGACCCAGCTTTGCACCGCGCCATCAAACAGCACGATCACGCCACCCGCCCGACGTACCCGTTGTCTTCTCGCCAGCGGCGCGCTACTTCGATGGGCGTCATAAAGCTTTTCCGTTGTCTGACCAACTGTTAGACCTTCATGCTGCCTTGAGCATGAAATCGACGTGCACGGCGTCATATGGAAACTCAATCGCGCCGTCCGCGTTGCGCTCCAGAACTCCAACGCTCAGCAGCGCATGCACGTCCCGGTGTACGGCTTTGACATCCCGATCAACGCGTCGCGAGATTTCCCTGATGGAAAGCGGACCTGCTCCGGTAATCGCCTGAATGATGTTCCAGCGCAATTGCGTGAGTGTTTGAAACAGCAGTTCCGGTGAATCGAAGGTTATGAACGCTCCTTGTGCCTTGCCATTCATTGCGGCAAGGAAACGCTTCGTGACAGCATCGCGAGAAGCAACGCCAAGAGTGACTGTTTTCATTGCGACCTCCAGCTATCTATGTCTGCCCAAAAATCAACGATTAACTGCTCGGGCGATGAAAACTCATAGGGCGTTTCAGACTTTCCGACGTGCCGGTGATCACCCTTGCCTTGCTCGTTGTCGTATCGCAAGACACACAGTCCGCTCACGACAAACGCGAGGCTGTACTTGAAAGAATGCGTGCTTCCTCGTACCGGTGCAGGCACCTTCCATACAAGCAATTCAGCAAACGCTTCCCGGTCTACGGCGTGACGCTCTTTGAGCAAAAGAGTTGCTTTCATGTTGGACAGTATGACAACACTTCTTTGTGTTGTCAATCGGTCCAACACAGAGGTGCTCAACCCTCGCAACGCGCGCCGTCAGGCGGTACGTTACGAGGAAGTTTGTACGGGAGGAGCCGAAATCCTGCCCGTGCGCCGCACGCGGATTGATTTCGTCGGGAAAACGACGCCTTGCACCCACCCACGCGAGGTCGCATCCACCCGCAGGCGACATGACACCAGGATCGCCAGCCGCCGGTTTTTCTGGCACGCATCGACGGCAGTCCAGTTGCGCCGCCGGCACGCCTCGCGTCACTCCAGCAATGGCCCGCTCGCGGCTTCCTTTACCGGTTTGCGTGGCGGCAACGGATACGGCCCGGCCGCCATTTCTTCCGCGGGTACAGGTTCAGGAACGAACGCGCCTCGTCGGTGCTGCGACAACCCAGCCAGTCGTCGTATGCGGACGGCGACACGATGACGACCGAGCGCTTCTCATCGCCTGGCTTGTGGAAGCGCTGCATGAGCGGATAGTTCTGCGCATTGACCGTCAGCATCGTTTCTCAATAGCGGTAACTGTTACCAAGAGCCGCCCAACCGAAGCACAATAGCGCGGTCGGCCCGCGCACCGGCATACGAACCGTCGGTCTATCTGGTCCGCTGCACCCTTCGTGAACGGCCGTTGTCGCGCAGTCCTGCTCGGCTTGGTGGTGACCGACAGGCCGTTGATGCGCGTCAGGTCCACCCCCGCCCAGCGCGCCAGCGCCGCGCGCGCATCAAACTGCGGCGATGGCGCGGATAATCGCCTGGCCCGTCAGGCCCATCACGTCGGTGGGCACTTCGCTGAGTTGCAGGTTCATCTGCACCAGTGCCTTGTGCATGCGCAGCACCCAGCTGGCCTGCTCGGTGAGCAGCACCTCGCGCTGGCGCACCACCGCACACACCACGCAGACCTCATCGCCGGGACGCCAGGCCGCCCGCAGCAGCCCCAGACTCATCAGCTTCTGCAGCCACTGGCAGTCGAGCACGTCGCTCTTGCGACCCGGCACGTACTTCATCTGCCGCGCGTCAACCAGCCACACGCTCAGCCCGCGCTGCTCAAGCACCTCGTACACCGGTATTCAGTACACACCGGTCGATTCGAGCGCCACAGTGTCAACCCCGCACGCGAGCAGCCAGTCGGCCAGCGCGTGCAGGTCATCGGTCATCGCGCCGAACTCGCGCACCGGCTCATCAGCCGCCGCTGCAGGCACCGCCACCCAGTGGCTCGAGGCACCCACATCAATGCCGGCGGCATTCGGAAACACTTCGGGACTGTCTTCGCGCTTGCGCATCGCCATCGCCTGCTCCACACTGGTTAGTGAACGGCAGCGCCATGGGATGCGTCGATATTGACTCGATCTCGTGAACGGGATGCAGCTTGCGCTGCTCACCATTGTCGCCGACGAATCCCGGACCATGCTTCCAGGCGGGCTCACTTCACGGCGTGCAGGCCGCGAGCGCGCACCATTGGTCTGTCGGTCATTGCGGCGCCGCCGTTCACCTGTATACCTCATCCTTGCTTCTCCGCGCACGCCGGCCCCGGCACGGGGTTGAACTGCTTCCAGGGTACAGCGGTCATTGCTACCACCGTTGCCCGGATTAGCCCCCCGGGCAGTGGCGATCATGAGTCTGATCCGCTCGGCCCAGCTTCAGTAGCCCGATGGGTTGGCCGACGCTGCTGCCCCATCGCTGGACGCCTGCTGCAGCTTGATCGCGGCATCGACCGCTTCCGCCAAGGTTCCTTCGTCTGGCGTCTGGCGCTTGTCAAGTCTATGGCGCGTGTCGCACTTGCATGTGCATCATCTGCGGGGGCCTTACGCCACATCATCGAACCGCCGGGATTCATCTGCCGGGAAAAGGTGGGAGCACTACATCCTGCCGTGAGGCGCCGCCCTGAAGACAGATTCGTGATCGACGTGTCGGATACCCTCGACAGGCGATGCATCCAAGCTACAGCGCGCCGTCAAGGCAATCCCGCACAGCCGTTCGCTCCGATCTGTGGCTTGGTGCACGGAACGAGACCACCTTCCCGCTATGATTGCTACGTTTGCCTGTCGCCCGACCGCCGCCGTTGCGGCCCTCGCGCGCAATCGCACTGCCGGGAATTCGAAAAGGACAGCCATGTGAAATACGAACCGTCCCTCGACGGCCTGCGTGCCGTCGCAATCGCTGCGGTATTCGTTTACCATTTTTCATTTTCCGCACTGCCGGGAGGCTGGGCGGGCGTCGACATATTCTTTGTGCTGAGCGGTTACCTGATCACAACCATCCTCGCCAACGAAATCGACTCTACGGGCAGGGTTGATCTTAAGCAATTCTATTTCAACCGCTTTCTCCGGCTCGCTCCAGCGTTCGCCTGCCTGCTCGCGTTCATGGCGCTGCGCGCGGTCACCACGGCCGACGGCGCGCATCGACAGTCGATCCTCGAATCGATCGGCATCACGGCGGTGTACATGATGAACTGGAATCGTGCGTTCAGCTGGTTCGGCCAGGACATACTCGGGCATACGTGGTCGCTGTCGATGGAAGAGCAGTTTTATATTGTGTGGCCGCTCTTGCTGCTCTTGATCCACCGGAAGCACGCAATCCGCTGGACGATGTCGCTGATTGTCGTTATCACCGTGTGGCGAGTGCACCTGGCCTTATCGGGCGCTGATCCCGAACGAACCTACAACGGCTTCGACACGCACGCCGACCCACTGTTTATCGGCTGTACGCTCGCGCTCTTCAAGCCGGGCAAGCGGCTTGCCCGGCTCGCACAAAGGACGGCTGTGCTGCCGGTGCTCGGCATCGCCGCGATACTCGCGACCGTCGGGCTTCGCACGCTCGCGGCGCAAACCATCGGACTGACGCTCGCTGCACTGTGCACCGCATGGATCATCACCGCGGCGCTCGAAGACGGCTGGTTGAAGAGAACGCTGTCGCTTCGGCCCCTGGTTTACACGGGCAAGATTTCGTACGGCCTTTACTTGTGGCACTACCCGATCATTCGGATGATACACGCGCATGTCCATCTGCCGAGCATGCTTACGCTGCCGCTCGCGCTGCTGTCGTACCCGGTTGCGGCCATCTCGTTCTGGTACGTCGAAAAGCGGTTCCTCAAATTGAAGGCGCGCTACCGGGTGCCGGTCGTGACGGTTCCGTCGGTGGCAGGCGTACAGCCCTGATCGTGCGGTGCGCGCTTGCCCATTGTGGGTTGCCGTTCGATCCTTCGACTTCCTTTGCAGCCGGGATCGCTTCGATGTTTTATGCGTCGTCACTCGGCAACGCTCTGATCTTCCTGTCGAGCTCGCGCATGAAACAGCATGTAAAAGCATTTTCGGGAAGAATGGCAGCGCAAGAGGTAGGCGCGAAGGGCAGTTGCTGCCCTGTCTCGCTAATGCGGGTTGTTCTGCAGGCATGGCAGTGATCGTCCCCGTTCCAGGTTGAAGGATTCGTACATCGGCCCAGATCTCAGAACACGCCCCGACCTTGGAAAGCCCATCGCAAACTGCCCGAGGTGCCCGCCGTTGAGAAACCCCCTGGTTGCCTGGGCGCAATAGAAAAGGCTGGTGACAGTCGCGCCTTCGGAGTTGAGCAATTCGATCCGTGCGCAGACGGAGCCGGCCCGAGTCATCACCCGGTCCGGGCTGGAACTGTGGCCTCATCCCACATGCGCATAGTTTCGACCTGCGCATGTGGGTCGATCCAGACCGTTTGATCTTCTCGAAAATTACTACTCGCAAAAGGCCATTTCGATGACAATCCGAACGACGGCTATATAGGCCAACCACGCGACGAAACTGGTTTGCGCCCGAATTGCGCTCGAACGTCTGTTGTCGGAGCCGAGCCGACCTTCGAACGTCCGTCCAGGCGTGCGGTCGAACGGCCGGAAATGGCCGGGTCCAGACCTTTCACAGCCCGCGGGAATTTCCGCCGGCCCCATACTCTCGCGGGAGCCGCTCAAGCCACTTTCGGGCACGTCCGCGAAACGTCCATTGCACGACCGACATTCTGCTGTAAGCGTCCGCCGCCATCATACCCAGCGGTCACTTATTGCTTGCCCGAAGCGAGCTGCTGGTTGCGCTCAGCGAGAAACTTGATCAAACCATCAACGTCGCTTTCCTGGATCTTGTCACTAAACTGCTGCCGATATGTCTGGATTAGCCAGACGCCGAGTACATTCAGGTCATACAGCCGCCAGCCCTGCGGCGTGCGGTACAGCCGGTAATCGATCTCTGCTGGTTCACCGTTCCTGGTTGCAATCGTGCGCACCACCACGTCCGTATCGGTTGGAGCGATGTGTATCGGCGGGTAGTCGATCCGCTGGTCTGGACGGAGCTGACCGATAGCACCCGAATATGTGTGAATCAGGAGCATCTTGAACTGTTCGACGAGTTGCTGCTGCTGCGCGGGCGTAGTCGTCCGCCAGTAACGGCCCATCGCCAGTGACGTGGTGCGGCGAAAATCGGTGTAGGGAAGAATGTCCCGGTTTACGATATCCATGATGCGGGGAATATCGTCTGGCGCGATCGCTCGGGCGCGCACCTCGTCGAGTATCTGTTGCGTCGCGGTCTTGATCAGAAGCTGAGGCTCCGATTGGTCGACTTGCGCGTACGCCGCGCCGCCGAACGAGAACAACGCAGCGCAAAGAGTCAGTAGAGAAAGTGTCTTCATGTGCAGAATCCTGGCTGGATGCGTTGGCTTGCTGCTACGCAAGTATCCTCCATCTACGCCCGAACGCGTCGCGGCAGCACTCGTCGCTGTTTCAAGTCCGAAACTGGCCGAGCAAGGACCGATGTTCGATCGGCGAGGCCGTCCGAAGGTCGCTGGTCCGAGTGCGGCACAAGTCAACCCGGTCGGGCCCTGCAGTTGGTTTCTGGAACGTCACCACCACGTTCGCGAGACGAACCAACACGCGCCAACAAAGACGCGGCCAACGGATGATCGTCGCCGGCAGAGGTCACCTGCCGACCCTTTGCAGTCGGTGGATACACTCGCAATGGCTGGTGATGGTCGGACTCCGGCCGTTAGAATCAAGGCGTCTATCCACTCGACCAGAGCCTCGCCCACAGGCATTTGTAACGTAGCGCGACTGCCCTTGTGGGGCGGTTGCCGCCATAAATTCCCGCGTTCCAACTACACTCAGCCGTGGGTCGATACGAAGAAGGAAAACCATGGCTGACCTTAACGTCGCGCTGATCGCGTTTGCCGGTGTGCTTGTCGGCCGGTACTTCAACAACTTCCCGGCCGACCCTCTATCTTTTGAAGTTTATGCTTTAAAGCGCTCAAGGACGCCCTCGGCGAGCGTCAGCCCGTGTCCGGCCGCATTGCGCGCGGTCAGGTTTCCGTCTACAGTCTCCGGCCATCCGGTAAACAAAGGTTCAAGCAGCGGGAAGTCTTCGAGCCACGTCATATTTGGACAAGCGTAGCCTAAATGAACAAACAAACCTGGCAAAAAATGAGGGGAGACTTCAACGCCGAACGCGTGAGCAACTCGGGAGACCTCCAATGCGGGGGTAAGTCCGCCGATCATCGCAAGGTCAGGTTGGATTACGCTGCACAAACCCTCCGCCAGAAACGGCAGTGCGCCCTTCACACCTTGCAGGTGTTCGCCGAGTGCGGTCAGGCGTGGAAAAGCGCGAGCTATCGCGCGGTAACCCGCCACGTCATCAGATGGTAACGGTTCTTCTACGAACAGATAGCCGCACTCTCGCGCAGAGCTCATTAGTCGTTGAGCTTGGGACGCAGTGCATTTCTCGTTGACGTCGCACATCAGCTCCAGTCCCGATGGCGCCGCGTCGCGAACGGCCTCCAGCACGTCCATAGCGGACCTACCACCATTGATGCGCGGCTTGACGGCTTTGAATCCCGCCTCGGCGTGCATTTTGGTAACCTCCGCTGCCTCACTCGGACTTTGCCTCGCGTTGTATTCACCACTGCCATATACCGGAATTTCTCGCGCCATACCGCCTAAGCTGACACCGAGAACTTCCCCGCGCTCCCTGGAATAAGCATCCCAGCATGCGACATCGATGGCAGCCATCGCGATATTGTTGGGCCCCTGGCCGCTTCGGTTTAACGTCGCATGCATTCTTCGCCAGGTAGCCGCAGGATGGTCAAGCTTTGTATTGACGATGTTTTTCGCCAACAGCTCGGCTGAGGCGTAGGCGACCTTGCCGCTGCCGCCCAGGACGTACGAAAACCCCAAGCCTCTTGCTCCGGAGGTCAGCGAGAGCTCCGATATCAATACGTCCACGCTGGAAACACCCGAACCGCCCACAGGCGAGCGAAGTGGGAAATGCAGGAGATGATTCTTTATCTGCACGATTGTCATGTTTGGCCTCCCTCGACTCCGCTGCTTCAGTAAAGAAAAGGCTCTCGACACAGCCACGTCGACCAGCTTCCACATGGCCAATCCAGAGTATCGACAGCGCACTGCCAGATCGCTATTCCGGCATTCCTTTGCCAGTCGTCTCAGGCAGAAACCACGGGATAATCACCCCAAGTACATAGCATGCGCTCATCGTAATTGCGGCGTACGACACTCCACCGAACGTCTTGATCATCGAACCGGAGATGATCGGAAACACCCACGCAATCAGACGTGCGGCGTTGAATACAAAGCTAATTGCAGTCGATCGCACGGTCGACGTGAACAGCTCGCAGGGGTAGATCGCCATCCAGACGTATGCACATCCGAGCGTGAAAAAGCCATTTATCGGAGCAATTATTTCCATGGATACAAGTGAGCTTGTGTACCGGTACGTAATAATTGTTGTGACGAGCGCACCGACGAAGGTCAGGCACAGAAATGCGCGCCGTCCGATGGAATCGACGATGAATCCGGCTAACAGGTAGGCCACAATCGCGCCCGACGTATAGAAGATGGAAATCCTGGTGCCCCACGACGCTGCCTCCGATATCCCTTGCGCTGTTGCCAGACTCACTGTGAACGTTGGCAGCCAGGTTGAAATCGCCCACCAGCCTACCGTAGAGATGATGGAGAGCACGAGTGTGAGCAGGGTTCGACGCAGCGCTTCCCGTTCGGTGAAAAGTTGCTTGAGTGTGAAAGGGCGCTTGCCTTCCTGTCTGGAGCTTTCCGGATGCCGGGGCTCGGTATTCGTCGTCGCGTTCCAGCGTCTTTCACGGACGGCTTGCTGCCACTTTTCCGATTCGTTCAATCCGCGACGCAGATACAGCACAAACACTGCGGGAAGGGCGCCGACGATAAACATGAGTCGCCATGTCTCGGCTCCGAGCGGATGCGTCGACGCGAGAAAGGACCAGACGACCGCGGCCAGCAAGGTTCCCCACCCAAAGCCGGACTGCAGAAATGCCGCGCCTTTTGCGCGGGCCTGTTCCGGCCATGTTTCCGCGATGAGTGCTACCCCCGTGCTCCACTCGCTGCCCATCGCAAGTCCCGTGAGAAAGCGCAATGCGCAAAGGACAGCGAACGTCGAGGAGAACGCAGTCAACCCGGAAAACAACGCATACAGAAGTACCGACCATAGCATCATTGTCTTTCGACCGACGTAGTCAGCCATGATGCCGCCTACAAGACCTCCGACGCCCCAGCCGAGCAAGGTTATGCCAATCACAGTTCCGGCGTAGACCGGCGTTGAGATCGCCTGCTCTGGTGTCAAAAGCGATTTCAGCATCGGAACCAGGACGACAACGAGGGCGAGAGCCTCAAAGCCATCAAAAATCCACCCCAAAAAACCGCCCCGAAGGACACGCCAGTGGTCGGCTGTCAGGCCGTCGTACCAGCGCGTCTTGGTCGGCATCGCAAGCTGTGTCTTTTCCAAAGTGTCGCCTCCTGGAGGAAAGTTTCGTTGTTTTCCGTATCGCAGTCCGTACCCCGGCCGCGTCAAGCCTGTCTTCGTTCCAGCTTTTTACGAGCGCCCCCTGTTCGCATCGATACTCATTCCAGGCGGTTGACCGCCATCGAATCTCTGGACGATGAGCTGAAGGGTGGTAATGCGCGGCGGAATCAGCGAGCAACCACCAAAGAACCGAAAGCGACGAGCCCGAAGCTCCTTCGAGTTTTCGGTCTTTAGGCATAGGCGCGCCGACCCATTAGCTAAAAAGCCATGGCTCGTCGATTCGACGAAGCCGCTCGTATGCAAGTATCTGGTCTACCCGCTCAAGTGTCAGTGCTACGTCGTCCATCCCGCCTAGAAGCCGGCGTTTGCGTTCCGCATCTATTTCGAACGGGATTGGATCACGCCCAGCAGCGACGACTGTTTGGGCTTCCAGGTCGATCGCCAGGCAGAATCCTGGCGTACAGGAAACCTGGTCAAATAGCGACTGAACCAGGTCTGTGCCCAGAACGATCGGCAACATTCCGTTTTTGAAACAATTGCCATAGAAGATATCTGCGAAGCTCGAGGCAATTAGCGCTCTGATCCCGTAGTCCGACAATGCCCAGACCGCGTGTTCGCGACTCGAGCTGCAGCCGAAGTTATCTCGCGTCAGAAGAATTTGCGCGCCCGCGAAGCGGGGCTGATTCATTGTGAACTCAGGATTCACTTGACGGCAGGCCACATCCTGCCCCGGCTTCCCGTGGTCAAGATATCGCCATTCATCAAACAGGTTCACTCCGAATCCGGTGCGTAGCACCGATTTCATGAACTGCTTGGGCAAGATCGCATCAGTGTCGACGTTAGCGCGATCAAGCGGAACGACCAACGCGTCGAACTCGGCAAATGGTTGCATCAGTAAGCTCCCGCAGATACATCAACGAAATGCCCTGCGATTGCAGCAGCAGCGGCCATTGCAGGGCTAACAAGATGACTGCGTCCGCCAGCCCCCTGACGACCTTCGAAGTTACGGTTTGACGTCGAGGCACAACGCTCACCTGGTCCAAGCCGATCTTCGTTCATACCAAGGCACATGGAACATCCGGGCTCGCGCCATTGGAATCCTGCGTTCCGGAAGATGGTGTCGAGACCTTCGGCTTCGGCCGCAGCCTTTACCAAACCGGATCCCGGGACTACCAGCGCGAGCTGAATGCCCGGGGCGACACGCTTTCCTTTCACGACTTCCGCTGCCGCACGCAGGTCTTCAATGCGACCGTTTGTGCACGAACCGATAAACACCTTGTCCAGGGTGATGTCCCGAATCGGCGTACCCGGCTTAAGCCCCATATATGTGAGCGCCCGAACCATATCGGTACGACGTACCAGATCCGCTTCCCGAGAGGGATCCGGGACCAATCCATCAACTGAGGTGACCATTTCAGGAGATGTCCCCCACGTCACCATGGGACGCAGCCCACTGACGTCAACTGTCACGACCTCGTCAAAAAGTGCGCCCTCGTCACTGACTAGTGTCTGCCAGTAAGCGACCGCCTCTGCCCATTTGTCCCCCACGGGGCTATACGGACGATTTTTCAGATACTCGATGGTGACATTGTCGACGGCGACAAGGCCCACGCGCGCACCGGCTTCAATGGCCATATTGCAAAGGGTCATTCGCCCTTCCATCGACAGATTCCGGACGGCTTCGCCTGCGAATTCGATGGCATAGCCCGTGCCTCCCGCAGTGCCGATCTGACCAATCAAGGCTAATACCAGGTCCTTGGCAGTAGCTCCGAAGGGCATGTCTCCGTCGACGCGGACGAGCATCGACTTCATCCTCTTGACGGACAGACATTGGGTCGCCAGCACGTGTTCAACTTCTGAAGTACCGACGCCAAAAGCAAGAGCGGCGAATGCGCCGTGAGTGCTCGTGTGAGAATCTCCAGCCACGACAGTCATACCGGGAAGCGTAGCCCCTTGCTCGGGACCGATGACATGAATGATTCCCTGATTCCGGTTGGTCAGACCATACGAGGTAATGCCAAACTCGTTGCAGTTGCTGAACAACTGCTCGACCTGGATGCGCGACAATGGATCTGTTATAGACGCAGTGCTCGTCCGCTGCGACGAGATTGTCGGGACGTTGTGGTCCGCTGTCGCCAGGACAGTTTCCGCGCGCCACGGCTTTCGCCCAGCAATCCGCAAACCCTCGAATGCCTGTGGACTGGTCACTTCGTAGACCAGTTGACGGTCGACATAGAGAAGGACGTATCCGTCGGCACTCTCTGTGACTACGTGGCGCTGCCACAACTTTTCAAAAAGGGTACGTGGTGAATTCACGCGTTCCATTACTGGTCTCCGGACGGTTTGATTCAATTGCCTGGTTGCTTCCCGCCCGCCTTGTGTTTTGGTCCAAGACAGAGCCTGACTATTGTCAGTAGCAGCTGATGAGCGATCCCGGCTTATTGTCCCTGGGCCCAGCTAACAACGGAATGTCTGAATTCACAAATGAGCCTTCTCAAAACGCGAAAGCCCCTTTCCGGACCGCCAAGTTACTCGGCAGAAGTCCTTGATGGCATCGACGCCTTGCCGCAGAGGTGCTCGGCGAGCAGCCGGGCTGGCTTGGGGAGGGCGCTAAGGTCGCGCGCCCCTATGAGTAGTTCGCGATCGGCCCAGGGCTCTGCGAGGCTGATCCTGTTGAGCCCCATGGAACGAATATGAGGGCGCACCGCAGCTTCGGGAAGCACAGCAACGCCCAGCCCGGCTGCGACCATGAGACACATCGCGTCGAAACTTCGGGCCTGAATCTGAAGCTTTAGACGCTTCCCCGTGGCAACTGTAGCCTGATCGAGTCGATCGGCCAGTGAACTTTTCCGTGACAGGCCAACGAAGTCAAAATCCAAAGCATCACTAAAGGAAACGTTCTTCCGCCTAGTCAACGGATGGCCCGCCGGAACGACAAGTACCAGTCTGTCCCTTCGATAATGCGTAGTTTGCAAACCTAGCGTCGGTATTCCGTCGACAAATATGCCAAAATCAGCACGTCCATCGACCACTGCCATGATTACCTGATCACTGGTTTCCTCCTCAAGCTCGATTCGGATCTCCGGACTGGTAGCGGTAAAGGCAGCAATTTCTGCCGGAAGAAACTGGGTTATGGCAGACGTGCTCGCCCACAGCCGGACAACACCGATCACGCCGTTCGCATAGTCGGAGAGATCGGCGGCCAGCTGGTCAATGTCGTTAAGGATGCGTTGCGCATGCCTCTCCATGGCGTGACCTGCCGGGGTTAAAGTAATTCCCCTCGAATGGCGCTCGAACAAATCCGCGCCGACGGCAGTTTCCAAATCTGCAATACGCCTGCTCGCAGCGCCTACCGCGAGACGGGCAAGCTCGGCCCCCTTGCTGATACTTCCGCTTCTTACGATGAGCGTGAAGAGCGAGAGCGAGACGAGATCAATGCGATACAGATTCATATTCCCGACGTTCCGATATGGCTGGTCAGTGGTCTGACCGCCTGCCTTGAGCCGCTGGCGCTCACTATGCATCGGCAAGTGTTGGCGTCAAACTGACGAGAAGGCCAAGGTTTGGGTGATCCCGGCCAACCGCATGCGGCCGCGAGCATAAGGTGCCACTGACCGACGACGCCCTAGCCATCCTGACCGCCATGAAGCCGCTGAAGACTGAATGCTCTGACTTGGTGTTTCCCGGCCCCACCGGCGCATTGATGTCCGACGTGGCCATCAACAAGACCCTTCACGCCATCCTGCCCGACGTGACCGTTCACGGCTTCCGCAGCTCATTCCGCCAGCGGGGCGCTGTTGTCGGCCATGGCCGTCCTTCCTCGACAAGCTTGATGATTGACGATGCTGGAAGAAAACTCTCGACGGCCTCAGCTCCGGTAATCTGGGGGGACCGAGAAGATCACTTTCTCCGGATCGGGCAGGTCCTTGACGCCGCCGGGCAGGAGGGCCTGGGCCACGGCGACCGGGTTCAGAGACTCCCGCAGCAGCTTGATCTGACCGTTCTCGGCCACGAGACGGCCAGTAAACAGGTGATGGACGGTGCGCCCGGTCGCCCTCGCCGTCGGGTGGGCCATGTATTCGGCGAACACCTGCTCTGGGGTGTCGATCAGGACGTGGGTGTCCTCGGGCTCGAAGGCGAAGTCGAGATAAAGCCCCGCGAGAGAGTCTTGGAGCTCGCTGATCGCCTGGCGACCCCGGTGGCGCCAGGCGATGCCCAGCGAATGCAGGAACGGCAGTTCGACCGCCCCGTCCTCGGCGAACAGGGCGGCGGCGTTTTGGCCGTCCGTGACAGCGGCGAGGAATTCGAGCAGCAGGGTCTTGGCGTCTTTCATTGTGATGGCCTTTCGGAACCGGAGGTTTCCCTAGTGCTTCTTTCGTGGTTTGGCGGCCTGGCTCGAACGCTCATCGAGAGACGCGGTGATGTCTCGTTGAGCGTTCGCCAAAATCTCGTTTGAAAACTCTGGAGCGGTCTGCGCGACCGATCGTGCCAGGACCAGCGCACCCACCATTTCGCAATGCAAGCTCATTGCCCGTTCACGTAATGTTCTATGTTCCCCCGCCGTAGCAATCGACCCGTGCTCCGCGATTAGCCCTGCCAATATCGTTATCTGGTCATCGAGGCCGGCGGCGAAGTGCGACTGGGCCTCGGCGCCAACGCGAGGCGCGTCGCCAGCGAAACCTGCTACTGGACAGCCACGATCGATGTTGTCGCGATGAGCCGGCGAAAGGTAATAGGCTACATAGCGTCGAAGCGCAGTAGTCGAATCATCAACCGGTTCCCTGGCGGCCTGTGCAAATTCCGTCGCACCTTCGGCCATTGCTGATGCGACTACTTCAGCGACCAGCGCGGACTTTGACTTGAAGTGATTGTAAAAGCCTCCCACCGTAAAGCCAGCGTGCTTCATCAATTCGCTCAATCCAACGGCGTCCACTCCGCGTTCCCTGAAGAGCTGCGTCGCCGCAGCAATGATTGCGAGGCGATTTTCGGCAGCCTCTTCTCTCGATACTCCCAAGACACGCCTCCATTGAATTCATTCCGGTTCCAGTGTAGATCATGACAATGTCATTCGCAATTGTTAATTGATAGTGTCCAAAAAACTGCCATCCTGTAAAAAATCGGGGTGCTATCCAGTAAACCTGAAAAAACGGCTGAGGGCTGACGCCTGTCTTGACGATGGTCTCATGGCGGCGTAAAAAGACAATGTTGATCGAAATTATGATTTCGTGAGTCGGACAGTGTTTTGGCACTGGTCGCCGGGCGGGATTACTGATCACAAGTGGCTCGAGTCAACGCAAGGTTCGAGGGAAAAACGAGGTCAACCGAGGGCGAGTCGCCCCTGAATCAATAGGAGAACGAACATGTCAACTCAACAGCTGTCCAAAATTCTTGAGGCTAGTGCGAAGAACCCCCCTCCCGAAAACGCGACACCTGACATGATGCGCGCATGGATCGAGGAGGCTACAAGCCAGCTGCCTGTGGCCGAGAACATCAAGATCAAGCGCGTGAAGTGCGGACCTTGTGAGGGTGACTTGATCCTGCCGGAAGGTGGGGATGATTCGCGTCTTGTTATTTTCTATCACGGCGGTGGTTTCTTTTTTGGTTCGAGCCGGACACACCGCGTCGTCGCTTCCAACCTCGCGCGGGCAGCGGGCTGCGCTGTACTGGTACCTGACTACCGTCTCGCCCCCGAAAATCCAGCGCCTGCTGCCCATGATGACTCATTCGGCGTGTATCAATGGGCGCTGAGCCAGGGTTACACCCCTGGCAGTTTGGCCTTAAGCGGGGACTCGGCAGGCGGCAATCTGGCGCTTGCTACAGCGGTGCGCGCCAAGGAGGCTGGCCTTCCGCTGCCGGGGGCGGTGACGTTGGCGTCGCCCTGGTTAGATTACACATTGGAAGGGGCCTCCCACCAGGCAGTGACCGATGATCCAGTCATTACTACAGAATTGCTTGACATGTTGATCTCTTGCTATCTGGGGGATGGCGACCGTAAGTCACCCGCTGTAACGCCGTTCTATTCGGACTTTACAGGCCTGCCACCGACGATGGTGCATGTGGGTACCTGGGAGCGATTGCGTGATGATTCGATCACCGTCGTTGAGCGGATGAGGGCAGCGGGTGTTGCTGCCGAGCTGAAGATTTTCGATGGCATGTGCCACACCTGGCAGCTCTACGCTCCGATGCTTGATGAGGGCATGGCTTCAATTGAAGAGAGTGCGGCGTTTATCAAGGCGCACCTGGCGTAGTGACGAAATCGATGCTCCGGCTGGGTTGAGTGGTACGGCAACCTGGATGATCACCCTCTCTGGGGCAATCATCTGCGCGCCAGAACCGAGTCGGGGCACGAGACGCGTCTTTGCTGATTTCCGAATCTCTCATGGGGTGTGGGGCGTGGGCTCGAAACCGCTGGACAGGGGGGGCAGCGAGACGTGCCCCGTCGACACCCGCACGTCGATGCCGCGCGCCCGCTGGCGACATCTTGCAGTTGTCTGTTGCCGCGACTAGCTCCGCTAGCTAGCCGCCAGATTTGTGAGTGTCGGCTGCAGTCCCGCCGACAGGTGATGGCTTTTGGCCGACAAGTCGGATGCGGCAGTCGAGCGCAATGTCGCGAATGTCCAGAAGGGACTGGTAGGCCGGCGATTCGTACCAGGCTTTGGCAGTCTCCTCGCTCGCAAATCGAATAATCATCCCGTTGATGAATGCTGGCTCGCCGAACAGCATTTGCCACGGTCCGAAGGCGATGATTTCACCGCCGAATTCTGCTATTACCGGTCCAACCTGGGAGCCGTAACGGCGTAGGGCCTCTTCGTCTCGCACGGCCGCTTCGACAATCACATAAGCACTCATATCACTATCCTTTCTGGTGAGACGCGCAGCCGGTGTCTCGGGCATGACAAATCAACGGGGTTTAGGCTGACATCAAGCAGGCGAAGGTGAAAGTTCGGTAGGGTCTTGTGACGTCTATTTTTGCGGGCGGTATGTCAACGCTTCGAAACATCGACTCTCTCCATCTTTGCGTATATGAAAGCCGGATAGCGGGTTGTTCAACCTGCTTGGGATCCAACGTTCCGTGTTGAGCCGCCAGCCGGCCCCAAGCTCCTCGCAAAATCAGCGCGTCGAGCAACCTGCTCGTCTTCCTGCTTGCCGACGTCGCCGGTGTCGAGACGTGCAGCGCCAGCCTCGTTCGAGCATATCACGAGTTCGATCAACATCAAGATACTGATTCGCAACGTTGCTGCGATGCCGTGAATTCCCGCGCGCGGTGCTACCAATATCGAGGATTACCAAGGGTTTCTGCGGACAAAGATGGGTTGACACTTTCTTGGGAAGGGCATAATTTACGATTGTGATCGAAATTGTGTTTAGGTGCCTATCTCGTGGCTCTTGCTGCGAATTGGCGTTTTGGGGTTTATCGCAAGGAGCTGAAATTGACGCAGACGACTGGGGAACGAAACAAGGCAATCGTGCTGGAGGCATTCGAGACGCTTTTCAACAAGCGGGACTACGCTGCGGCCGAGCGTTTCTGGTCTTCGAATTACATCCAGCATGGTGCGCACATTCCGCCAGGGCGGGAGGGTCTCTTCTCGCTGGTGAAAGGAGTGCCGGCCGACTTCCATTACGAGAATGGACTCACTGTAGCCGACGGTGACTATGTGTTCCTGCATGGTCGCTTCACCGGGATCGGCATGCCGGCGAACTGGATCGTGGTGGACATCGTGCGCATGGAGAACGGGGTGTTGGCTGAGCACTGGGACGTCATTCAGGACGAGGCGACGAGGGAAGCGTCTTTGAGTGGACTTCCGATGTTCGGTGACGCGTTTCCGGCGTGACGACTTATCGTTGGCAAAGGAATCTGCTACCCCTTTCACAGGATCAGGACGAGAGAAATGAGTGACCTCCTGGCCTTGACTCTCGGGGGAAGTCCTGGCAATCAGAATCGGTCGATCAGCGCCATTCGAACAGCGCAGTTCGTGAACGCTAGCAAATTCCGAATCTTGAGACGCCCCCTTTTATGCGGACTTCAGTGGCCTGCCGCCTTCTCTTGTGCATGTGGGGACTTGGGAAAGGCTGCGCGACGATTCGGTCACGGTCGTTGAACGCATGAAGGCAGCGAGCGTAGCCGCCGACCAAAAAAATCTTCGACGGCATGTGCCACAACTGGCAGCTCTATGCCCCGATGCTCGATGAGGGCATGGCGTCCATCGAGAAATGCGCGGCGTTTATCAAGGCGTATCAGGCCTGACGTCCGCGGCTGTGTTTTCGTATCAGCAATAGCCGGCAGACCAACGGCCTGATGATCGACGTGGTCATCGACGTGCCATGGACCCGTGCGCGATGCCCGGAGAAGCCCGATGACATCTTCTTTCGGTCGACCTCGCCGACGAGGCCTGGCACGTCACCCACCAGCCACGCTCGGCCTGGTCGTTCCTCGCTGAGGTGCGTCCATTCCACGAGCCCTGGTAGTGAGCCCGCCGTCAGGACTGTTGAACATCCTCTTGCGTCCACCCTGCACGCCTCACCGCCCTCTATCCGAACAGGAGTCCCCGATGCCAGCCTATGTGATCCTCATCAACAACAAGACGACCGACGCCACGGAGCTCAGCCGCTACCGACCGAAGGCGGTCGCGGCGCGCGCCGGCCACTCGCTGACGCTCCTCGCCGTCAACGGAAAATACGAGGTCCTTGAGGGAGCTCCCGCCGAGAGCGTCGCCATCGCCGAGTTCCCGGACATGGCGGCCGCCAAGGCCTGGTACGACAGCCCCGCGTACCAGGATGCGAAGCAGCATCGGCTAAGGGGCGCGGACTTCCGCATCATTCTGACGGAGGGCCTCTAAGGGCGCTCGCATAGTCCGGCCCGCCGCGCGCGGCGCGGGCCGGACCCTCGCGGTCGACGGCGGCGTCACCGCTGCAATATGAACGAGCCGCCCTTGGGTCGCGGCGGTCCAGAGAGGAAGCATCATGTCCAATTTTCGTCAGGTTCAAGTGGGCGAGGTCACATTGCGGGTAGCCCTCCAGGGTGGGGGCCCGTTGGTTGTCATGGTCCACGGCTTTCCGGAGTCGTGGTACTCCTGGCGCCATCAGATGGGTCCCATCGCGGCCGCCGGCTTCACGGCCTGCGCGATCGACGTTCGCGGCTACGGCGGCTCTGACAAACCCCACGAGGTCGAGGCCTATAGTCTCGAACATCTGTCCGGAGATGTGGCTGGCCTGATCGCCGCCCTGAGCCCGGACGAGCCGGCGGTGGTCATCGGCCACGACTGGGGCGCGCCCATTGCCTGGACCACGGCCCTCGTTCATCCCGACCGGGTGCGGGCCGTCGCTGGCCTGTCGGTGCCCTACACCGGCACCCCCCAGCGGTCGGTGCGGGAGATCGTTGAGGCCGTCTACACGAGCCAGGATCGGTTCTTCCACATGCACTCTTTCGAGGCAGAAGGCGTCGCGGAGGCCGAATTCGATGCCGACGTGCGCGGGGGGCTTCGACGCTTCTTTTACGCCTGGAGCGGCGACGCGCCGGCCGAGGCCTGGCCCTCGGACAAGTGGGCCGGCGACCCAGTCCTGCTGCGCGTCCCCGATCCGGACCCCTTCCCGGCATGGCTCACCGACGCTGACATCGACTACTACGTCAGCGAGCTTGAGCAGTCCGGCTTTCGGGGGCCGCTCAACCGCTACCGCAATAACGATCGGGACTTCACCTTCCTAAGGGGTTTCGAGGGACGCCGCATCGAACATCCGGCGCTCTACATCGGCGGCGAGCGGGACAGGGTTCTCCAGATGTTCGGAGACCGCCTGCCCGTCATGCGAAGCGCATTGCCGGACCTACGGGGGCTTCACCTGCTTCCAGGCTGCGGCCACTGGACTCAGCAGGAGCGGCCTCAGGCGGTAAATGATCACTTGTTGACCTGGCTTCGCGGGCTTTGACGACTTCCTTGCCGAGCTCTTTTGACGAGGTGCATCTCGATCGCAAAATTGTGCGCGTTCCTGCGGCCGTGCGTGAAATGGCTGAAGCGAGCGCCAACGTTCTGCGGTGAGGCTGCGGCATGTTTCGACGAAGTGGCGACAAGGCGCTCGACCCGGTGCGACATGTGCAAGCGACATTGACAGTCGACTCGTTGGAGGCTGCGAACGCTTGGTTGGGGAAAGGCATGGTGTCGCGATTCCTGGCGCTCCACACGACACGCCGGCTGGACGCAACCTGATCGCGAGAAATCCCGACGGTTTGATCGTGGAGTATTTCGAAACGGCGAAGAACAGAGCCGCTGCAGCCGGTTGATTTACGCCGAGGGACAACCACGAGCCCGGAATGTCTGCTGCCAACCGAGGTTCGGCCGCTGAAATCAAGCAGGACGATCGGCCGCTCATGGTCGTTGAATCCGGTCCGACATTAAACAGGCCGTGTGGTTCGCCGTTGATCGATCCGCATCGGGCAACAGTCGACTCTGTCGCGGCCATTCGCATGCAAGGTTGGAGAAGTCCGCTTTACGCCTCGAAACGGCCGTTACCTTCGCCGTCGCACGCTGCGATCGAGTGACACTGCTGGCGCGGTCGTTGCCTGACACGCAGCGGTGGCGCGATTGATTCGCCACCGCGCCTCATCACACGTAATGCCCTGAGCGCTCCAGCACCTCTATCTTGTAGCCGTCGGGGTCCTGGATGAAGAAGAACCGCGCGAGCATCTCGTCGCCACGTTTGAATACCTTCACCGGGGTCGGATTGATGCCCAGCCCGGACAACCGTTCATGCTCTGACTCGAGGTCTTCGACTGCGACAGCGACGTGCCCATAGCCATCGCCATGCGTGTAGGCTGGCTCGCGCCCCTTGTTCCAGGTGAGCTCGATCTCGAAGTCGTTCTCTTCGTTGCGCAGATACACGAGCGAGAAGTCGGGGAAGTCCAGGCGGTGGCTGGTCGAGAGCCCGAGCGCATCCTTGTAGAACTGCAACGACCGGTCAAGGTCGTGAACCCGGATCATGGAGTGAATCATCTTGGCCAAATTTTTCTCCCAGAAATATACAAGTGCCGACGTGGACAGATCCGCGTCGGCTGTTACCGTTTAGACTGAGACCCGGCAAAGCGTTTCGCCACCGTCGATCCGAATCAGGTCGCCGTGGATGTAGCTCGACTCGTGCTTCAGTAGGGTCGGCGGCCAACGCCGCTTGACCGGGATGGCCTCTTCGACGCTGAAAAGATCCTTCCAGCCACGTAGCAGAATGAACGCAGCGAGCGGGTTCGGCACCGGAACGTTGAACTGATTGATCAGCGCGGCCCGGATCTCGGGACTATGCACGCGAAGAAACGGATTGACCGCCAATTCATGCCGGAGCGTGGTCGGCAACGTAGGCGCTCCTTCAGCACGTAACGCGCGGGCCTGATCGTACCAGTCGCTGACGTCATTGTTCGATGGGTCACATCGAAGCGAAAACTGGATGTTGGCGAGCGTGTACTCGTGCGCGCAGTGAACACGCGTCGATAGGGGCAGTTGCGCGAGCTCGTCCAAGGATGCAAGCATCTGCTCCGCGGTCCCTTCCAGGAGTCTTCCGCAGCCGCTTGCGAACAACGTATCGCCACAGAAGAGATGGGGCACCCCGGCGCCTTCACCGGCCTCGAAAAACGCGATGTGATCCTGGGTGTGTCCCGGGACCGCAATCACGGTCGCCTGGAAAGCTGGCTCTTCAAACGTCACACAAAAGCCATGTCCGATGCGAATCGAGACCCCGGAGATGTGCGTTTTTGCTGGCCCATACACCGGAATGGTGTAATTGCCCGACCATCCGAGCAGGCCATCAATGCCTCCCACATGGTCGGGATGATGGTGCGTAATCAGGATGCCCGCCAACTTCAGGTGATTTTCTTCGCAATATCGAATGACCGGGCCGGCATCGCCTGGGTCAACGACGATTGCCGCGCGTCCGTCAGTGATTAACCACGCGTAGTTGTCCTCGAAGAATGGGACAGGCACGTATTCCAGTTCTGACACACACCACCTCGCAGAGAAGCCATTGCATTGTCCGGTAATACCTGAACGACCGGAGTCAGACCGTCACCGGCCAAATCTCTAGACCAGCGCATTCTTGTGGATGCCCATTCGGTCTCCTTGGAAAACTAAAGCCTTAGCAACTTCGGCTTCCTCGGTTCAGACCGAGTGGGCAACCTCCTGAGACTTCATACCTAGAGCGCGATCCTGGTGCCGAGCACTGCCAGAAACTGGGCCAGCCATTGCGGATGGGCGAGCCAGGTCGGGGCGGTGACGAAATTGCCGTCGGTCACCGCCGCGTCGATATCGATCTCGGCATAGGCGCCGCCGGCCATGGTCACCTCCGGCGCGCAGGCCGAATAGGCCGAGATGCGTTTGCCGCGGACCACATCGGCGGCGGTCAGAAGCTGGGGGCCGTGGCAAACGGCCGCGATCGGCTTTTTCGCCTCGGCGAAATGCCGCACCAGAGCGATCACCTTGGGGTCGAGCCGAAGATATTCGGGGGCCCGTCCACCGGCGATGCACAGGGCGTCGTACGTGGCCGGATCGATCGCGTCGAAGCTGGCATTCAGGACGAAGTCGTGACCGCGCTTTTCGGTATAAGTCTGGTCGCCTTCGAAATCATGGATGGCGGTCTTCACCTTCTCGCCGGCGCGCTTACCGGGACAGATCGCGTCGACCCTGTGTCCGACCATGGTCAAGGCCTGAAACGGCACCATGGTTTCGTAATCCTCGGCATAGTCGCCGGTCAGCAGCAAAATCTTCTTGACAGTCATGATCTTCTCATCGGATATACGGGCACTTTCGAACCCGCGGGTTTGGGAACCCGGTTACACGTTCTTGTACCTGGCTGACGGGTGGCATAGGCGGTCAATAGTCCATCCATTTCGCCAGCTCCTGGTTCTTGGCGTCGGTGTAAGGAGGGAACAGATGGTCGATCGCTGAGTCGGGCGGCGATATGAGCATAGATTTCGCGTGGGTGAGCGCGTCGAAGCCATGCTTGCCATAATAGTGGCCGAGGCCAGATTGTCCTGTTCCTCCGAACGGCATGGATTCAACAAATAGATGAATGTTGACCTGGTTCACCGCGCCGCCGCCGTACGAAAGTTCGCTGATGAAGCGGTCGATCACCTTCTGGTCCCGGCTAAACACGTAAGCCGCGAGCGGATCGGGCGTACCGGCAATCCGACCCAATGCTTCGTCGGGGTCTTATAGGTGAGGATCGGAAGGACCGGACCAAACACCTCGACTTCCATGATTGGATCGTCCCATGTAACCGGATAGAGAATGGTCGGATCGAGGTATCGTGCTTCGGCATCGGACCGTCCGCCTGAAACGACCTTGGTTGGATCGATAAGCCCGGCCAGCCGTGAAACTTCCCGGGCGCTGATCACGCGCGAATAATCCGGATTGTTCTTCGGCTCAGTGCCGTAGAGCTCGACTACAGCTTTCTTGACCTCAGCAACGAATGCATCGGCGACAGACTCATGAACATACGCATAGCCCGGCGATGTACACCATTGGCCGCCCCAGGCCATGGCGCCCCAGACGATTTTTTTGGCAGCGTCCTGAATGTTTGCGGTCGCGTCCACGAGGGCGGGGTTTTGGCCGCCGAGTTCAAGCAGCACCGGGGTTAGATGCTCGGCTGCCGCCTTCATGACGATCTTGCCAACCTTGGTGCTGCCGGTGAAAAAAATGAAATTGAAGGGCAGTTTCAACAGCTCGGCGACTTCCTCGCGTCCGCCGCTCACGGCGGTCACAGCGCGTGGGTCGAAATAACGGGGTATGAGTTCCAGCAGTAGCGCGGAGGTCGCACCAAGTTGCTCGGAAAGCTTAAGTACACAGGTATTTCCGGCTGCCAGCGCAGAGATTGCCGGTCGGATGAGCAAGAGCAGAGGACCGTTGAACGGCCCAATGACGAGCGTCACGCCGTAAGGTTCACGGTAGACGACCCCTTTGTATCCAGTCTGCGCAAGAAATTTGGGGAGCGGCGCTTCTGCCGGTTCCATCCAGCTTTTCAGTTGGCTTTTCTGGAACTGCGTCTCACCGAGTGAAGCTGCAGTCTCGAAGACATATTCCTGGCTGGCGGTTTTGAAATCTGCTGCGATCGCCTTTTGAAGCGCGGCCTCGTTCTCGACAAGCAATTGGGCCATCCGATCGAGCTGCTCGACGCGCCAGTCGTAGGTTCGCGTAACGCCGGTTGCGAAATAGGTTTTCTGCGCATCAAAAATGGTTTGAAACGGATTCATTGGAGCCTCAACTAAAGTGTGGGATTGCCGTCGAACTGAGCCGCACCGGGAAGTGCACTGACCCATGGCATCCGACGGCTGACAAACATCTCGAAAGTCGGCCGTAGCCAATCTGTCTGATCGAGCCCCCCCGCCTTCACAAAGAACAACGTTGGAGTGACGTCGGCCTCCGTCATCAGAGGTGAGCCGCATTGAGGGCAATATCGCCGTAGGGCTTGCATGCCACTCGCTCCTACGTCCTCGAACACAGCGGTTTCGCCATTGATCTCGAACGCATCACGCTGCACGAACATCACTGTCGAGAAGGCGCTCCCCGCCTGCGGCCTGCAACGGTCGCAATGACACAGGCCGACGGCCACCGGCTGCGCGGAAATCTTGTAAGACACAGCACCGCACATGCAGCGGCCAGTCAGGGTTTGAGGAGGGGTAGAAGAATCTCCAGTCATAAGGATTCCTAAATTCGGTAATGTTAAAGGGGCCGGCTCATGTCATAGCCGACATCATGCGGAAGCGCGCCTCGCCGCTAGGCATGACTTTCCACTGCGCGACGATTGTGCCAGGGCGTACCACCGCGAGTGCCTTGCCTGCGCCAAAACGAAAGCCTGTGCGGAAGCGGCGGGTCGCGTCGTCATCGGTCAGCGTGTACTTCTTGCCGACGATGATGCGCAGCTCCGCAATCAGCGTGTGGGCCGGGTTGATCGGGGCGGCTACGAGTGGTGCGCGCGCTGCTGACATCGAATTCTCCTCATGAGACGTTGAGCGTGACGCGCATCGACTTCGTCCAGCTGATTCGGCTGCGCCCCTTGAGCGCATCGGGTTGACACAAAGGTTAAAATCAAACCGGTCATTAGTCCAATATCTCGAAGTCACTTTTTGGAGACGAAAAAGATATGGAATTTCGCCAGTTGCGTTACTTCCTTGCTGTCGCCGAGCACCTGCATTTCACGGATGCCGCGACGCATCTGGGAATCGCCCAACCGCCTTTGAGCCAGCAGATCCTGAAGCTCGAGCGGGAAATCGGCACTCAGCTGTTTATCCGGCATCCGCGTCGCATCGAATTGACGGAAGCGGGACAGCTCTTTCGCGAGCGCGCGCGGCGTATCGTCGAGGACGTGCAGCAGGCTTTCGTCGACGTACAGAACGCAGGACGCGGAGAGACGGGACGGCTTTCGCTCGGTTTCGCGGGTTCGACGGTGTTTCATCCAACGGTCGCGATGACAATGCAGCTGTATCGGCATGCATACGAGCGCGTGTCGATCAGTTGCGAGGAGAGCAACAGTTCGCTGTTGCTCGACAAAGTCGCCGAGCGGCAGCTCGATGCCGCTCTGGTGCGCATGCCGCTGAACTGCCGGGATCTGATCGTCGAACCGCTCGTCGACGAAGACATGTTGGCGGTGTTGCCGGCGAACCATCGCTTGAACCGGCGACAGCGCATCGATCTGGCAGACCTTGCGGACGATTCGTTCATCCTCTTTCCACGACCGATCGGCCCGGATCTATACGACTCGATCATCGGCGCCTGCCGCGAAGCCGGCTTCGCGCCCTCGATTAGCATGGCGCCACAGATCTCATCGGCGGCGAACCTCGTGGCGGCCGGATTCGGCGTTGCTATGGTTCCCGCATCGATCCGGCAGATCCAGGTCGAAGGCGTGTCGTATCACGAACTGAAGGGCAAACCGCTTTCGACGGGTATTGCGTTAATCCATCGGCAACGGGAAAGGTCGCCGACCGTGCTGAACTTCGTCAGGATTTTGCGGCAGCAGCGAGTGGCCGCCCGCACGGCATGATGGTTGCGTGCGTTGGCAATGCCGAAGCGGGTCAGGGCGCTGACGCGCCAACGCGGGCCTGTGAATTTGCGGCCTGACACTTCCGTGCCGGATCGAAGACCGCCAGTTTGCGAAGCGCCTATTTGGGCTCTCGTTGCGGCCGTAATCTGTCAGACACGAACGGCCGCAATAAACCGAGTACCAGCCGTTCGGCGCGACGAGACAGACGTCTGCAGTTGGCCGGCTGCTGCCCGATAGTGGCAATGCCAGATAGCGGTCGTTCGTTCCTTGCCGTTTGCGATGTACCGCGACCGGCGACAATGGTCCGGGGGACGTCCGACGAGCTTGAGGCCGCGAGAATGATCAATCTCGCGGCGCAGATTGGTACGCCAGTCATCTGACAGAAACCGTCACGGAGGATCAACAGCCAGTCTCGGGCATGGGAACCCTGGAACCAGGGATACCTCATCGGGCTCCCATACGCGAAGCAGGCGCGCCATCCACATCGCTCGCGAACGGCGGCTTGCGCGCAGACCGTATGAACCGGTCGTTTCGAATCCGTCAGGATCAGTGCGGCCTTCGGCAGGCTTCGGCCCGGACTGACCCCGCAGCCAAAGGTCTGCCGCTCTGCAGCGGGCGCCCGTGGATTATCGGCTTAGGGCGGCTTGGGCCCGTTGCAGCCACTCGCTGTTATGTTCGCGGGCGTGGCGTGGCCAATGCCTGGCATCCTGCACAATGTCAGCGTAAAGTTCGCGCGCACGCTGGCGGTCGGCCTCGTCCGGCTGCGCTGCTAGCCAATCGGCGTACAGGCAACGCGGTGCAGCGTCGCTTGCGCTCGCGAGAGCAATCTCGAACGCGGCGCGTGTGCCTGGCGCGCCAATCGCGGCCAAGGCCCGTGCATACAGCAAGGCAGGCTCCGGCTGCCGGCGGGTGAGAGGATGGGCGGCGAACAGTTTTTCCAGCGCGTCCTGCGTGGCCGAAGCATTGCCGTTGGCAAACTGCGCACGCGCCAGCCCTTGGAGTAAAGCCGGATCGGATGAGAACGGCCCGCTGGCCGCCGCTTGGTAATGCTCCAGGGCTTCGGCGGCATTTCCTGCATCGAGCAGCGCTGCAGCCAACCGCATGCGATGCGCGACGGTCGGCGCGCGATCGAAATCCGTGTGCGCCTCGCGCACCGCTCGGTTGGGATCGACAAGCTGCGAGATGGCCCTCGTTGCCGCCCTTGCCCCACGCGACTGGCGCAGGGAGGGCAAGTAAATGACAAAGAAGTAGACCGCACTGCCAAGGCCAGGGAAAAGAAACAGGATCAGCAGCCAGTACATGTTCTGCTGGGTACGCACGGCATGCACCGCAAAGAACAGGGCGATGATGACGTAAAGGCTGATTCCGAAGATGCGCATTTACGAGAAGGTCAGTTGTGGGGCGTTGCCGACGGTACGTCAGCGAAACGGCAGAGCGCTAATTGTGACAGAAGCGCGCTGCCATGCCTGGTAGCACAGCGGGACCGTTCCCGCGACCTGGCAGTTAGCCCGGCCCGCCAGACAGAGCATGCCCATCATCCGGCCAACGCTATCAGACCGGGCATCGGCCTTTGCGGACGTCCCGGTGCCGCTCCTGGTGAGCCAACTACAGAAGGTTGCTTTCCTGCCATTCGGACCTTTGCGGTCGCGAATGACTGGTCTCATCGCCAGCGAACGCGTACTCTCGACCCCTATGCGCAGATCGCAACTATGCGCATAGGGGTCGCTATGCAAAGATTTACATAGCGACCCGAAGCGGTCCTCGGTTATGCGCAACCCGATACCTCAAAGCGGTCGTTGAGTCTTCCGCGCGCGACCGCTCGTGGCCGATCGACGAGACACCTTGGAGCGTTGCGAGTACCACATGTCCGGCGACGAACGCTACAACCATCGCTGGCACGCGCGGACTTGGGTCACGCCGGTGCGGCCATCGACACATCGAACAATTTCCTGATTACTTGCCCTTGGCTGCTGCGGCACCCTTCTTGGCGCCCGCGGCCCCCGCTCTGGCCGTGGAGGTCGCTGTGGTGGCAGCGGCTCCTTGCGCCTTCGCTATCATGTGCTCAGCAACCAGCTCTGTCTGAAACCGATTGATAGTGTCGGGATCCGTAAATATGGTCTGCGTGTTGTTTTGCGCCTTGTAACCTGGGCCGCCCGGCTTACCCTTGACAACGAACGTCCCCTCGCCGGACGCCGACCAATTCGTTGATCCCTCCCCGCCGACCTTGCCATCGGCCACGAATCCCTTCGTGTGACTGATCTGATGGGTAGCCGATTGTCCGATCACAAAGTACGTGTTGAACTTAGTAGGGTTCTGTGCGATATCGGAATCGAGAAGCTTCTTTTCATGAACACCGCCAGCTTGGCTCTTGTCAAGGGTGATCATCATGGTGATGCTCGGGTCACGGGCTTGCTGCATGAGAATATCGTTGAGTTCGTCGTCGTCAAATCCAAACATGTTCATGTACAGGGAGACACTTGCACGGGAAAGGACGTACTTCAGGATGTCGTGAACGTCGTCACGTCCTACGTAGAACAGGTGAAAGTCCTTGCTTGCCGTGTTCGAGTAGCTTTTCTCGCGCGTGTATTGCTGCAGTTCAAGCAGATCGAACTTCTGCAGGGTCTGCGTGACATCGGATATGACGTTGCTCTTGCTGATTTTTCCTGCCATTTCGGAGCCTCCTCGCGTAGCACTGAGAAATCTCAGCAGTCGCGGCGGCCTGACAGACAGAAAACGAGCGACCGATGAGCGATAGAAAAACTTCGATGGGACTGCAGGACTTAGATAAAGCCGCCGTTCGAAACGTCGGCACTACCGCCGAACGATGAAAAGCGCGCCGTCAATGGGCCTCGGGAATGGTCGATAGGCGCTTGCCCGGGTTTGGACTGCGCGCTCGCCGAATTTCCCCGGATGCCCCATGGGGCAACGGACCGAGCACGTGTCACGCAGCGAGGATCGTGCCATGGTTCATTCTTGTCAAGTAGTAGAAGCGTGGCCGAGCTCGCGCCGCGGACGTGATCCGTCGATTGGGTGTGCCCTCGATATCGCGCGGTAACCACACTCGAAGCCAGATCGTCCGACGACGAGGACCCGGCGGTCCTCGACAAGCCCGATATCGGTCGCTACCGTTCGGCCGCTTGTGGCATTCCTCCGCCTCATGCAACCGGTGTAACGGGCGTCAACGCCACTACCCCTCTGATCTTCGATGTGCGCGGGTGCAAAGCATTTCATTTTTCACTCATCGCCGCCGCGTGGACTTTTGTAAGGTCCCCGTGCAAGAATCCAGGAACACTGTCATCGGACAGGAACGCGAAGAGCCATGGACCAACCCGGTACGAATTTGACTGCGCCCATCCTTTGCAACGACTCTACAGTCTTGTTTTCGGTGTACGGCTTCGATTGGGGGTACTGCGCCTTTGCGCTACCTTGCGAAGTCGTTTGCGAAAAACTCGGCGCCGCGAATCGCACCCCAAGGCAATTGCTGCTGGCCTTCGAGCTTGGCAAGCGCCGCCTGTTGGAGGCTGCGGAGGCGAAAGCAGTCCACGGCATGGGTGGACGTATACCGCTGTCCGCCACTGAACTGTAGCGCAAGACTGCGATTCCGCGGTCGCTCCCGGAAGCACGTCGCGCGCGCTGGGCTATACCTCGCTATCCGTTGAGTGCTGCTAAGAGTCGGTCGCCCTCTGAGGTGCCGATCACCACCGTCAGTACCCGACCCGGAGCTGCCTTTCAACGCATGGCGGCCGAACGGCCGGTTGCTGGAGTACAGCAGACGCTAGATATTCCTGGCGCTTGACTCAACAGCGGGTTCAATGACTACCCGGCCGCCATTGAGTATTCCGCACGGATCAAGCAAGGCTTTAAGCTTGAGCATCAGGTCGGTTTCCTCAGGAGACCGGCTCAGATGGAGAAACTCCTGCTTGACTACACCAATGCCGTGCTCGGCGGAAATACATCCGTCGGCGGCCCGCACCTCCTCATAGACGAGCCGCTCCACCTCATGCATAGCTCCGGCTTCAGCGTACGGACCCGACAGTAGATGCAGGTTGCCGTCGCCGAGATGGCCGAAGAACAGATGAGTCTGGTCCGGGAAACGCGACGTCAGCGCTTCCGTCATCGTTGTGACGAAGCGGTCCATCGCAATCATCGGCAAGCCCACGTCGAACGCCGCATGCGGTGCCAGGCGGCCCAGCAATTCGCCGATGGTTTCCCGATACGCCCATAGCTGCCTGGAGTGGTCGAGGGACTGCGCGACGATAACGTCATCGACGATTTCACTTTCGAGCGCATATTCGAGGACCTCTTCGAGCGCGCGTCGCTCGCTTTCTTCCGAGGCGCCCAACGTTTCGACGATCACGTACACCGGTGAGCGCCTCGCGAAGGGCGCCTTGAGTGCGCCGATCTCCATTGCGGCGCTCATGTAATCGTCCCACATCAATTCGAACGACGACAGCGCCGGTAAACGGCGCCGCAGCTCTTTCAGCAATCGTGTCGCGGCATCGAACGAACCAAGCGCACACAAGGCGGTATTCGACACGGTTGGCTTCGGCTCGAGTTTTAACACGAGCCGGGTGATCACGCCGAGAATGCCTTCGGAGCCGATGAACAGTTGCTGCAGATCGATGCCTGTCGTGTTCTTGGTGACCTTGTTCATCATCGAAAGAACGGTGCCGTCCGCGAGCGCGACTTCCATGCCGAGAATCAGATCGCGCATTACGCCGAAGCGCACGACGCGATTGCCGCCTGCGTTGGTCGCCGCATTGCCGCCGATTTGGCAAGAGCCGCGCGCGCCCAGATCAAGCGGAAAAAACCATCCCTGCGCTTCCACGTGCGTTTGCAATTGCTCGAGCGCGATGCCTGCCTGAACCGTGATCGTGCCGCCGATGCAATCAAACTCTTCGATCGCATTCATTCTGGCGAGCGAGACCGCAACTTCGCCAGCTTGTGGCGTAGCGCCACCCGCGAGACCGGTCAGGCCGCCTTGCACGACGACCTTCTGGCGGAGCTTCGAGAGTACGCCGAGCGCCTTCGCCACTTCGTTCGGCGTACGCGGCATCAGCACCAGTTCCGGGCGTCGCTTTTCGGCGTCGCTCCAGTCGCCAGCGTGCGCATCCAGCACGCCCGCGTCGAGCGACACGCACTGTTCGCCCAGTTGCTCGATGAGTGTCCGTTGCAAGTCCGTCATATCGTGTGTCTGCTGTGTCATGTATCGATCAACGCTTTTCCGAGGCGCGGCCGATCTGTCCGCCGAAGCGTTTCAAGCCCAATCCAGCAGCCAACGCAATCACGGCAACGCCGGTCAGAAAAAGTCCCGGGGCAGCCGCTGAACCCGTCTTGTGCAACAACTGGGTCACAACGAGCGGCGTGATGCCCGTGAAGATGACCGTAGCGAGATTGAGTGACAACGCGATGCCGCTAAAGCGCACGTTGGTCGGAAACAGATCCGCGAGCAGATAGGCATACGAACCGTTGACCAGCCCGCCGACAAAACCGATCACGACGAACGCGAAGACCGGATCGATTTCATGGGCGGCGATCAGCCGGTAGAACGGATAACTGCCGAGCAGCATGAGGATCGAGCCAATGCGATGCCAATGACGCGACGCCACGCGATCGCCGATCCAGGCAAAGAACAGCAGCGACGCCGACATCGTCGCAATGCCGACATTCTGGCCGGCGCTCGCCAGACCCGGCGAGATATGAAGCACCGTGGTCATATACGACGGCAACACCACGAACAGCAGACTGTTCGACGCGTTCACGATACCCGCCACGCCGACGCCCACCGCCACCTGCTTCGGATACTCCGTCAGCACGATCCGGAACGGACGCTTGACCTTATGGCTGCGCAAGCGCTGAAATTCCGTCGATTCCTCGAGCGACGTACGCAACCAGTACGAGACGAGCCCGATCACGCCGCCGAAAATAAATGCGATCCGCCAGCCGAACGACAACACGGCCTCAGCGCTCAAGCCCGCATGTAGCGCGAGGCTGATCAGCGTGGCCGTCAGCACACCCGAGTTCAGACAGAAGATGACGAGCCCGCTCACGAGACTCGCGCGTTGCGGGATTTCCTCCACCACATAGGTGATCGAACAAGGCAATTCGCCCGCGAGGAAAAAACCTTGCGCGAGGCGCAGCAGAACCAGGAGCACCGGCGCCATCACGCCGATCGACGCGTACCCGGGAATCAGTCCGATGCCGATAGTCGACGCCGACATCGCCAGCACGGAAACGAGAAACACCAGCCGCCGCCCGAAGCGGTCGCCGAGACTGCTGAGCACAATGCCGCCGAGCGGCCGCGACACATAGCCAATCGCGAACACGCCGAAGGTGCTGATCAACGAGGCGATCGGGTCCGCGGCCGGAAAGAACTGTCGCGCGATTTCACGGGCAAACACGCCGTAGATGATGAAGTCGTAAATCTCCAGTGAGCCGCCGAGGCTCGCGAGGATGACCGTCTTCCATCGGGTTTGGCGCGTCGGCTCATGCGCCGTCGCTGCCAGTTCTGCTGAGGCCATCGCGTTGTCTCCGTCGATCATTTGTCTTGTGTGCTGCACCGGCTATTGAGCCGGATCCTATTCGACCGGCACGGGCGTCGCCGCGGGTGTGCCGGTTCGCAGCGCTGCCTCTCGTCCGCCGAACGCCTCGACCAGACGCGCCTGATCTGCTTTCGCGAGCCGGTCCACGCCTTCAGGATCGAGCAGTTCCCGCAGACGCCGCTCGAACAGGTCCATGACACCCGCGTAGTCCGGCAACGCCGCGAGGTCGCGCAACTCCTGCGGATCGCGGCGCAGATCGAACAGCTCGGGCGGCAAGCCGACGTAGTGATGGTACTTGTAGTCGGCATCCGCGAGCATATAGGCCGCCGTCTCCGAGCCGACGGCATGGTACTCGCTGAACGCAAGCCGCCCGGGTTGATCCGGCGCATTGGCCAGTTTTGCCAGCGACTCGCCGGGGCTGGTGTTGCCGGGTGCCGCGCAACCGGTGCGCTCCAGAATCGTATTCTGGATATCGATCAGCGACACCGGTGTTTCACACGCCTTGCCTTTGGGAATGCCGGGGCCCGCGACGATCATCGGCACGCCGGTCGACTCGCGGTACATCAGGCATTTGTTCCACATGCCGCGCTTGCCGAGGTTATCGCCATGATCGCTGCTGTAGATGATCGTGGTCGTTTCGTCGAGACCGTTGGATTTCAGCGCTGCGAGAATCTTGCCGACCTGCGCGTCGAGGAACGTGACCAGCGCGAAATAACAGGCCATCGCCAGACGGCGCCGCCCGTCGCTGCCGATGGCGGCGTCGTGGTCCATATGGACCGCCTGCCGTTCGACCCACGGGTGCCGCGCATAACCGCTCGACGGATGCAGCAACGGCAGTTCGATGCTGTCGGGATCGTAGAGATCGAGGAATTCCTGCGGCACTACCAGCGGGAAATGCGGCGCGACGAGGCCCGCGAACAGCACCCAGGGCTTCGTGTTGTCGCCCTGCTCGCCGAGCCATTCGACGGCCGTATCGGCCACGCGCATGTCGAAGCGGTTGTAGTTCGACAGGCCCGGGCCGATCTTGTCGTAGAGTGGCGAGCGCCCCATGCTGTGCGGCAGCGGATTGCGCACGGAGCCCCAGACCTGGCCGATCCCATCGAGGATATGCACGGGATGATGCTGACGGCGGAACCCAACAGGCGCTGCGTCGCTCCTGTAATGCAGTTTGCCGATCGAGTCGGTCACCATGCCGCCCGCCGTCAGATATTGCGCCCAGCCCGGCGTGCCGCCGTCGTACGCGATGGCGTTATCCCAGCAGCGGATGTCGTGCACATAGCGCCCTGTCGCAAGGCTCGCACGCGCCGGCACACAGATCGGCGACGGCGTATAGGCGTTGCGAAAGCGCGTGCCGCGCGCAGCGAGCGAATCCAGATTGGGTGTGTGAATGAACGGATGGCCGGCACAGCCCATCAGGTTGTGCTGATGTTCGTCCGACAGAATGAACAGTACGTTCGTGGCATTCATGGTGGGTATGTCAGGGCGCGCTGTGGGTGCGGCTGTCTCCTGTGCTTGATGATGGTACGCGGACGCATGACAAGCAATTGACATTTTTTCGAAAGCGCATAACCATAAGTTATTCGCAATGAGGAGCGCCGTGGACCCGATCGAGCGGTTTTTTCAGGCCGGATTGAAACTGAACCACCTCAGGCTGCTGACCTTGTTCGACAGTCTTGGCCAAATCCGGCTGGTTGCCGAGAAGCTGAATGTGACGCAGCCCGCCATATCGAAACAGCTTGCCGAACTCGAGGCCGGCCTCGGCGTGTCGGTCATGACGCGGGTCGGCAACCGGCTTCAGTTGACGGCCGTCGGCGAGACGCTCACGAGGCGCGCGCGGGAGGTGTTCCATCAACTCGAGCAGGCACGCTACGAAGTGGACGCGCTCACTAGCGGCCTTTCCGGCAAGATTTCAGTGGGTGCAGTCGCCACGGTGCTGCCGGTGTTTGCGCCGGAGTTGATACTTGAGTTAAAGCGGCGCGCGCCGCACGTCAACGTTGCGTTGCACGAAGCGACTAGCGACCGGCTCTTTCCCATGCTCGCGAATGGATCGCTCGATTTCGTGTTGAGCCGCACCGAGCCGGTAGGTTTCGGCAAAAGCGAATTCGCGTCGCGCGCAATCATGGACGATCCGATCGTGGTGGTGTGCGGGCGAGATCATCCGCTGGCGAGCCGCAGAAACGTCGTAACTGAAGACCTTGCCGGTTTGCCCTGGATCCTGCCGCCGAAGGAGGCGCCCACCTACCTCGCTTTGCAAAGCTGGCTGGCCGATTCGGGGCTCGCGTTCCCCGACGGTTGCGTGCAATCCATTTCGTTGCCGACCAACGAGGCCATTCTGGCGAACTACCCATTTCTCGCACTGATGCCATTGGCCGTTGCGCGCAAGCGAGCCGGCCGCGTCGGTCTCGCCATCCTCGCGATACCTGGCTCGAGCTTTCTCGAGACCGTGCAATTGTTCTATAGCACTTCGTCCGTGAATTCCGTGTTGCCTGCGGCGCTGGAATGCGTCGGCGCGGTTCAGGAGCGACTATGCCGGTTGATAGCTGATTGATTGGGCCCCGTCCTATGGCGCGGAGGGAACGACGGCTTACGAGTCGAAGCCGGCCGCACCAAAATCAGGCTCGGGAGGCCGTTTCTGGCCGGTTTCTGCCCGTCACTGGCCAGCGACGTGGCAACCCGTTGGCGCCGCGATCGACGTTCGAATCAGGCGGCATTAACGAGGACCTGCCGGATTTTTCATTTAACGCGGCAGAGCAAGAAGGATATTTCACATTCCGTGACGACTGCTGGGCGCAAGGCGCCACTCTTCCTGAAAAATCCCTTTAGATTCAATGACGGACTTTTCACGAATCCTGGCAGCCGACATGTCGGGTGCCACACAAAGTGAAATCTGTGCCAGGTAAGTGAAAAACTACTGACACAGTTCGTGAAAAAATCCGGACGGCCGACACTTCTTGCGAGGACTCGGCCGTCCGCGACTGTCGCTGATCGACCCGGTCCTTCAGTTCGTTTCTTCGGATGTCCCAACAGCGATCAAAAGCGGTCGATCCATCCATACGCCTAAGGAAGTGCGATCCGTTTGAAGCGACCGCTCGATCGCCTATCGCGCTTCACGCCCCTTGTAGTCTGCGCTTGCCTCGCGTTGCGCCGCAGGCGGTCGCCGACCGGACGCGGGAATGATCTGCGGCAGCATCGAAGCGCTGGCAAAGACGAGCCCAACGCCGCACACGCCAGGCCAATGCCATACGCTCCACGCATAGTTGCCAAGCGCCGCGCCGATCGCCCCGCCCGCGAAGCGGCATGTCATGTAAAGCGTGTTGGCACGGCTCATCGCAGTGCTCTTAACCGCCAGGCTGCGCGCCATGTTCGAGACATGGGAGCTTTGCATGCCGAGATCGAGCAGGATCACCCCGACGATTAGCCCGCCGATGCTCGAGCCTTTCCACGCAAGCACCACGTACGAGGCAATGAGGACAATGCTGGCGGCGAAGATGATACGACACGGATCGCGCGTATCGGTCAGCTTTCCCGCAGCATAGGACGCGCTCGCGCCGGCGACCCCGACAAGCCCGAACAACCCCGCCGTCTCGCTGCCGTAACGGGGGTCGAGGGCGTGCAGGTGAAACGCGAGCGTCGTCCAGAAAGCGCTGAATACAGCAAATTGCAACGCCGCGATCGAAGCGGTCTGCCGTACGACGGGTTCCTCACGCAGCAACGCAAACAGCGAACGCATCAAGGCACCATAGCTGCCCGAGAAGGTCGGCTCGATACGCGGGAGCACGCGCGCAAGCATGACGGCAACGCCCACCATCGCGACTGCCGCGAACGCGTAGACAGAGCGCCATCCGAAATGCGCAGCGATCGTGCCCGATACCGTGCGAGAGACGAGGATGCCGCAAAGCAGACCGAACATCACGATTCCGACGGCCTTGCCGCGGTTTTGGGGGCCCGCAATCTTCGCCGCATAAGGCGTGAGCAGTTGCGGCGCGACACTCGCCATGCCCGCGGCAAAGCTTGCCGCTACGGCCCAGGGCAGCGTGGGCGCCGCCGCCATCGCGACAAGCGCGACAACGGCCGCCGCCAATGTGAGCGCGAAGAGCTTGCGCAGCTCGACCTTGTCCCCGAGCGGAATGAACAGGAGCAAGCCCAGCGCATAACCAGCCTGCGCAGCGATGGAAACCGCGCCGGCCTGACCTTCGGTAGCGCTGAACGTATGCGCGAAATCGACGAGCAGCGGCTGGTTGTAATAGTTGTTGGCGACGACGAGTCCGGCTGCGAGTGCCATGACCCAATAGATCGACTGTTTCATCTGCGTCCATCCTTTGCCGGAAATGTTCGAAGCGCTCACGCGCTCGATCCGAGACGTGGCGCGCGGGCTTTTGCGGTTTGCTCAAAGGGGAATGTAGACTATTCCTGATCTCGGGAGTACGGTCGTACAGCGGTAATGATTCTTGCGATTTAAGGAAAGGTGACCAATGGACCGATTCGACGCGATGAATGTGTTTGTCCGGGTGGTGGAAGCCGGCAGTCTGTCTGCCGCGGCCCGTGCGATTCCGATGTCGCTGACTTCGGTGAGTCGCCACTTGTCGGCGCTGGAGACGCAATTCGGCATGCAGCTGCTGCGCCGCACGACACGGCACATTGCGCTGACGAACGAGGGGCGCCTATTTTTCGAGCGCGCGAAGTCGATCCTCGCGGAGCTGGACGAAGTGGGCACTTTGCTCAGCGCGGGCCGCAACGAGCCGGCGGGCCGTTTGCGCATCGCCGCGCCCACGCTGCTCGGCCGAACCGTCATCGCGCCGCTCCTGCCGTGCTTTCTTGCGCGCCACACCGCTGTTTCGGTTGAGCTGCTGCTAATCGACCGCGCCGTGAATCTCGTCGAGGAAGACATCCACCTCGCGATTCGTGTGGGCCGCCTGCCCGATTCGGCGCTCGTGGCACGCAGGCTCGGTGACGTACGCATGATCGTTTGCGCCGCGCCGTCTTATATCGAGCGCCGCGGCGCGCCTTGCTCGCCTGACGAGCTGCGTCAGCACGACTGCCTCGTTTTCTCCGACCAGCCTGGGCCCGTCGAATGGCGCTTCAAGTCCGCTGGCACTCGCCATTCCGCGCGCATTGCAGGCCGTCTCTGGGCCAACGCGCTCGACGTCCTGGCGGCCGCGGCGATCGACGGTGCGGGCATCGTGCGCGCCCCCTCGTGGCAAGTGGCGAACGACATCGAGCGTGGCCGGCTGCGGCGCATCCTTCAGGATTACGAGACAATGCCTGCGCCCGTGAATGTGCTCTTCGAACGCGCGCGACGCACGTCGCCCTCTGTACGGGGCTTCCTCGACTACCTGGTCGAATCGACGAAAACGGGCCCGCTCGCGGACATGTCCCGCTCCAGTGAAGCGCTCGGCGCGGCAAACGGGTGATACCCCATTACGCGGCGCCTACTCTACGTGTTCGTCTGTGAGTCTTAGCTCCCACGCTTTCGCACCCTGAGCGCGTGCCAGCGTCAACGCTTGTTGCAAAATTATCGACCGTGGCGTTCGCCGAGATGACCCCTTCTCCGATAGCGTCCGGGACTTGATTCTCATCAGTTCGGGGGCGTTCCAAAACTGTCCAGCGGCGTCGCCTGCCAGCCGGGCATTAATGAGGTTGACTGCTTCTCGCGTACGTCCCTGTTCCAGCATTGCTTTCGCAAAGTCGGACAAGAATACGGAATAAGCCGGATCAAATCCACGGGCTTGAAGCGTCTCCAGTGTCGATCGAAGCTCTACAAAGGAGACCGCGTTCGGGTCCTGGAATACTTTCGCCCAAAGTAAAAAAGCCGAACCATAGAGTCCCCAAAAGTCCAGACCGTGATTTCCTGCCACCTGGATAAGCTGTTGCGACGCATGCTTGACTCCGTCCACGTCTCCTGAAAGTGCACCCACGTTACAACTTCCCTCCGCAAGTGCACAGCACAGGGTGCAGGCGTGATCCAGTGCCATAGCCTCGTCAATCGCTACCTGGGCAGCCCGTCGCGCTTTTGCCGTGTTCCCCATTAACCACAGAATGCGCGAAAGAAAGGCCCAACCTGCCACGCGCTGGTCCATTCCAAACCTGAAATGGGAACCATGACGTTCGTCGCGCGTATAACTGTCGAGCATGCACTCAATTTCAGACAAAGCTTCAGTGTGATTCCCCAGAAAATGACGAGATGTCCCAATCAAACGACGTGCGGTCAGAAGTGCCGCTTGATCGCGATGTCTCACGGCTAGATCTGCCATGTTTTTCCCGTGCTGTAGGGCCTGTGCGTAGTAGCCGCTGCGGAGATGATAAAGCCATAGACCGTATTCAGCCTGCAGTTGCGTTTCCGCGTCGTCCAGCCGGAGCGCGAGATCGCTGGCCCTGCTCCAGGCCCGCCCATTAGCCGGAACGGGTCCACGTGACCAGGTCAGCGAAGTGGCCAGCGCGGTCTGGATCATCATCTCCTGGCGCTCTTCAACGGGAGGAATTTTCGTTTCTTCCAGTACGTTCGTAATCCGCTGGCGACACTCGTCGTAGAGTGATAGTTGTATCCAGAATGGGGCGGAGTTCGCGAGAATGAGCAGACCCGAGGCACGGCGCTTACTATCTGACAATGACCAGTCAAGAGCGGCCCTGATATCGTCAATGTGGTGTTCGTATTGTCGCTTCCATTGCGTCGTGGGTAGCGACGTCCAATCCTGTTGGGCTTGAGAAGTCAATTGCTCAACGAATCGAGCATGCTTTTCAGTCACGGCCGCCGTGCGGTTCGCAAGCTGCTCCAGGGCGTATGCCCGCAGCATGCTTAGATAGCGATAGCGAATCGGCTGGGTTCCGGCCTGCAACGTGATCAGCGACTTTTCAACGAGGCTGCAAAGCACATCAACCAGTCGGGTGGGCCTTTCCAGCTTGGTGGATACGATACGTTCTGCGGCAGCGACGGTGAAATCGGCAGGGAAAATGGCCAGCTCCTGGAACACCGCTTGTTCCACGGAGTCGAGTAACTGGTAACTCCACTGCATCGCGTCACCAAGCGTCCGATGGCGAGCCGAGGTCTGGCGTTTCTGAGCGGCAAGCAATCCGGACGAAAGGGCTAAATCCTCGGTGACCGCTGCGAGACCCAGCGATGGCACGCGAGCTGCAGCGATTTCCAATGCCAGTGGGACACCATCGAGCGCCCTGCATAACGCCGTCACCTGCTCTACGTTCGTCTCCGTAAGCTCGAAGTGATAGTCCGCGGAAGTTACACGGCGGACAAACAGTTCAACCGCACTATAGCTTCTTGCGTTTGCTGCGTTGATGGTGCGCGGAGGTAACGTGAGAGGACGGAGCCGGTAGACCTGCTCACCGTCCAGCCCCAATGGGGTCTGGCTGGTGAGCAGCACGCTCAGTTGCGGATCTGATTCCAGAACCCGCTCAAGGGCCGCTGCACAGGCCGACGTAACGTGTTCACAGTTATCAACGACCAGTAGTGCCCTTCCCGGGTGAGACGCCAACTGTTGTGTGCTTGTCCCAGCAAGCCCCGCCAACGCACTCGAAATAGCTGGCGATACTGAGGCTGCGCTTAGTTGCGACAAGTCGGCGAAGTAAACCCCGTCGGGAAAACAGGGGCTGGATTCTGACGCGGCCTCTATCGCCAGGCGGGTCTTACCTATGCCGGCAGGGCCTGTGAGCGTGCATAACGTTTGGGTAGCCAGCAGCCGGTTTAATTCCAATAGCTCCTCAACGCGGCCGATCAAAGGAGACCGTGGGCTCGGCAGGCCAACTCGTGCTTGAGGTGCGCCTAGGGATGACGTGACAGCCCGATGCGCCTGCACTGAACCTGTAAAACGATAGCCTCGACCGAATTCCGTCGCGATAAGGTCCCGATCATCCCCCAGTATCTTTCGCAACGACGAAATCTGCGCCTGCAAGCCGTTTTCCTCGATGACCTCCTTCGACCATATCCGGGAGAGAAGCGAATCTTTGGATACGACCTGGCCTGCCGTACTGACAAGCTGGACTAGCACGTCCAGCGCACGCTCACCTACGTCCAGGCGTACTCCGTCTCTTAACAATAGCCGCAGACGTGGGAACAACTGGTAGCGGCCGAAAGCAACCATATCGTCGTCGCGGGCGTCAGGGCCCTTCGACGGCCTTTCATGGCGAGTCTTTGTACCTGTAGGCATTTGTCAATGTCACACAGCAAGATTGCAGGGATCAACAGGAATTTCAGACGTCTGAAATTGTAGGCCAAAGACTTCTTGTGTGCGCTGCATCACGATGAAGGTCCCTGTACTACGTCGTGAGTCTGGACATGTCACCCAATACAGTTGGTAGCGAATCTCCGGCGCAGTCCGCCGCCCCTGAAGAGCCCGGGTTAACACATCGCCTGGACAGTTCATTGCTGATGGTGATGGCGGTTGCCTGCGGTGTCTTCGTCGCTAATATTTACTACAACCAGCCGATCCTGGAACTGTTGCAGCAGGCTTTCCCACGATCGCTTGGCCTCGTCAATCTGGTTCCGACGGCGACACAACTGGGTTTCGCCTGTGGTCTGTTTTTTCTGGTTCCTCTGGGAGACCGGATTGATCGGAGAAAATTGATTCTCGGGCAAACGGCAGTGTTAGTCGTGGCGTTGGTATGCCTTGCTGCAGCCCCGAATGCCTGGTTGCTGGTAATCGCTTCAGCGGCAGTAGGTATTTCAGGATCCGCTGCCCAACAAGTTGTACCGTTCGCGGCAGAACTAGCCGGATCCAATCGCCGTGGCCAGGTCGTCGGTACCGTGATGAGCGGCTTGCTTTGCGGCATTCTGTTGGGACGGGCCGTCGGCGGATTTACTGCCGATCATTGGGGTTGGCGGGCCACGTTTTGGCTAGGGGCCGCGATGACCGCCATTATCTCGGTCATGTTGGTAGTCAAACTCCCACACAGTGAACCCAAGACGAACCACAGCTACTTTGGTCTCATGAAGTCACTCATCGAGTTGTGGCGAGAAGAACGGTCACTGCGCCGTGCAACGTGTATTCAAGCCGCAATGTTCGGTTCCTTTATTGGGCTATGGACGATTCTGGCATTGCGTCTGCATGAGGCCTTCGGCTTGGGGGCTGATGTGGCAGGCCTCATGGGGATCGTTGGTGCGACCGGTATTCTGATTGCGCCACTTGCCGGCCGTGTCGCTGATCGTCGTGGACCCCATGCCGTTATCGGGCTTGGTTGTCTGATCATGCTGCTGTCATACGCGGTTCTCGGCCTTTGGGGCAGCCTCGTTGGCCTGGTCGTCGGCATCATCCTGCTGGACTTCGGTGAACAGTCGGCCCTCATCTCCAACCAACATGTGGTGTACGCACTTCGCCCCGAGGCAAGAAGCCGACTCAACACGCTATTCATGAGCGGCATGTTCGTAGGCGGCGCCGCGGGTTCCTGGGGAGCAAGTCTCAGTTGGCGGCTAGGTGGATGGCACGCAGCGTGCGTATTCGGCGGCGCATTGGCATTGCTCGGGTTTGTTCTTCATTTCTCAGGGAGACTGGCTGCTTACGCCACCACCAGGAGTTGAAACGTCGACAGTGGCCGAAAGCAACCGGAAATAGAGCGGATGCCTCCCCCATAACAGCCGACGAACGTAGCAGTTCGAAGGAATCAGGAAACTTTCATTCATGAACTCCCCGCACTTTTCTGGCGCTCATGGCACGTTGTCGTTACTGACGGAGATTGATCCGCAGACAGAGACGATTAACCGTACGATGCGCCTCGAAGCTTCAGCGGATGGTCGCAGCGTGCTCCTGGTCGCACTAGATATTCGCAAGCCTGGCAGCCAGCGGGAATGGCGTGTCGAAATTACGCCGGAAGAGCTTATCGCACTGATTCACGCGCACGGTACAGAAGTATCGGGATATCTTGTCGATTTCGAGATTCAGGTGCGATAGGCAGGCACGATCCATCAAGTCAATGGGCTTGGACCATTGTCGAGGGCGAATCGCCACGTACTACCGGATTTCGCTCGAAGAAGTGCTGCGAGAGCAGTGCGCGACAGATCGAGTTGGCTGCGACGACGTTCCGAACGACCGCTTGCGGCTTTCAATGGGTCGTTGGGAACAGATTGGTCAGCGGCGGCTCCTGGCCGGGTACTGCCGCACAGCCCGGCAGCCGATGCACCCTGCCTGCGCGAACGCCTCGTGGTCGAACGTCGAAATTCCGCACGTGAAAGGCCGCCCGCTTCATG
>NZ_JBNDMO010000035.1:0-46232 GCF_050436625.1 Paraburkholderia sp. GAS334 | reverse complement strand
CCGACGGTGGACAACCCGCGACTCATCGCTCAATGGAGGCTAAACCGCACATCGATCGCAACTGCAAATCTGTCCGTCGAAGCGGGTCAACCTCATTCATAGACCGTCCAAAAACGCTGGCGAATGGATTGCCGTGCCACCGTGACCATGTGGCAGACAGGGAATCAACCTCGGGCCCGGATCTACAGGGTGCCGATGCGACAACGAGGTTGTGATCGAAATCCTCGTTGCTGACGTGCACCTTGGTGAAAGCGCCCCGAGATCTGCCAAACCGGAGTGATTTGACTCAGAAGCGACTGCCCACAGTGAGCTGTCATTTCGCAACCAATGCACGTACCGCCGCCAGCAAGCACGCGTGTCGCACTGCCACCGATGCTGGTAAGCGCGCCGTTGATCAAACTAAGTGATTGGTCGATTTTCGACTCCACTGCCTTGCGCATAAAAGGTATCGAGGCGATGGCTAATCGGGTCCGTTCTGAGGATGGAGGGCGCCACGCAGCCGTTCGTTCGTAATCTAGCGGCCTATCGGGAAAAATAGAAAGACTTTGTAGGCTGGGAGGCATGCCTAATAGGCATGGGCGCTGATGAGGCGGCTATGGACCTTTGTCATCAGTGGTCTTTCGTTGCCGTCGCAGACAACCGGGTTTGCCGGGAGCGGCTTACACCCGCCGCGCATCCATGCATGTCAGCACCTGCAGGAACTGGGCAGAGGGCAGCGCCGGCTGACATTCGTAACGATGTCCGCCGCCTGACTTTCAACTGCTGAGAGCTTTGCCAGCGATGGACTTTTTTGCGCAACGCCTGGTTGATGCGCGGAAGTTGAGTCGTACGACAACGTGATTCGCATGACGAATCATTCGATATGTGCGTCAATTTAGACACGCAAGCAGGTCTGGCGAAACGTGATTAAACTGGCGCCACCAGAATTCCGAAGGAATTGAATCACATGACACGTCAGCTCCGCCTCGGCGCCTTCATGCGCCCCACGACGATCCATACAGGCGCGTGGCGCTATCCTGGCGCTTATCCTGACGCCAACTTTAATTTTGCGCACTTGAAGCATTTTGCCCAGACACTTGAACGAGGCCGGTTCGACGCATTCTTCATGGCGGATCACCTTGCGGTTCTTAATATGCCTGTAGATGCGCTCAAATACAGCCATACAGTTACGTCATTCGAACCATTAACACTGCTCCCGGCGCTTGCAGCAGTCACCGAAAGACTGGGCTTGATAGCTACGGGGTCCACGACGTTCGACGCGCCTTATCACCTAGCACGGCGCTTTGCGTCGCTCGACCATATCAGCGGCGGCCGTGCGGGATGGAATCTTGTGACGACGTCAAATCCGGATGCCGCACTTAATTTCGGCCTCGACGAACACGTCGAGCACGACGAGCGCTATCGGCGGGCCCGTGAGTTTTTCGATGTCGTAACCGGTCTATGGGACAGTTGGGCCGACGACGCATTTATCCGTGACAAAGAAGCGGGCATATTTTTCGATCCCCAAAAATTGCACGTTCTTAACTATAAGAGCGCGAACTTTTCAGTGCGCGGTCCACTCAATGTTGCGCGTCCGGTTCAGGGTTGGCCTGTGATCGTGCAAGCCGGATCGTCAGAAGCAGGGCGGCAGATCGCGGCAGAAACTGCTGAGGTGGTATTCAACGCACCAGCCACTCTGGAGGACGGCAAGCGCTTTTATGCCGATGTCAAAGGGCGTATGGTGAAACTCGGACGCGATCGCGATCATATGAAGGTGCTGCCTGCGGCGTTCGTGGTTGTCGGCGACACGTTGGAGCAGGCGCAGGAAACACGAGAGCGGCTTGATACGTTTGTGCACTACGAAAGCGGAATTGCGTCGTTGTCGATAGCAGTGGGGCACGACGTGTCCGGTTTCGATCCGGACGGCCCGCTGCCCGAGATTCCGGAAACCAATGCGAGCCGCTCGACGCGGCAACGGATTGTCGATTGGGCTCAGAGTGATGGGTTGACGATCCGCCAGCTTGCCCAGCGGATGGGCGGTTACTCGGGATTGCAGATGGTCGGTACAGCCACAATGATTGCCGATCAGATGGAGCAATGGTTGCTGGAAGAGGGCTCAGACGGATTCAACGTGATGTTTCCATACTTGCCGGGCGGTCTCGACGACTTCGTTGGAAAGGTCATTCCAGAGTTACAGAAACGCGGCTTATTCCGGCGCGAATACGAAGGTGCGACGCTGCGCGAGAACCTGGGGCTGCCTCGGCCTGGGAACCGATTTTTTGAGCGACGGGATTAGTCAAACCGCAAGGCTGAACACTTCAAGTCGCCCTCGAGCTGAAACATGGCCGATAGCGGAAAAGCCGGGTGAATCGACCTTAATCACGTAGTTGGCGTTGGTGATGGTGGTAACGGCAAATGGAGAATTCGATGACCGAGCTTTTCAGTGAGAAAGATGAACCCACGCGCCTCGCATGGGTTGCCGGGGTCGGTGCGAGTGCCGGACTTGGCGCAGCGCTTGCCCGCCGGTTCGCTCGCGGAGGTCTCACGGTGATTGTGACGGGGCGCTCTCCAGAGCGTCTCGACGCGCTTGTCGAAGAGATCCGTGGCGCGGGCGGCCATGCCGTCGCATTGCCGGGCGATGTCACTAGCGAAAGCGATCTGGCCGCTATCGCGCAGCAACTGACGAGGTTCGGCACGCTGGAAGTGGCAATCTTCAATGCCTCAGGTGCTACGAGCGTGCCGACGCTTGAACTTAGTGCCGAGCAGTTTGAAGCGGCTTGGCGAGTATCGACGCCTGGCGGCTTCCTGTTCGCCCGAGAGTCTCTGCCGCGGCTTCTGGCGTCCGATCGAGGTTCGCTGCTGTTACGGGTGCGACCGCATCCACGCGTGGCCGCCCGCCGTTTGCGGCGTTCGCATCCGCCAAAGCTGGTTTGCGCTCGCTCGCGCAAAGCCTCGCACGCGAGTTCGGCCCGCAGAATATCCACGTTGCGCATGTGGTGGTCGACGGTGGCATCGACGGCGAGCGCTTGCGCACTTTGGCGCCGAAGCGAGTTGCGCAGCGCGGTCCGGGCGGCTTGCTGAATCCCGACGATATCGCTGACACCTACTGGTTTCTCCATCAACAGCCGCCTAGTGCGTGGTCGCAGGAGATCGATCTGCGACCATTCAACGAACCTTTCTAGCGTGGCGCGGACATCAATATGAATTGATATTCCCGTCGAAAGGGGGCGTCAGCCGCGGCGGCAGGACAGCACCTGATTGCGTAGACGGCATTCTAAAATCCATTTTCCCGAACCGACGACACGGCTTTCGCAATGTCGTGTGCATGATTTTGACAGAATCGAGCGCGTCCAGTGGTGGTCATTGCTTCGACGGCCCGAGGTCAATGCAGTGAATCTTTTCACCGCACAACGGCTACGGTCCGGTCATTACTAACGTGTGTGTCAGGTCTAGTCCAGCGCGATCGCCGCATCGGCGCCAGCGCTACGATATTTGCGTTCCGCACGACGACGTGAGGTAAGCATCCCTATAAGCCTCAAGCGATGAGCCTCACGAAGCCGTCCCGGTCCCCCAGATGGTGTTGCACATTTGGGCAACAAGTGCTCTCATCCACCGGTGGGCCGCCTCGCGATCATTGCGAGCGTGCCATGCGATCTGACAGTGAAATGGCGACATGTCGAACGGTACCCTGCATGTGTGCACTTCGTCCCGGAGAGCATGTGTTCGGATAACACCAGCAGGCAGTACGCATATCAGATCCGACGCGAGCAGCAGCGGAGGCACGCCGCCGAAGTTGTTTAGCGTAACGGCGACTTTGCGGCGTTTGCCCAGGCGATCGAGCGTCGCATCCACGACACCGACGGGATTTCCCGACAGCGACACCAGCAGGTGGTCAGCGCTGAGGAATGCTTCCTCGGTAAGCGGCGACTTGGCCAACTGATGGTCCCGCCGCATCGCGCAGATCCAGTCCTCGACAAACACTCGTTGAAGCCTAATCTCATTCCCCATTTCCGACAGGCCACTAAAACAAATGTCGATTTCGTTGTCGGTGAGCTGCTTTTGCGCACTCCGGCTCGTGTAGGGCACGGCATATAGCGATATGCCCGGCGCCTGCGCTTCGATGTACCGACGAAGGGGCGGCCACAAAGCGCCCGAAAGATAGTCGGTTAGAGCGAGGCGAAACGTGTGAGTGGACGTCGAGGGGTCAAACTGGGTCGGCGCAGCCGCCATGCGGATCGAAGCCAACGGCCCTTCAATATCCCGCCATAGAGCCTCTGCTTTGGCAGAGGGCTTGATGCCGCGTCCCGCCCGAATGAACAGCGGGTCATTCCAGACCAGACGCATCCGTGCCACCGCGTTGCTTACAGCGGATTGCGTAATCGCCAACCGGGCCGCCGCTTTGGTTATGGATCCCTCGGTCATTACCGCATCGAAGATTGCAATCAAATGCAGATCGACGTTTTTCAAGGCTGTAGCTCCTCTGATTCATCATTTTCAGTGATATTGCTCTTATAAATCATTCGTTAGACGAATCAATGCGCGAGCCGTATTGTCGAGCCATGAGGTTCGCTTCGCCAACCCCGGATATCTGCCTGGGCGAATCAAGAAGCTGCTCCCCTCAACGCCTACGGTCGTGACACGGTGGCGACGCTCGCGGCTACAACGACTATCCGTTCTATGTGCAAACCGCAGTGGAAGCATGACTGCCCTGATGCCGCAACCATTCCCTTCGCAATTCTCTCGAATCGTTCGACCCAAGAGACAAACATGAATCACACATCACGCCTTCACAACTTTGCCAAGCGCGGCGCGCTAGTCGGAGCAACAGCACTCGCCTTGGCATTGCCCTCTTTGCCCTCCGTCGCGGCCGCTCCTGCCCACCAAGGCGGCAAGCATAGCGAGCAAACGGCGGTCACAGCGACGACCCGTTTTGTTGAAGCTAACGGCATCCGCTTCGCTTACCGCCGCTTCGGTAAGCCGGGCAAGTTGCCGCTGGTGTTCAATCAGCACTTCTCCGGTAATCTCGACAACTGGGACCCGGCTGTGTTGGACGGTCTGGCCAAGGAACGCGAAATCATCATTTTCGACAACGCTGGCATTGGCGCCTCTACGGGCGAGGTGCCAAACACTTTCGCTGGCATGGCGAAGAATGCCGAAGCGTTCATCGACGCACTCGGGTTGAAGAAAGTTGATCTCCTCGGCTTTTCCATCGGTGGTATGGTCGCGCAGCAAATCACACTTGACCGCCCCGAACTCATCGACACATTGATTCTCGTCGGTTCCGCACCACGCAACATGGACGCCGGCGATGGCAAAGGTCACGTTACGCCTGAGACCAGTGCCGTCTTCGGCGCTCAATACAATCCGCCCGAAAACATGTGGCTGAAGGTGTTCTTCACCGACTCGGAGAAGAGTCAGGCGGCGGGACGTGAGTTCCTTAAGCGCTACGCGTCGCGGACGAAGAATCGCGACCTGCCGCCGAACGAGGAAGTCGTGCCTGCACAAGTCGCCGCCATTGCCGAGTGGGGCGACCAGCCCGGTGAGCGCTTTGCCTATCTGAAGGATATCAAGCAACCGACATTGGTCGTTAGCGGCACTCACGACGTGATCGTATATACGGTCAACTCGCTCTATCTGGCGCAGAACCTGCCCAACGCGAAGCTCGTGCTGTACCCCGACGCCAATCATGGTTCCTGGTATCAGTACCACAACGAGTTCGTTGCTGAAGCGAACCGCTTCCTGGACTGAGCGTGTGAGAGCCACGTTGCCAGTGACCGTGGACTTCGCGCCCGGAGGCCTGAAGATGTCAATGCTCGACGAGGCAGATGCATTGCGCCGTTGGGATGACAGCGTGTTCGGTCGACCGAGCGCCAAGACGTGATCGGGTAGGGCGGCCGGCGAGAACCCGCCGGCCGCCCTACAGATTTTGTTGGCATGGCCGGACATAGGTGGCTCAGATTTACCCGACATCACCTGAAAGCCCGGGCCTTCAGGCCGGGGATGCGAGACCCATCTACACAGGCAAGGTGGTTTGAACGGACTCTTGTCTATACGGACACCCGACCGCGCCGGCGCGGGCAGCCTCATTGGCACCAATTAGCAGTACCTGGAGTTGACGTGGTTCCATGGGTTCTTCTCCCTGCCATGCTTATCGGGCATGGACACCAGCTCACAAAGTCTTTCTCAAATGCGCTCCAGACGCCTAGATTTCGCACAGTAGCGAAGCGTCCCGGATCGACGGTGATTCCCAAAACGATTTCCTGGCCGCCCTCTGGTCCGGCTTCGACTTTCCAAGGAGTTCTGACATGACTGTTCACACACATCAAACAGCCCCCACCCAGTTCGTCGACGCCGGCGGTATCCGCTTCGCTTATCGCCGCTTCGGTTCCGGGAGTGGTGTGCCTCTGGTTTTCTTCCAGCACTTCATGGGCAACCTCGACGATCACGACCCGGCGCTGACCGACGCGTTCGCCGCTGACCGCGAAGTCATCCTCTTCAACAATGCCGGGGTCGCCTCATCCACCGGGACCACTCCGGACACGATCCGGCAGACTGCGCGCGATGCCGAGACGTTCATTGACGCGCTCGGCCTCGGCACGGTCGACATGCTGGCCCACTCGATGGGCGGCCTGGTTGCCCAACAGGTGGCGTTCGACCGGCCTAAGCTTGTGCGTCGGCTCGTCCTGGTCGGCACGGCGCCGCGTGGTGGAGTGGGCGTCGGTGAAGCGCCACCGGAGACCAGAGCTCTCTTCTCCAAGAAGTACGAACACCAGGAAGATATGTGGCTGCCGATCCTGTTCTCCCCCTCCGAGGCCAGCCAGGCCGCCGGCCGTGCCTATCTGGCGCGCATGATGGCCCGTAAGGATCGCGACGCGGCAGTCTCGATGGAGACTATCCAGGCCCAAGGCGCCGCCATTGCTGCTTACGGCGCTGAGAAGGACGAGACCTATGCCCACCTGAAGGAACTGTATCAACCAATCCTGGTCGTCAACGGCAACGACGACATCATTATCCCCACCATCAACTCCTATCTGCTACAGCAGCACGCTCCCAACGCGCAGCTCATCCTTTATCCGGATGCCAATCACGGCGCCCACCACCAGTACCCCGAGCTGTTTGTCCAGCACACCAAGATATTCCTTGACGCTAAATAGTTTTTGCAAGGAGTTCACTCGCGTTGGTTCCGGTGCGCTGACTGCGCGGGGCTATGACGAGGTGACGGGGTGGTGCTCGGCGATGTCGAAGGCCGTTGCCGACTGTGCCGTGGCCGCCAGGGCAGTCCGCGCAGGTGGTGACTGCGCTGAACCCATTGATAGCAAGCCTCGGTCCGGCCCCCATCCCATGTCACGGGTTTGCAAGGTGGGGTGGCACGCCCTTCATCATCCTTGAGGAGATTCGACAGTGAAACAACCACTATCCTCCAGCGCCAAGACGATGAGAGCACCAGGACCGGGCCGTCCATTGCGATCGAGCGCAATGCGCTGCGCGTCGTCACCTGCATGCGCAACGCGCCCATGCCGGAAGAGGCTAGTTGCACGACGGTTCAATACATTCCTCGCCAGGATGTGGATATGGCGTTGCTGGAGTGCACACACCCACGCCATCTACTGTGCCCCTACAAGGGCAAATGCTCCTATCACAGCGTGCCGGTCGGCGTCGCCCGCACCGCGAATGCGGTGTGGACGTATGAACACCCATATGACGCTGTCGCATGGATCAAAAACCAGGTTGCATTCCGTCCAGAGCGCGTCGAGGTGATTGAAGAACTCGACCATCGACATCCCCTCAACGCGATTTGCCGTCGCCACCTTGCAGGTGGACAGTGGTTCGACGCTCTAAAGGAAAATGAAAATGTCTGCTGCGAATGAAAATGAATCCGGGGCCCAGAACCCAGCCGACTCGGGCGCCGATACCACCAAGCCAACCGCGCGCCAATGGTTATCCGTGGTGTCGGTGGCCTTGACCGCCACTGTCTTTTGTGCCGCCGAGTTTATGCCTGTGGGTCTGCTGAGATACATCAGTGATGGCCTCTGGGTGAGCGAGGGAACGGCCGGAGAAATGGTCACCGCGCCGGGCATCCTTGCTGCCATTGCGGCTCCGGTACTCACGGTGGCCGTCGGTCGGCACGATCGCCGGCTGGTGCTGTGGGCGTTGGGGGCGTTGCTGGCGGCGTCGAGTCTCATCGCGATGCTGGCGCCCAACTTCCCGGTCTTGATCCTCGGCCGAGTGCTGTTCGGCATCGGACTGGGCGGCTTCTGGGCGATTGGCGCCGGCGTGGGCGGGCGGCTCGTTCCAGAAAAGCACGTCGCGAAAGCCACGTCAATTATTTTTGCCGGGGTCTCGATCGGCATGCTCGTCGGCGGATGGGCGGGTGCCCTGATCGGTGACCTGTTCGGATGGCGTGCAGCATTCGGAGTGACGCTTGTGCTTTCGGTCGTCGCGCTTGGCGCGCAAGTGATGTTGTTGCCGTCGATGAAGGTCGAGCTAAGCATCCGGCCGAGCGACCTCTTCGGCATTGTGTCAACGAGGAAGGGTAAAGTTGGACTTCTCGCCATGTTCTTCCTGCTAAGCGGACAGTTCGGCACCTACACCTACGTCACCCCTTTCCTCGCGAAGGTCTCGGGCTTCGACGGCCAGACTATATCGTCGATCCTTTTGGGTTACACGCTGATCGGTTTGCTCGGTAATTTTGTAGGCGGAGCGGCAGCAGGGCGCAACGTCAAGGCCGCGCTCAGTGCAGCGATTTTACTGTTCATCGTCTCGGTGCTCCTGTTGCCCGTACTCGGAAGTCGGCAAGCCGTCACGCTGGTGCTGCTCGCCGTGTGGGGGGTGGCATATGGCGCAATCCCGATCGCGTTACAAGTATGGATGGTAAAGGCCGCTCCCGATGCCAGCGAGGGCGCGATGGCACTGTTCGTCGCGAACTTTCAGCTCTCGATCGCTGTGGGTTCATTCGTAGGCGGCCTGGCGGTGGATGGTTTGGGCCTCCTGAATGCGATGACGCTAGGTGGCGCGGCCGCCGTGCTCGCGATCGCCATCCTCTGGGCCTTCGGAGGCTCGCCGGTCCTCCAGTCGCAAGTGGACGGGGGCTGAAGCTTTGAATGTCATTGAGCCGTTTGAGCATCCCCGGCGCATCTTACTTTCAGATGCGGGCAATCATTTTCAAATTGCCAGGCTCTAGCGTGTATGCAGTGACGATCGGGAAGTTGATGCAACGGTGTACATGGAGGTCCTCCGGTATCTGGGGGCAGGGCATCGCGTCAGATATTTCGGCGACGCGGCGACTGCCCTTTGGAGTTGCGGTCCAACCGGGAGGGCAGCCATGTCCTGCTGTAATTTTTCGCCCATCCGCGTGGATTCCGTGAGTGATGCAGGAGAGGGCATCCCGGGCTTCGGTGCCTTCACGGACCGGTCTCCCGCGCTAACGATCAACTATCCGTTACACGGGCGATCCCCTTTCATCGACCTTGAAGAATGCCACCGCTTCCCGCAGACCTTGGGCCTGCTGGGACATCGACTGCGCGGCCGCCGAGGCTTCTTCCACCAGCGCGGCATTCTGCTGGGTTACCTGGTCCATCTGAACGATAGCCTGGTTCACCTGCTCGATACCGGTGCTCTGTTCTTCCGATGCAGACGAGATTTCGCCCACGATGTCGGTCACGCGTTGCACCGACCGGACGACGTCGTTGATCGTATTACCGGCTTCCTCAACTAGCTTCGAGCCAGCGTTCACCCGTGACACCGAGTCTCCGAACAAGTCCTTGATTTCCCTTGCTGCCGTCGCGCTACGTTGCGCGAGCGTGCGGACCTCCCCGGCCACGACAGCAAACCCACGACCCTGTTCACCAGCGCGGGCCGCCTCGACCGCTGCGTTGAGCGCAAGAATGTTGGTCTGGAATGAGATCCCCTCTATCACAGTGATGATCTCCGACATTTTGGCTGAACTGCCGGAGATCGCATGCATCGTCTCAACCATGCGTCCGACCACATCGCCACCACGCTGCGCGATGCCTGAGGCCGTACCGGCCAGCGTAGCCGCCTGCTGTGCGTTATCCGTATTATGACGAACCGTGACGGTCAGTTCTACCATGCTTGAGGCAGTTTCCTCCAGTGACGCTGCCTGCTCTTCTGTCCGGCCTGACAGTTCCAGATTGCCCTGCGCGATCTGTGCACCCGCAGTTGCGACTTGCTCGGCGTTCTCGCGTACCTCTGACACGACTTGCAACAGGCCGTCGCGCATGGTCTTCAACGAAGCCATAAGGCTGTTCGTATCTCCAGGTCTAAGGTCAACGCTTACGCTGAGATCACCTTTGGCAATCTGCTTGCAGAGTTCTGCCGCATAGTCGGGCTCGCCACCTAGACTCGTCCGGATATTGCGGATCAGGACGAGCACGCCGGCCGTCAGAACGCTCACAACGATCGCCGCGAGTAACAGATTGCGCAGCAATGTCGCATGGAACGCCTCGTCGATGTCGTCTACGTAGACCCCGTGAAAACGTGCCAGTCCCAGTCGGATACCAGCGCGCTATAGGTAATCTTGCGCACGGGTCGATCGCTACCAGGTTTCGCCCACAAGTAGTCGGTGAAGTGATTGCCTCCGGGCGATGAGCTTTTGACGAGGTCAACCGCTATGTGAGCGCCTGTGGGATCGACAAGTCCAACCTGGGACTTCGACTCCAGGTCGGGTTTGGGTGGCACGAGGACCGCAGTGACGTTCGAGTCGTATATGCCAAAATATCCGCTATGGTCCGTTCCGTAGCGCAGCCCGCGGAGATTCTCGAGCGCCTGATGCTTCGCTTCGGCGACCGCCAGCGTATTGTCAACGGCTTTCTTCTGGTAAAAGGAAATTACGCCCAGTGCGGTGTCTATCTGCTGCGACAGCATGCTCTTGCGCTGCTCAAGCATGTCCGCTCGGGCCATCCATGCGTTCTCAACAACGAGGGCACCCAGGCCGAGCCAGAGAAGGGCCAGAATACCCCAGAGCTTCTGATTCAAAGTCAGTCGCTTCATGTGTGCCAATGTCTCCAAGGACGACCACCTTTTATTCAGGTCTTGCCGCCGGAACGTGTGATCTGAATTGTGTCGTGGAAAGGTTGCGGGATTAGCGGGTTCCCGATGGTGTATGCGTACCGTTCGTAATGACATTACGGCAACTACTTTCGAAACTTGAGCAAGAAAAGGAACTCAACCGTCGCGTGACAGGGCCGACTCGGCCGATGCATCGAACGCCGTGACAGTTGAATTCGATGGAAGGGTTTGTCTTCGTCGTAATGGATTTGCCTGGTAGTCCGTGGAGATTTAATTGGCGATTGACTCATGTTGGCACTGGTGTGTGCCGCCGCCCACCTCATCCGGTAACCGCCAGCAGGTTGCGCTGCGTCGACCCACTGGATCCATCACAGCAGACACAGCTGGTTCCTCAAATTGAAGGGGGAATAGCCTCTACAAGCGACTTCGCGTCGCACGGTAGATTTGTGCCTCAATGCCAGCAGGATCAACTTCTCTGCAAATGAAGATGGAGAGTGGTCGAGTTTGATTGTCAACTTCCTCTCAGAGATATTGATCTATTCAACAACGCCGCAATGGTCCCAAATTGCGCAATGCAGTCCCAATTCTGGAAAGCGGTTCAAGAACCCTATTCCTAGAATAGTTCCACGATCCCCTTTCCACTTCCGGCCGCCGACAAAGCGGCTTGCTATTCAACTCGGAGGATCCCTACGCTTTACCCGGAGACATGCTGGCGCACAGATTTCTCTCGTTCGGTGAATGAGGGCGCTCTTATGTGTCGCCAATTTAATTGGCCCTGGGAGGCTGAGCGCTGTCCGTCTCTATCCAGTCAGTCACTTCGACCCCTTTCCACCAATAGAAAGTACCCGTGAACTCCATAGACCAAGCGTTTGTTGATCGGATTGGTGACGAACTCTATGAGGCCCTTTTGGCCAGTGCGGTCGTTGAGCCGCTAACGACCCGGTTTCCCGAACTCGTGATCGAGGACGCTTACCGAATTCAGCAGCGCATGATCGAGCGTCGCCTCCAACGCGGCGAGCGCGTTGTTGGCAAAAAAATTGGCGTGACCAGCAAGGCTGTAATGAGCATGCTTGGCGTACATCAACCGGATTTCGGACGACTGCTCGACGGCATGATCTACAACGATGGCGATGAGATTCCCATGCAATCGTTGATCCAGCCGAAGGCCGAGGGCGAAATTGCATTCATTCTGAAGCACGATCTGATGGGGCCGGGCATTAGTGCTGCCGATGTGCTACGCGCTACGGATGGAGTGATGGCCTGCTTTGAGATCGTTGACTCCCGCATTCGCGACTGGAAGATCAAGATTCAGGACACCGTGGCCGACAACGCGTCTTGTGGCGCGTTTGTGCTGGGCGACCGCATGGTCGACGCGCGTAGCCTGGACTTGCGAACCTGCGGCATGGTGCTGGAGAAAAACGGTGAGGTAGTAGTGACCGGCGCTGGTGCTGCAACCCTGGCATCGCCGGTCAATGCGGTGGTGTGGCTGGCGAATACTCTTGGCAAACTGGGCATGCCGCTCAAGGCCGGCGAGATTGTGCTGTCGGGAGCGCTGGGCGCCATGGTGCCGGTGCGGGCTGGGGACAACCTGCGTGTGACGATTGGTGGCATCGGGAGTTGTGCGGTGCGCTTTGGTGGCTGATTGTTAACACTCGTAGAAAAAATTTGCGGAGAGGAGACTGGGCGTGGAAAAAATCAAATGTGCCTTGATTGGGCCGGGGAATATCGGCACCGACTTGCTGGCTAAGCTGCGACGCAGTGATGTGCTTGATCCGGTCTGGATGGTGGGCATTGACCCCGAATCGGATGGCCTCAAACGCGCCCGCGAAATGGGCATGAAAACCACGGCTGAGGGCGTCGATGGCTTGCTGCCACATGTCCTGGCCGATGGTGTGAAGATTGTTTTTGACGCCACCAGCGCCTATGTACACGCAGAGAACTCGCGCAAACTCAATGCCTTGGGCGTGATGATGATCGACTTAACCCCTGCGGCGATTGGCCCGTTCTGCGTGCCCCCGGTGAACCTGATGGAGCATCTAGGCAAGGGTGAGCTGAACGTCAACATGGTGACCTGCGGTGGGCAAGCGACGATTCCAATGGTGGCGGCAGTGAGCCGTGTGCAGTCGGTGGGTTATGGCGAAATTGTCGCGACAGTGTCGAGCCGGTCGGTTGGTCCCGGTACGCGTGAGAACATCGACGAATTCACTCGCACTACAGCAAGTGCGGTCGAAAAAGTCGGTGGTGCGAAAGAGGGAAAAGCCATCATCATCATCAACCCAGCCGAGCCGCCCTTGATTATGCGGGACACTGTGCATTGCCTAACCGAAACCACACCGGATCAGGAAAAGATCAGCGCCTCCATCCACCAGATGATGATCGAGGTGAAAAAGTACGTGCCAGGCTATCGCCTGGTCAACGGCCCAGTATTCGACGGAAACCGTGTCTCGGTGTTCTTGGAGGTTGAAGGTCTGGGCGACTACTTGCCCAAGTACGCCGGCAACCTAGACATCATGACGGCCGCCGCCGCTCGCACCGCCGAAATGTTTGCGGAGGAAATTATCGCCGGCCGCCTCACACACAAGCCAGTTGCCGCCACGGCTTTTGTGTGAACGCTCAAAGGGGAATCTAATGAATCCACGAGGTAAAAAAGTCATCGTTCACGACATGACGCTGCGAGATGGCATGCATCCCAAGCGCCATTTAATGACGCTGGATCAGATGAGGGACATCGCCTGCGGCTTGGACGCTGCTGGCGTGCAGCTGATCGAAGTCACCCATGGCGATGGGCTCGGCGGCAGCTCGGTCAACTACGGTTTTCCGGCGCACACAGACGAAGAATACCTGGGTGCGGTGATTCCACTAATGAAGCAGGTTAAGGTCTCGGCTCTGTTGATCCCCGGCATTGGCACGGTCGAGCACTTGTTGATGGCCAAGGATCTGGGCGTGAGCTCCATCCGCGTCGCCACCCACTGCACTGAGGCCGACGTGTCGAAGCAGCACATCGCGAAGTCGCGCGAGCTGGGTCTGGATACAGTGGGCTTTCTGATGATGGCCCACATGGCCAGCCCGGGGACGCTGGTCAGCCAGGCGTTGCTGATGGAGGGCTACGGTGCCAATTGCATTTATGTCACCGACTCGGCCGGGTACATGTTGCCCGACGATGTGAAAATACGCTTGAGTGCAGTGCGCGCAGCGCTTAAACCCCAGACTGAGTTGGGTTTTCATGGTCACCACAACCTCGCCATGGGTGTGGCCAACTCGATCGCGGCGATTGAGGCCGGTGCCAACCGCATAGACGCCGCGGCGGCAGGCCTCGGTGCGGGCGCCGGCAACACGCCAATGGAGGTGTTCGTCGCTGTCTGCGCGCGCATGGGTATCGAGACCGGTGTCGACGTGTTCAAAATTCAGGACGTGGCCGAAGACCTGGTGGTGCCCATCATGGACCAAATGATCCGCGTCGACCGTGACTCGCTGACGCTGGGCTATGCGGGGGTGTATTCCAGTTTTCTGCTGTTTGCCAAGCGTGCGGAGAAGAAATACGGTGTGTCGGCCCGTGACATCCTGGTCGAACTCGGCCGCCGCGGCATGGTTGGCGGGCAGGAGGACATGATCGAAGATACAGCCCTGACGCTGGCGCGGGCCCCCTTGGCCGACTAGCCGATGGATGCGGTGAAGGTACTCGAGAACGGTCAGAATTAATGAGCGAAACGATGGGTAAACTGCCGCCACTGAAATCTGATTCTGTCACTGGTCCGTCAGCCTCTCACTCATTCCGGGGTCAGGTTGATGGCAGCCGTTTGGGGAAAGGATCCAGCGACAAACGAGATGCCCGACATCCATTTCATTCAGAGGATCAATAATGACAGATCAAGCTCTCGACAACGCAACAACAACGATTCTGCGACGCTACAGTGTCAAACCAGGTGAGTGGGATGCGTTCCTTGAAGTTTGGCATCGAATCAGCAAAGTCCGGCAGCGTCATGGCTTCAAAATATTATTTGCTTTCGTAGATAAGGAGGAGAACATGTTTACGTGGGCGATTAGCTACAAAGGCGATATCGATGCAGCGGGTAAACGCTATTACGAGGATCCCGAGCGTGTTGAACTGAAAGTCGTTGAGAATTACCTTGCGGACCATAAGGTTTCGACTGTCCAGCCACTGGTTATCTCTTAACTCAAGCTGGATTGCAGAGCTGGGTGTAGATTGATACGGCGCGGATTGGAAACCGCCGATTAGCTTCTTGGTTAGCCGTGTTAAGTCTCGTCGAAAGTTCGATAGTCCCCTTACGGTCTCTCACTACAAGAGAGTCTTTGGAAATATCTTCATGGAAGCGCCTCGTGAAGGCACATCAATCGGTAAGGAGCAACAACATGCCAGCACTATCCCTCAAACAGGCCAACCGAATCTGTAACGCCGCGCTTGAACATGGTCGAAAGGCCGGGCTCGCGCCGCTCTGCGTGGCTGTGCTCGACCAAGGTGCACACATCGTAGCAGTTCAGCGCGAGGATGGTGCGAGCCTGATGAGGCCGGATATCGCAATCGGAAAAGCTGCAGGCACGCTTGCGATGGGATTTGGCGGTCGGGAGTTGGCCAGACGTGCGGCTGAGCACCCGACGTTCTTTACGGCCTTGATTAGTCTCGCAAACGGCCGCATGGTGCCAGTGCCTGGCGGTGTGTTAATCCGCAACGCTGCGGGAGAAATTGTCGGTGCAGTTGGAATTAGCGGAGATATCTCGCAGTCAGATGAAGCCTGCGCCGTGGCCGGAATTGTGGCTGCCGGCATGAGCGCCGACACTGGCGCTCCTTCATGATCGGCGACGCATAACGCAACGCAAGCGTGCGGAACACGCTTGCCATACACGGGGAAATACCGTCCTGTCGACGATCAAGCCGTGAATCGGCATGCTGCCTGTCCACGGTGACTTCGATGTTACGCCAGGTTGTGATGCGTGAGATTCAAAAATTGTCTGTTTCGGGCACGATAGCTACGTTTGAACTACAGAACTAAGCGTGCGGGAGCGTGATCGGTAAATGGTGGGGGCACATCCGACCAAACTTCGAAATGTATTGCTGAAGTGCGCATGACTCGAAAAGCCTAGCTCAAGAGCTATCTCTATTACATCCATGCTGGTAGAAGTCAGGAGCTCTTTGGATCTTTCTATTCTTCTGCTGACTAGGTAGCGGTACGGTGGCATACCGACAGACTTCCGAAAAGCGCGGCAGAAATAGTGCGGTGTCATATCAGAATTACGAGCAAGCTCCTCCAGCCCGATATCCCGGCCCATGTTCTGCTCGATAAAATCAAGAGACCGTTTCAATCTCCATTCAGCCAAACCCTTGAATTTGTCCTCGCGCTCAATTTGAGCATAACGGGTAAGAATGTGGGCAGCCACGTGACGTCCAGCTGTACCAATCAACAGGCTGGAGGCTTTGGAGCTAACGACACACTCCGTCAGTAGCCCAAGGGCGGTGTGTTTGATCAGGTTGTCGTCGACCACAAGCGGGGTAAGGTGTTCAAAACTCTTCGTGCCCATCCCCGACTCGAATGCAACTTCGTCTAATACTGCTTGACTGATAAAAAGCAATATCACGCGCATCTCGCAGTCCCAGGTCCATCGCTGATATGTGTTCGAGGGACTAATGGAGATCGTGCCAGCGCGTCTGATTTGCCGCTCTTTTGAATCATCGATTACACGTTCGATTCGAGGTGAACCGGTTTCCTGAAGCGCGATGCGACAGAAAGCCAGTGCGTCATGTGACCAGGTCCCTGGCACACATTCATATTGCTGAAGATGGATGCCTCCCGCAGACACATCAAACCTCAACCGCTGCCCAAAAGATGATGCGGTAGCGGAGACATGCTCCGGTCCTAGTGCCTTCGAACCTGCTCGCAAATCGCTCATTTCCTGCTTCGCTCCCAAAGCAAAACCCATCTGTGAGTCTCGCATTCCGCCGCGATATCGGCTGGAGACGTCGGCTCAATAACTTGCAGTCCGCTTCGCTCACGCGGGAGGCGACTACCCACCTGAATCGATACTTCACAACCTCTTCAACAGAGGTCCTGGAAGCCTTCGATCGCGCCACAGAAGATCATTCGATTCTACGCGTATGCAGACGAAATTGTCGAGGACCCCAGCTAAGCAAATCGTACGAATGATCGACAGAGAATTGGTTGCACTGCAGCACGTGGCTTTTTAATGCAGCAACAGTCCAAGATTGTGCAATGTTGTCCCGATTCTCGAAAGCGGTTCGAAAACCCCATGCCTAGAATATTTCTATAGACCCGCTTCTCGCCTGCGTTTCCCACGGCTGTGAAGCGATTTGCTATCCAACGGGGAGAAGTTTAATGCTTCATGACGATATCTTCATTTTCGACAACGCAGTGCACATGTACGATTTGTCGGACGAAAACGTATCACGGTCAGATGGGATTCTGGATCGTGGCGTCCATCTGAAGATTGCGCAACTTCGTCGTCCGAAAGGCCAGGAGAAGCTATATGGCAATGGGGATCCCATTGCTGGCTTCGCCCGGCAGTGGGGTGTTGAGGATCTCGGGCGGCTACTGTTCGAGGATTCGTGCACGGACATGGCTATGGCTCAGGCTGTGGTTCTCTACGACGTATACAAAAAGGGATTTGCGCCGGTTGAAGCGCAGTACGAGTTCGCTCGTGCTCATCCAGATAGGGTACTTTTTTGCGGGGGAGTTGACCCGCTTTATCCCAGCGTCGATGGAGCGCTTCGAGAAATGGAACGTCAGGTCCGGGAGCTTGGCGCCCGGTCATTCAAATTTTATAACGCCCACCTTGGAAAATCATGGGGATGTGATGATCCGAAGTTGGCGTACCCCTTATACGAGAAGGCTCGCGAGCTCGGCATCAAGGTGCTTCAATTCCACAAAGGATTCCCGATAACTCGCGCGCGCCTCGAGGATCTCTCGCCGCTGGATATTCAGCAGGCCGCGCTTGATTTTCCGGATCTTACATTTGCAATCCATCACCTTGCTCTCCCGTACTTTGAGGAGGTGGTCTATATCGCGGCCCGTTTTCCAAACGTTGTTCTCGTGCTGTCGGGCACCATGCACCTTCCCTTGGTCGCTCCGTGGCAATTCATGGAATACATGGGGCGGCTGCTGAGGGATGTCGGCTCAAGCAGGCTCATTTGGGGTTCGGAAGCGCCGCTTCTGGGGAATCCGCAGCCAATGATTGAGTGGTTCTGGAATATGCAGATAGACCCGGAGCTGCAAGCGCGTTACGGGTACCCGCAGATCACAGAGGAGGACAAGCGCAATATCCTCGGTGAAAATCAGGCTCGACTCTTTGGCGTCGATGTGAATCTCGCGAAACAGCAAGCCCGCGCACGGAGGGCATCGTCATGAAAGGCCCCACTACTTATCTCCAGGTGCGAGAGGCTTTGGATAGTGATGTGCGTCCCAATCTCAAGATTCACGGTGGGGACGTTGAAGTTGTCCAGGTCACCGAAGATGGCTGTGTTCAATTGGAGTTCGAGGGGGCATGCCGCGGGTGCGCGCTTCAATCGGTGACATTTGCCGTGGGTGTGCGACAGAGGCTGCTCGAGGTGCCAGGTGTGTCCGAGGTCACGATGAAGGGCGTCAAAGTCTCGTCTTTCGCCTTGGACCGAATCTCGCAATTTTACAAGGGCTATTCATTTCAAATGAACAAGCCGAGGGGGATATTGGTCGCTCAAAATCCGACGGCTGAAGTAGTGGCGGACAAGGGCTAGGGTCAGTGAATACCAATTTTCGGATCTCCCAAAATCGCAACGGCATTTTTTGTGCATTGAAAACTGAAGCTCTGACACGCCAGCATGCACAGTGAAAGGAGTTGTGATGAAAAATCTGATTTCGAGTGCGTCACTGTTGTCTGGCGAGAGCCACGGCGCTGCCGCTGAGCCGACGGGAAAGGCGCGTGAGATCGCCCCGACCGGCACCCTGCGTGTCGGCGTGGTGGAAGCGCCGAGTAGAGGCGTGTTTTTTGTAGCAAGAGATCGACCGGATGAGCCGGTGCGCGGAGTAACCGTTGATCTTGGCGCGAAGCTGGCTGATCAGCTTGGCATCCCGGTTTGCTACAACGTATTTCCGAATTCAGGCGCCTGCACTGAGGCCTTGCACCAGGGCGATATCGACGTCGCGTTTATGCCCGTCGATTCGTTACGCGCCAGCCAAGTCGCTTTCGGGCCAACCTATTTTCTTCTGGAAAGCACATACCTCGTTTCGGGACCGTCCGGAATTAGGCATCTGGCGGAAGTCGACCGTCCCGGTGTCCGGGTAGTCGGCATCGTCAACACCACGACCATCCGAGCAGCGACGCGAACGCTCACACACACAATTCCGACGCCGATTCCCAATGTCGAGGCCGCATTTCAGGCAATGCTCAAGGGGCAGGCCGACGCGGTCGCGCTATCACGCGACTCGCTCGCACCTCTCCTCACTGCGATGCCTGGCTCGTGCATCGTCGCAGGGGGATTCCAGCAAACGGCTGTATCGATCGCCGTTCCACCCGCCCGCCCTGCCGCGCTGGAATTTGTGAATTACTTTCTTGAGAACGCAAAATCAGACGGTACCGTTCGGCGCATCTTCGACTCATGGGGACTTCAGGACGAGGTTGTCGCGCCGGCGGGTCAGTGGACGTTGGCGCGTTAGAAATTCGTGGTCCCACAACAATAGCGGCGACTCCTTTATCCGCAATTTGGCCGTCAGCAGTGTTATTCGGTGGAGTTTTTCTGCTGACATCAGTGGCCAGGCATAGCTTCAATCGGTTCCTCGCTGCCCGATAGTCTTTGCGCCGCAGCTAGGTTCCATGGCACCATCAAGATTGTCTTAAATAACTGAAATATAAATAGGATAACTACATAAAAACCGATCCGAGAATCGGCGCAAATTGGCACGAAACTAGATCGCCATCTCGAATGGCCAATAAAAAATCGGAGACGAAACATGTTAGACACTGTCACACAAACCGTTGTAGCGCCGGGCGCAAGTCGCGCTAAAGCCTTGAGTGGGCCGGCATTGGCCCTCATTCTCGGTATCCTTGGTGCATCCTACGTGTTTAACGGGATGGACCGGCAGATGTTTCCTGCGTTGCTTGGACCGATCAATCGCGAGTACCACCTTGCGCTGTCTGAAGGTAGCTTCCTCACGACCATATTTGTGGGAAACGTTGCACTCTTCAGCGCGTTCAGCAGTTGGTTCATGAAGCGGTTTGGTCGGCGTGCGACGTTAGTCGGAGGACTGCTCAGCTATTCGCTCTTTACATTCATCACCCCGATGGCGACCAGTTTCTACGGTCTGGCAGTCTATCGGGCACTAACTGGCGCGGGCGAGGCGCTTCAAATATGCGCGATTTTTTCTTGCGTCGGTGCTTACTTCGGAGATCGACGCGGCGCGGCGATGGGTGTCATCAATGCTTCCTTCGGCTTGGGAGCCTTCCTCGGGCCTGTCCTCGGAACCCTGATCTTCTCCCGAACCGGGTCCTGGCAGATGCCGTTCTATGTTTTCGGCGTTGCAGGCATCGTAGCAGCGATCCTCGTGCAAATTATCGTACCGAAGCAGTTCAGTGAGGCAGCGGACACGGAGCGTGCGACCAGTGGTGTGGCTGCCATCGTGGGTCCGACACGCATTCTCAACCGGAATCTCATCATCCTCGTCACCTGTTTTTATCTTTTCGGGGTCGCGTTCTTCTCCTTTACTGCGCTGTATGCAGCCTATCTCCGCGTGCATCTCGGTTACTCAGTGGGAGAAGCTGGCATGACATTCGGGTTGTATGGGATTGGTGCACTTGGCGGCTTTGTAGGAGGCTGGCTGGGTGAGAAGTTCCGCACTCGGGGGATGCTTGGAGCACTGGCGGCTTTGGCAATCGTGAGCTATCTGATGTTTCACGGCGCAGCTTCCCACTATGAGCAAGGTATTCTGTCGCTAGGATTCGGACTGCTCGCATCAGGTTATCTGTATCCGCGATTTGTTTCCGTTATACAGCGTAACGTGCCGTCCGAGAAAGTCATCTACGCGGTATCGATCGGTATGACTTTCTTCTATGTTTCCGGGTTGCTTTCCGGTTATGCATTCGGTCGCCTGACTGAGGCACTCGGCTGGTCGAGCGCAGCTTCCCTCATGATGGCTGCGCCTCCCGCCCTGGCGTTTGTCCTGATGCTGTTCTATCGACCCGGAATGGCGCGAGGTGCATAGGGCGAATTGTGCACGTTATTCATTGAGTGCGTGACTTGTGTGTCACGCACCAGATCACGCATGCGACGACGCTATCGGGTTGGTTAGCCACGGCCTTTTCGCTAGGAGAAAAACGCAGCATCTTTCTCAAGCTGGGGCGATATTCGACTTTCAACCCACTCCAGCCACGCGGAAGTCTTTGCGCCCATGAATTGACGCGATGGCAATAGAGCATAGGCACCGATGTCTGGCGACCGCCAAGCCGGCAAGACCCTTCGCAGTCGGCCTGCACGAACCGCATCTATCACGGAGAACAGCGGCAGCAAGGTGATGCCGGCGCCTCGGAGCGTCACATCGAGCAAAAGTTCCGGCGTATCCGCAACCAGCCGGCCATGCAGGGGCAGTTGTTGTACGGTTCCGTTGCCCGTGGTCAGACGCCATTCAGGGGTGATGGATGGATTGACCAGCCGTAGGCAGGCGTGATCTTGAAGGTCCGAAGGAGAATTGGGTTCGCCATGCTGCTCGAGATAGGCCGGCGACGCGCAGACGACCGCGAAAGTAGTGCCGAGTCGCCGCGCGATCAAACCCGAGTCTGTCAACGCTTCTGCCAGGTAAAGGCTCACGTCTACGCCGTCAGCGAGCAGATTGGGTACGTATTGTGAAGTGCTGTACTCAAGGGTCAACTGCGGATAGCTGGCGCAGAAATCGGCCAGAAAGGGGGCGACGTAGTGCTGACCGAAATTAGCCATGCATTGCACGCGTAGTCTGCCACGTGGCATCGTGGCAGTACCCAACGCATTCGCTTCGGCTTCATCGACAAGCGCCAGGATCTGGCGGCAGCGTTGGATATATTCGACACCTGCGTCAGTCAATGCGCGCTGCCGAGTCGTGCGTTGCAACAGTTTTGTTTGCAGTCGCTTTTCGAGCTCCGTCACCAGGCGGGATACCTGCGCTGTAGTGAGTTCCATCTGCTCAGCCGCGGCTGTGAACCCTCCTGCGTCGATGACCCGCACAAAGGCTCGCATCGCGTGCAGAAGACCATTTTCCAAGTTCTTACGCATTACGCAAATATGATTTCCATGTACGTCTATTGTTGCAGGGAGTTCTGGATTCCACAATACAAAAACTAGCGGACGGGGAAATGAAAAACGAGCCGCAGCGTCGGCAGATTTCGAACACTAATGATTGTCGACGATCTGGCTTTCCCTCCAACTCCACTGCAGGTCAATAGAAGAAGACGAGCCCACGTCAGACGTTCTCCTGAGGACTGTGGCTCACCGGTGAATAAGGTTGCGCATCGTCGCTTGCGATCGCCTCAGGGTGCCAGGGCCCGGCTTTGCGGAAGTTACACAGTTGTCGGTAACCAAAGGAGACTCGCGATGGAACTCGCATACAACTCACTTGTAGCAATGACACCGAAGGTGATGTCACTCGACGACAAATACATGTGCGACGAAGGAACGGCCTATATGACCGGCGTTCAGGCGCTGGTGCGTCTGACGCTTGCACAGCATCGCCGCGACGAACGGAACGGTCGCCGAACCGCAGGCTTTGTATCGGGGTATCGCGGATCGCCGCTCGGGAGTTTCGACACTTCGCTCTGGCAGGCTGGCAAGAACCTCAAGTCGCATAACATCGTGTTTCAGCCTGGCGTGAACGAAGACCTCGCTGCTACCGCAGTATGGGGAAGCCAGCAAGCCCAACTGGCCGGACAGGGCAAGTTCGACGGCGTCGTTGGCTGGTGGTATGGCAAGGGTCCAGGTGCTGACCGCTCGGGCGACGTACTGAGACATGCGAATCTCGCTGGCACGGCAGAGTGCGGCGGCGTCGTGGCGATGTATGGTGACGACCATTCCTGCAAGTCATCGAGCATCCCCCATCAATCGGAACACGTGATGATGGGGTGCGCGATCCCGATCTTCTATCCGACCTCAGTCCAGCAAATCCTCGACTTCGGCGTGCACGCAGTAGCCATGTCGCGCAGCGCAGGGTTATGGACCTCGATGAAGCTTGTGAGCGAGATCGTCGAGACCTCCGCGTCAGTTGACGTGACGCTGCGCCGTGTGCAGCCAGCCGCCTTTTCGGACTCGTACGTGCCGCCCGGGGGGCTCAATATCCGTTGGCCCGATCGCTCGCTTGCGCAAGAAGAGCGGCTGTACCAGCACAAGTTGCCTGCCGCGTTGGCGTACGCGCGAGCGAACGCCCTCAACCGTGTAACCTGGGACTGCGCGCAAGCGCGCATCGGCATCGCTGCCAGCGGTAAGGGTTATCTGGACACCGTGGAGGCGCTGCGACTGCTGGGCCTTGAAGGTGAGCCGGCTCGACGGATCGGTCTTCGGCTGTATCAAGTCGGGTTAATCTGGCCGTTGGAGCCTCATGGCGTACGTGAGTTCGCTGCTGGCCTGCAAGAGCTGATTGTTGTCGAAGAAAAACGCCCCATCCTCGAATCGCAAATCAAGGACGAACTTTACGCATTGCCCGACCATTTGAGGCCACGTGTGATCGGTAAGGCGTCAGAGGGTAAGGGCGAGTGGAGCACTCCGCAGACAGAAGCGCCACTCATCAGCCACTACGAGCTTCAGCCCGAGCCCATCGCCAAGATGCTGGCGGCGCGCTTGCTGCGATTCGAGCTACCCGAGGATCTCCGGCAGTTGATCCAGCAGCGACTGCAGAGCCTCGAGCACGCCGAGCGCGAGTCGCGGCGCGTCATTGATATCGCCGAGCGCAAGGCCCACTTCTGCAGCGGCTGTCCACACAACTCATCTACGGTCCTGCCGGAGGGAAGCCGCGCAATGGGTGGCATCGGCTGCCACTTTCTGACGCTGACGATGGACCGCGGCACCGAAACCTTCACCCAAATGGGAGGTGAGGGCGCCAATTGGGTCGGTGCTTCCCCGTTTACCAACGAGCCGCATGTCTTCGCCAACCTCGGGGACGGTACGTACTTTCACTCCGGCTTCATGGCCATCCGGCAAGCTGTGGCCGCCAAGGTGAATCTCACCTACAAGATCCTCTATAACGATGCGGTCGGTATGACCGGCGGGCAAAGTGTGGACGGAACGTTAAGCGTGCCCCAACTCACGCGGCAACTGGCTGCCGAGGGTGTCGGGCAGATCGTAATTGTCAGCGACGAGCCGGGACTGCTGAGCGAGGCCGAGGGATTGGCGCCAGGCGTGACGGTTCGTCATCGGACGGAGCTGGATAAGGTGCAGCGGGAACTGCGCAGGGTGCCAGGCGTGACGGCACTCGTATACGCCCAGACCTGTGCAAGCGAGAAGCGCCGCCGTCGTAAGCGCGACGCCTATCCCGACCCCGCCGAACGCGCCTACATCAATCCGGATATCTGTGAGGGATGCGGCGACTGCTCGAAGAAATCCAACTGCTTATCGGTTGAGCCGGTCGAGACTGAACTTGGCACGAAGCGTCGCATTAATCAGGATAGTTGCAACAAGGACTTTTCGTGCGTCGAGGGCTTTTGTCCAAGCTTTGTGACCGTGCACGTGCGGGATGTCAAGCGCGCGGGTGCATCAGAGGGGCTGCCAGAGGGGTGGCCAGTCGAACCGAGCATCCCTGGGTTGGCGTCGCCGCTGCGCATCGTGGTGGGCGGCGTGGGCGGCACGGGGGTAGTGACCATTGGTGCGCTGCTTGGTATGGCGGCCCATCTGGAGGGTAAGGCTGTACGTGTGATGGACATGGCCGGGATGGCGCAGAAAGGGGGTACCGTCTACTCATATGTGCAGTTGGCCGCGAGCGATGACGATATCTCCGCGACCAAGGTGGCCAGCGGCCAATGCGACCTGCTCATCGGTGCAGACGCCGTCGTTGCGGGGCATAGCGCGACCGTTTCGCGCTTGCGCCCAGACGGCCTTGCCATCGTCAACAAAGACGGATCACCCACCTCAGACTTTATTCGCGCCCGAGACTGGTCCGCTCCTGTGAACGACCTGCTCGCCCGTTTGAGAGGGAAAGTCACCGAGGGGCGCGTCTTGCCAATGCCGGCGGCGCAACTGGCTACGCGCGTCCTCGGGGACGCGATCTTCGCCAACTTGCTCCTGCTAGGCGTTGCCTGGCAAAGCGGCCGGATGCCGTTGGCGCGGGCGAGCATTGAGCGTGCCATCGAACTTAACGGTACGGCTGTCGCAAAAAATCGCGAAGCCTTCCGACTTGGTTGTCACCTGGCGGCGAACCCTTCATTGGCAGACCGACTGCTGGCGACGCAGCAAAAGCCGCGCGCATTTCAGACGTTGGCCGAATTGGTCGAAGACCGCGCTCAGCGTCTGGAGCGATATTGGAATGTCGGCTATGCCAGCAACTACAAACGCTTGCTGCAGCGCATCGACGCCGCGGTGCCTGCACCGGTAGCAATGACAGTCGCCATGCAGCTGTATCGGGTGATGGCCTACAAGGACGAGTACGAGGTCGCTCGATTGCTGGTATCACAGGACTTCGGCCGGGCCATTGAGCACGAATTCGGCAAAGGTGTCCGTGTTAGCTATCACCTCGCGCCGCCTGCGCTCGGCGCTGGCACCGACGCGCGCAAACGCAAGTTTGGTTCATGGATTCGTTGGCCCATGGGCGTTCTGGCGCGCCTGCGGTGGCTGCGGGAAACCCCGTTGGATCTCTTGGGCCGAAGCGCGGAGCGTCAGCGCGAACGTGCATGGCGTGATCGATACATCACATTCGTCGAGTTACTCGGTTCCATGCCGTCCGGACTCGATCAGGCGACTGTTGCGGCGATTGCCGGGTTGCCGGCCGATGTCCGCGGCTTCGGCCACGTGAAGCTGCAGGCGATGGACGCCGCGTCCGCCCGCTGGGACGAGCTGGAGAAGCAGTTGCGCGCCGCCCAATGGCCCCAACCATCCAAGGAGGTTGCATGAAATTCTTGTTCTGCGCACGACGCTTGGACCGGTTTTCCGCGATTGGATCCGGTCAACGTGTTACGGCGCCCCATGTGCAGAGGGGACAACACGTCGTCAAATTCAACAACGGTAAGTCGGACCAGAGGGCGCCCCTGACCGCCAACGGCCGCCACGTTTTCGCCAACACGCAGAAGAGATCGACTGCACACGCCTGTTCGATAAAAAACACAAGCATACCTAATCGTATTCAGATGAATGGTACGCTGGTGAGACGTAGAGCTCATGCTGTTCGATAAGCCATGCAAATTCGATCTGGGTTCAGAGTCCGCTTCGAAGCTACCCGACTTCGAGCGCGTGCAAGTCAAGGAGGGCGTTGCAGTTGGCGCCCTGCTAGAGCCTTGCGTATGTCGCCAACAGATATTACACTCAATCCACTTATTTTATTGGTTGTTTTTCCCATGGCCCTGTTCAAGCAGTTCGTCCTCGTAGTAGTACGTTCCGTCGTTAGCGACGCGCCGTAGGGGACGCTGCATTCACTAAAACCCCTGCCGGTGCAAAACCGGCAGGGGTTTTTTGTTTTCTATGCCGGTATTGCGCTAGCGGGTCTGTCAACACAAGGACCTCAACATGCAACTCAACGGCGCAGAACTGATCACCCGATTTCTTGAGCAGCAAGGCGTGAAGTCGCTCGCTGGCATTCCTGGTGGCACCGTATTACCGATCTACCGCGCTTTGGCGGACTCCAGCCTGAATCACATTCTGGCGCGCCATGAACAGGGGGCAGGTTTTATCGCGCATGGTTTGGCGCGCGTCACAGGAAAGGCGGGTGTGTGCGTAGTCACGTCCGGACCCGGCCTCACGAATATGGTGACCGCCCTCGCCGACGCGAACGCAGACTCAGTGCCGTTGGTGTGTTTAGCTGGCCAAGTGCCGCGCGCCCTGATCGGAACAGATGCATTCCAGGAGGTGCGCAGTGCACGCATCGTGGAATCCATCACGAAAGCCCGTTTCGAGGTTCGCTCTGCAATCGATCTGGTGGAGCTGTTGCCTGAGGCATTTCGTACAGCGGAGAGCGGGAGACCGGGCCCGGTACTGCTGGATATTCCCAAGGACGTGCAAAGTGAAAGCTTGCATCTGTCACGTCTGCCCGATCCGGCGCAACGAGACGCCCCTCTCGAACCGGACGCGGCGCAGATTATCGAAGCGGCGCGGTTGATCGACGCCGCGGCTCGGCCGGTACTATACCTCGGCGGTGGCGTGACGCAAGCGCGTGCCCGAGATACCGCGCAGGCCCTCGCGGAACGTGCTTCCCTGCCAGTCACCACGACGCTAATGGCGCTGGGAACGCTGCCGCCGAATCACCCGCTAGCGCTTGGTATGCTCGGCATGCACGGCGCGGTCTACACCAACCGCATCCTGGACGAGTGCGATCTGCTAATCTGCATTGGCGCACGCTTCGACGATCGCGCCACCGGCCGCGCGGATCTGTTTTGCCCGGGGGCACGGGTCATCCACATCGACGCGGATCCACGCGAATTGGGGAAACTGCGCAAGCCACAACTTGCGATTCACGCCGACGCTGGCGCTGCGCTGCGCGCCTTGAATGAGGCTATAACGCCGAAGATGCGCACCGACTGGCTGTCGCGTGTGAACAATCTGCGCCGCGAAGCGCCGCTGCGCCTGCCCGGAATTGACGACGTGCGACGACCCTATGGTCTGATTCGCGCCGTGTCACAGCTGGCGCAGCCGGACACTGCCATCACCACCGACGTGGGAAAACACCAGATGTGGGTCGCACAGAGCTATCCATTCATACGCTCGGATCGGTGGCTCACCTCCGGCGGTCTCGGAACAATGGGTTTCGGGCTTCCGGCAGCTATCGGTGCAGCGCTGGCGCTGCCACAAGCCGGCGCGGTGTGTTTCAGTGGCGATGGCAGCCTGATGATGAACGTGCAGGAGCTAGCTACTCTGGCCGAACTGGGCCTGAACGTGAAGATCGTGGTAATGGACAATTCTGCGCTTGGACTGGTGCGACAGCAGCAGGAATTGTTCTACCAGAAGCGCCATTTCGCTTCGTTGTATGAGCGGGCACCCTCGCTCTGCGTGGTCGCACGAGCTTTCGGCATACCGGCCTATGACCTGGCTGACGCGAGAGATGCCAACGCGATGCTCCGCGAAGCCTTCACACGCAACGGCCCAGCCTTGATCCGAGCGCCGGTGGCGGTGGCGGAAATGATACTTCCGATGGTAGCGCCGGGCGCTGCAAACACCGAAATGATCGACTGACGCATCGGGCGGCTTTGTAGGTCTTTGTCTCTGTCGAGGCACTTGAGGAAGCGGAAATAAGGCGCGTTAAGAGTCCGGAATTGGGCGCAGCGGTCTGAATTTGTCTGCCTGATGTTTCCGGCTTCTGGCGCCAGACGCAATCGCCGGCGAGGTTTATGTGTGCCCAACCACGAGGCGAAAGTTACGGCAGGAGCTCCGAGTCGTGTCGCGTGCCTCGGGCCTGCCTTGCCTGGACGGCTCGCTCGATCTCGACGGTGTTCCACAGCAGGATGGCGGCGGTGGCCGGATGCGGTCCACTTACGCGATAGAGCGGCGACTCAAAGCTGTGATCGCGGATTTCCCCGTGGCGACAGAAGAGAACCGAACGTGCGAGCCCATTGCGATCAATCTTCAAGATCATTCCAAGGCGGCACCGTCGGCAGCTTTCGACGCGGCACGCGAATCGCCGGGTATCACCGTCCGGCCCCTTAGGCAATCGGACGATCGTTCCCAATCGCGCGCAAGCACGGGATCAAACGCCCATCTCGACTTCAAACCGAAGCGTTGCCGCCATGTCCATGAAATCGGGCGAGAAACTGCCTTGCACGCAGCGAGTCCGGCGAGCCGAAAAATTTGGCTGGCGTCGCCGTTTCGACAACCTGGCCGCCATCCATGAACACGATGCGATCCGCTACCTGCCGCGCGAACTCCATTTCGTGCGTGACGATCACCATCGTCGCACCGTCATTGGCAAGCGACCTCATCACGCTCAGCACTTCGCCAACCAGCATCGGATCGAGCGCGCTGGTCGGTTCGTCGAACAGCAGCACATCCGGTTTCATCGCAAGAGCGCGGGCAATGCCGACCCGTTGCTTCTGACCCCCAGAAAGGCGTGAGGGAAACTGGTCGTGCTTGTCCGCAAGGCCGACGCGGGTAAGCAGTTCGATCGCTTCCTCGCGCACGGTCGCGCGGTCGCGTTTGAGCACGTGCAGCGGTGCCTCCATCACGTTTTCGATGACGCTCAGGTGCGGCCACAAAGCAAAATGCTGGAAGACCATGCCGATTCTGGCGCGCATTTTCGCCAGATCGGCATCGCTCATCCTGATACGGGTGTTGTCGCGCACGCCCATCCGTTGCCCGGATACATGCACGCTGCCTGCGTCGGGCACTTCGAGCCAGTTGATACAGCGCAGCAACGTCGACTTGCCGCATCCAGACGGTCCTAACAGGCAAACGGTCTCGCCCTGCGCAACCTGCAATGACACGTCTCGCAGAACGTGGTTTTCGCCAAACGACTTGGAGATGCCGACGAGCCTAAGGACTTTCGGCGACGTATCGACGGGGGGCAGATTTTCCGTTTCGGTGTCAGGCATTGTCAAAGGCAAGGTCGGGGTCACGCTCGACGCTCCTCGGCGAATTTGTTCAGCATCCCGGTGCCGGCTTCGATTGCAAGGCAGAGACACCAGTAAAGGAGGACCGCCGCGACGAACGCAGCGAACGGAATGAAGTAGGTGGCCTGAATGCCCGTCATTTCATGGGTCAGTTCGCCGACGGCGATGACGGTCAGAAACGCACTGTCCTTGACGATCTGGATTAACTGATTGCCGACCAGGGGCATCGCGCGCAGCATGACCGGCGGCAGGATGATTCGTCGTAACAGGGTGAGGCCGCGAAATCCGAACGCCTTGCCCGACTCGATCAACGATGCCGGAAGTTCGAGCCACGCGCCGCGCAGCAACTCTCCCATGTAAGCCGTGTTGTAGAGAATCAGCGCGACTGCGCCGGCCGACCAGTTCGACATGTTGATGCCGAGTGTCGGCAAGCCGAAGTAGATCAGGTAGACGAACAGCAGAAACGGCGCGCAACGCATGGCATCGACGTAGGCGGCGGCCGCGCGGCTGACCGCCTTGTTCTCCGACATGAGCAATGGCGTGAGTAGCGCGCCCAGCACGAGCGACGCCACGCCGGATATGACCAGAAGGATCACCGTGTTGAGCAGGCCAGCCAGCACGATGTCGCGCTGCTGCCAGATGATCAGGAAGTTGTTGATCAAATCATGCCTCCGGAGCGAAGACGTTTCTCGACCACGCGTTGCAGCCTGATGAGCGCGAACACGATCAGGCCGTAGAGCGCGAGCGCGAAGATGAACGGAGGCAGCGGCTCATACGTGTTCGAGCCGACACGCAACGCAGCACGCGTAATCTCGACAATGCCGATCACTGCCACTGCCGGCGTCGACTTGATCTGCAGCGTCATTTCGTTGACGAGACCGGGCAGACTCGCGCGGCAAACCTGCGGCATCACGATGCGCCGTATGCGGGTGAAACGCGGCATCGCGAACGACAGCGCTGCATCGTATTGATCTCGTGGAAATTCGACGAGTGCGCTGCGCCATATCTCGCAGTTGAAGGCCGACGTGCTGATAGTCAACGCGACAATCGCGGCGGGCAGCGGATCGAGCGACAGTCCGAGTTGGGGCAAGGCGAAGAACACCAGCAAGGCCAACGTCACGGTCGGACACGACCGGATGACGCTGACATAGGAGTACACGAAGCGATTGAGCACCGGTACTTTCGCCCAGCGAATCAGCGCCAGCGCGAGCCCGAGCGGAACACCGAGCACGATGCTGACGAGCGACAGCGAAATGGTCGCCAGCGCACCTTGCGTGATGCTCCAGTAATCGTAAGCGGTCATTAAGCGGGCTCGCGAGCGAGGTCAGTTGATGGACTGCGGCATCGATTCGAAGCTGGCGCCGAACCACTTCTTCTGAACCTGGTACATCTCACCGCTCTTGCGCAGGTCGAGGAGCACGCTGTTGACCATCTGCAGCGCCGCCGTGTCGCCCTTCTTGACCGCCCATGCGATATACACTGGATTGCCGATCTTTTGACCGATTACGAATGTGTCCGGACGCGTCTTGATCAGCGAGTTGAGATTGATCTGCGTGTTGGCGACGGCGTCGAGCCGGCCGACTGCGAGATCCTGATAGGTCTCCGGATACGACTGATATTCGACAATCTGCTTGAGGCCGCTGCCGCCGTGGGTTTTTTTCAGTTGTTCGTCAAATGCTTTCACGTCGCCCAGCATTGCGCTGCCGGTCTGCACGCCGATTACCTTGCCGATCAGGTCGTCGGTGGATTTAATGGGCGATCCCTTCTTGGTCGCAAAAAAGTCGTCGATTCCGCCAGCGGCGCGGTGAAATCGAAGGTGCCCTTGCGCTCCGGCGTGACGAGAACCGCGGTGACGGCCATGTCGTACTTGCCTGTCGTCACGCCAGGCAGAATGCCCGACCACGGCATGATCTGCTGTTTCACCTGTACAGGAAGCTTCTTCTTCACTAGCGCGAGCATCTCGTTGTCGTAGCCGGTGGGGGCACCGTTATCGACGAACTCGAACGGCTTGAAATCGTCTTCAGTCGCGACCGAGATATAGCCGCGCGATTTGATGTCGTCGATGCTGGCAGCGGTTGCGATGTGCGCAGCGCCCGCAAAGGCGGCAATAGCGAACAGTGAGCGCAGAGACGACAGCGCGAGCCGCCGGAAGCCGGTGCGGAAAGTCTTGTCCGTTACGACGCTTTGGATGGTGAGAGACGACATGTATACCCCTCTTGGCTGTAATGACTCGGATGGCGCGCGAAGCGTGCGCTTTGGTGGCCGAACGACCGTCTCGTTCATGCGCAATCGAAAATTCGTATGCACACTGACAAGTTGTGTCGTATCCAATGCAATTCACATGCCAGTTCGACGAACACAGTGCGATGCCGATGTGAGCGTCGTGTCAGACGGATAGGTGCTTCGATAGAGGGCAGTTTTCGCACCAAGTAAACACTTAGGCCGTTGATTTAAGGGCGTTGTGCACTCGTTTGGATCGGTGGCGAGGCCAATGCGCCGACGTGCAGTGGATCGTTTGTTCCTCATCGAATCACATTGCCAATAGGGAAGAGTTCTTCCGTTTTTGCTGATAGGATGCATACTGATGAATCGATTTTCGGTTGACGGATTGGGTAGGGAATAGGGAGGCTTGACGAAATGAAAGAGGGCGGCGATCTCATGTTGCAAGAACCGGCTTATCGCGAAGTCATCGAGCCTGGCGGACGCTGGTCGAAACGGCTGGAAACGGGCGACTACTTGCGTATCGTCGATCTGGATGGACAGCAGGCGGTCGACTTTCTTTGCTACTCCGGCGAATTGCCGCTCGACCGGCTCAACGTGCCGAACACGGTGAAATTGAACCGCTCGTTGTACGTGACCAAGGGCACCACGATCTATTCCGATCGCGCGCGCAAGATGTTTTCGGTGCTCGAAGACACGTGCGGCTTTCACGACACCCTCGCGGGGTGTTGCAGCCATGAGATGGACTTCCTTCGCTATGGCGTGCACAACAAGCTGAGCTGCCGCAGCAACTTCGTGCAGGAACTGGTGAAGTGGTCGCTGGCACCATCCGAGATTGTCTCGAACATCAACTTCTTTATGCGCGTGACCTTCGGCCAGCAAGGCGAGGTCGAGATTGCGCCAAGCCCGTCGAAGGCTGGCGATTACGTGGTGTTGCGTGCAGAGATGCCCGTCATCGCTGTGCTGTCGAACTGCCCGCAGCAGAACAATCCGTCGTCGGGCTTCCGGCCCACGCCGGTCGAGGTTACGGTGTGGAGCAATGCGTCAGAAACTTATCCGCAAGCAACTTAAAGTAACTTAAGGCAACTCATGGTGGCTAGTCCGAATAGAGTGAAACCCGGCAGGGCAGGCGCGAGCGACAGCGCGCCCAAGGACTGGCGTCATACCGCGCTGGATGCGCGTCCAGGCTTCCTGATCCGCCGGCTGCATCAGATCCATGTCGCGCTATTCGTCGAAGAGTGCGCGCCGGAAGGTATTACGCCAGTGCAATACAGCATTCTCACCGCGCTGGAGCAGATAGGGCCTTCCGAACAGATTGCGTTGTCGCGCGCTGTCGGTCTCGATCGCGCGAATACCGCCGACGTGATCGGGCGGCTGGTCGAGCGGCGGTTCATTCAGCGGCGCGTGTCGAAGACGGATAAACGCAAGAAGGTGGCGGAGCTGACGGAGATCGGACGGGCGTTGCTGGCGCGGCTCGAGACAGGTGTCGCGCGGGCTCACGAGCGGACGCTCGCCGCGCTGCCGCCCGAGGATCGCAAGCGCTTCATGACCTATCTGACGTTGCTCGTCGAGACCAATAACGATCTGAGCCGAACACCGGTCGGTGGCGTCGCGAAGAAAACCGACGACGACTGACATTGCCGCTTTCATAGCGAGGCGTGAATCGCGCGTGCGACAGCAAGCACGCCTTCGTCATCGCCTCGCGGTCCGATGACCGACAGGCCGAGCGGCGCGCCATCGAACGTGGTCCACGGCAGATTGACCTGCGGCAGGCCCGCGAGTCCGGCAATGCACAGCATCTGCTGCGCGCGTGTCCGGATGCTGTCGACTTCCGAGTTCGATGCATCGGTGTGCGGTGCGATCCAGGGCAGCGTCGGTATCAGCCAGTAGGTGCCGGGCATGCTGAACGCGCGAGCCATCGCTCGACTGGCAGCAACACGGGTGGATTGCGCGCGTTGAACTTGCGCGGAATCGATCGTCAGACAGGTTTCGAATCGCGAACGCACATCCGCGCCGAAACTATCGAGGTTTTCGCCTGCCCACGCGCCGTGCCGCTGTGCGATCTCGGCGCCCTGCAAAACGCGGAACGCTTGCGCCCAGTCGCTCAAAGCCATATCGTCCGACGCTGGCTGTTCAACTACGCCGAGCTTGCGCATGGCGACGCCGAATGCCGTGTGCACTACCGGGTTCGACACGGCAACCAGTCCTTGTGGCGCATGGAGCTGCACGTCGCCGGCTTCTTCGTTGACGACGGTATGCGCCAGCACCTCGAGCACTCTCGCCAGCGTCGCGGCATCGCGCGCGAACCATCCGACCGTATCGAAGCTATGCGCGAGCGTCAGGCAGCCGTCGTCCGCAATGCGTCCGTGTGTCGGCCGGATGCCCCAAATACCGCAGTAACTGGCGGGCAGTCGAATCGAGCCGCCGCAATCGGTGCCGAGGCCGATGTCGGCGAGGCCGGCGGCGACCGCGACGGCCGATCCGGATGACGAGCCGCCAGGAATCCGGTCCTCAGCGGCAGGGTTCACCGGGGTGCCATAGTGCGCGTTGATGCCGGCGAGACTGAAGGTGAGTTCGTCGGTGACGGTCTTGCCTATCCATGACGCGCCTTCTTCGAGCATCATTCGAACGGCGAGCGCAGTCCGCGTGGCCGACTTCTGCTGGTCGAGCCACGCGAGGTTGCCCGCGCCGGCGCGTAATCCCGCGATATCGAAGACGTCTTTGACAGCGAGCCGTTTGCGCGCCAGCGCGCGACCTTTTGCAGCAATCGAAGACGGCATCTCCCCGAATCCGTCCGCCACGAATGCGCCGTTCAGTCCCGGTTGTAGAAGGCCGGTGTGCGTCATGCGTCCATCCAGCTCACGTGTGCTGCAACCACGCGCCAGGCCCCGTCGATCCGGACCCAGCTCTGCGACTGACGGCCGAGGCGCGGCTCGCCATCTCGAGAGAAGACGATGCTGGCGGTCGCGAAGCCATCGCCGAAGACAGTGATGGATCGGCTCACGATCGTGCGCATCAAGCCCTTGCCGGGGCGTTGTGCGCGGAACTCACGAATCGCGTCGTAGCCTTGCAGGTTTTCGGTCGCGCCGTAGCGCAGCGTATGCGGACTGTTCCAGAACAGGGCGTCGAGCGTTGCGACATCGTTCGTTGTCAGCGCGGTTTCGTAGGCGTCGAAAGCTGTTTCGACGGCGGCGAGGGTGGCGGGTTCATTGATATGCATCACGTTTCGAGAGATTGAACAGCTGACGCAAACAGACTTGCCGGCGCGGCGAAGAGACCGCGGCCCAGCAGACCGGCGCGGCCATCGGCGCCGATCATCGCGATCGCCGCAAGCGGCGCGACGCCGTGCAGGGTGACGCGGGCAGCATCGAGGCCGCAATGGAGGTCTGTGAAATGCGGGTGGGTACCCGCGTACAGTTGGGCTTGCTCGCGTTGCCATTCGGGCGGCAGCCACGCGGCGAAGGCGCTCGCCGGTTCAGGCGCGAGCGCGAGCGCCTGCGCTCCGAAACCGGCTACATCGATTACGCCGCTGTCTCCGGTCAACGGAGCGGCAGCGAGCTTGAGCGCTGGATTGATGGCCGGCCCTGCCGGCGCAGCTGCAGCGGCGGTGTGCCAGTGCGACGGGCGGCCCGCCAGCTGAATGCCGACGTCGATGCCGTTTCCCGCGAGCGACACGACGAGCGTCGATGCCGGATCCGCATTCCGCGCGGCAGCCGACGTCATCAGGCGACACGCGGCCATCCACAGCGTGAGGAAGAACAGCGGCGTCTGCTGCAACATCGCATGGATAGACGAATCGGTGAGCCGTGCTGACAATACGTCGTAGAGCGCTGCGCTTGCGGCGGTCGTGCGGGCGTGCAGATCGTCGCCGTTGTCGAGGCCGTGGCGGGCGAGCGAGAGGAGATCGACGGGTTCGCCGCGCAGCGCTGTGTCGAGTGCCGGCGCGAGAATCGAGTCGCGCCATTTCACGCGGTCGAGAATCGCGGGGTCGCGTGAGCCGAAGCGCAGTTGCGGCCCCGCGCCGCTGCCCAGCAGCGACCAGGCGGCGCCAGTCGGATCGCCGGCTTCGACAAGCGCCGTGCTGCCCGAAATCACGGCTGCGAGAGGCGTAACCACGCCATAGGACTGGGCGCTTACAAGTTTCACGCGGCCGGTGGCGATCAGGCGTTCGGCATCCTGCTCGCTTGCCGCCCAGCCTTCATACAGACAGCACAACACCGCCGACGACAGCACCGGCGGGGGTGGCCTGCATGGGTCTTCATACGGAGGGCCTGCATGCAGCAGCGTGAACTCGGGCAGCCCAACGGCATTGCGTGCGAAGCGCACAGCGCGCCATTGAGGACGAACCGCTTGCAGGCGCTGAAGCGCGGCATTCTGGACTGGGGATGTCATCTGCGGGCTCCGACGCCGAACAGTCCGCAAACACGCGACCACAGGATTTTCCAGAACATGTTGCCGAGGTTGAGCGGGGCATTAGCCGGCGGCTTCGCAGCCGGGTTGGCCGTATGGGTTGGTGCGACGTCCGTAAGCTGCACAACGGGTGGAACTGTTGTGGCGGGCGTCGTCACCAGGTTGGGGGGCGAAACGGTTGCCAGTTCCGGCTCGGCAACAGGCGCAGTAGTCGTAACTGCGACTTGCGAAGCCGAGAGATCCAGCCGGGCCTTGAGGTTCGCAGCGAAGGCTTCGGTCATCCGTGTGGCGAGTTCCTTCACGATGCCGCCACGCGAGAACTGCGCAAGGCTACCGGCGATCGCGTAGTCCACCTTCACGTCGACGCGCGTCTCGCAAGGCGTCGGGTCGTCGAGTGAGAACGACGCTTCCCCCTTCACGCGCGATGCGCTCTTGCGATCCACGCCGCCGCCGATAACACTGCCACGCCAGGCTGTGTCGTCCAGCTTCATTTCGCCGTCGCCGGTAAAGCTTGCCACGATTGGCCCGAGTTTGACGGTCATGGCAAGCTTCAGCCGGCCGTCGTCTGGTGGCGCGGTCAGCGACGCGCCGGGCAGACACGCTACGATCCCGGGCGTATCGCGAAAACAGGCCCATACGACATCGCGTGGGTAGGGCACAGTAAAGTTTTGCTCAATTTCCATTCGTGGTCCGGTCTCTTGAGGCTGGGGGATCAGGTTGCGGCAGTCGCGGCGAGTGGTGCACTCTGACTCGCCCGGTACGCATCCAGTACGCGCCGGATCGCTCGCACGATACCAACATAGCCGGTGCACCGGCAAAGGTTGCCCGACAGTTCGAGGCGCACGCGGTCGTCGTCTGCGTCGGGCAGTCGGGTGACGATATCGCGCGCCGTCATCAACATTCCCGGCGTGCAGTAGCCGCATTGCAACGCGTGCTCTGCCGTGAAGGCGTTGCGCAGTTCGTTCATCACGTCGTCGCCGTCGAAGCCTTCTATGCTCTGCACGTCGGAACCCGAGCACGAGACCGCCGATGTGATGCAGGAGCGAGTCGGCATGCCGTCGACCATCAGCGTGCACGCGCCACACACGCCCTGTTCGCAACCGAGGTTCGTGCCGCACAGCATCTGATGCTCACGCAGGAAATCCGCGAGACTCGTGCGCGGTTCGACGGCGGCCAACACCTGCTCGCAATTGATCCGGAGTTCGATCCGTTGAGTGACAATATCGGTCACTGCTGCTTCCTGTTTTCGCGGACTATTGCCGCAGCCCGTTCAAGCGCCACGCGATGCACCTGGTATTCGTAGCTCCCGGTTTCGAGACCCGCTGCGTCGAGATGCGGATCGAGCAGCGCTGCATTGGGGTTGTCGAGCAACGCGCGCGCGTTCTCGATCACATGCGGCGGCCCGTCGATTGCGCCGATCACGGCGCGGCAAACGCCGGCCGGCGCATCGTCGATGAAGACCGCAATCGCTTCCGCGAACTCGCCGGGCTTACGATTGAACTTGTAGTAGCTCCAGCGCGCGGCAGGCGACAGGCGCCGAAAGCGCACGCCGGTGAGAATCTCGTCGGCCTCCAGCGCGGTCGTGAACGCGCCGCTCATCCAGCCGGCTGCCGTCAACGAGCGGGTCCCATGCGGGCCCGCGACGAGAAATTCCGCGTCGAGGGCATACATCGTGTTAATCCAGTCGGCAGCCGGATCGGCATGAGCGAGACTGCCGCCGAGCGTGCCGCGATTGCGCACAGCGCGATACGCGATGCCGCGCGCCACGTAGGGCATCAATCCCTGAGTGCCGTCGTCAATCTTGAGATCTTCGATCTCCGCGTGCGTCACGCATGCGCCGATCCGCGTCCGGTTGCCTTCGCTGCCGCATTCGTGCAACGCCGTGATACCGCGCAGATCGACCAGCGTCTCGGGTTGCGTGAGACGCAGATTCATCATTGGGCCAAGCGACTGGCCGCCGGACACGAACTTCGCCATTCCATCGCTAGCGCCAACCAGCGCGATCGCGCTATCTCCGGTGACGGGCTTTGCATAGTCGTACATCGCGGCTTTCATGCTGGCATCCCCTTGGCGGCGCGGGCCGGCGTTGCCAATCGCATAGCTTCGACAATGACACGCGGCGAGATCGGCAACTGGTCGACCTGAACGCCGAGCGGCCGCAGTGCATCGTTGACGGCATTCGCGATCGCGGCCGGTGAGCCGATCGCGCCGCTTTCGCCGATGCCTTTCTGCCCGAATTCGGTGTACGGAGCGGGCGTTTCCATGTGTTCGATACGGATAGCGGGGACTTCCGTGGCGCCGGGCAGCAGGTAGTCGGCGAGGGTAGATGCAAGCGGCTGGCCGTCTTCACTGTACGGCATCGCTTCATAAAGGGCCGTGCCGATTCCCTGCGCCGCACCGCCGAATACCTGCCCATCGACGACCATCGGATTGATCAGCACGCCGCCGTCCTCGACGATCACGTAATCGAGAATCTCGGTCTTGCCGAGTTGCGTGTCAACGGCCACGACGACCGCATGACACGCGTAGCTGAACGTGCCGGTATCGCGTTTCGCCTGATACGACGTCGACACTTCCAGGCCGCGCGGATCGACGTCGGGCGGCAGCAGTTGTGGCGCGAGATACCACGTCCGCGCAATGTCGGCGATGGTGCGGCGACCTTCCGCACCGACGACTGCGCCGCGTTCCCAACGCACGGCGTCGAGCGATTCCCTCAGCAGCCATGCGCCGATTTTCATCATCCGCTGTCTGAGCTCCTTCGAGGCTTGCCCTAGTGCGCCGCCAGCCATCACGATCGAGCGCGAGCCCCATGTACCGGTCGAGTAAGGCGTCACACCGGTGTCGCCAAGTACGATGCGTACGCGTTCCGTGTCGATGCCGAGCACCTCGTGCGCGATCTGCGCGAGCGTCGTCTCCATGCTCTGACCGTGTGAATGCACGCCGGCCCGCACTTCGAGAATCCCGTCGGGGGTGAGGCGAATGACGGCCGGCTCGTAGCCCGGCACCATCGGAATGCCCCAGCCATGATAGACCGAGGTGCCGTGTGCGCCTTGCTCGCAGAAGATCGCGAGACCGAAACCGATCCTGCGACCATCGGGTTCGCCGCGCCGTTGACGCGCGCGTATTGTGGGAAGATCGATGGCGGCGATGGCGCGCCGTACGGCCTCCGGATAGTCGCCGCTGTCGAAGTGCTTGTTAGTGATGTTGTCGTACGGCATTTCGTGCGGTTCGACGAGATTGCGCAGGCGCACTTCGTAGGGTTCGATGCCGGCTTCCACGGCGATCGCATCCATGACCGATTCGATCGCGTAGCACACGCCGGTACGGGCCACGCCACGGTACGGCAGGATGGGCGGCTTGTTCGTCGCGACTGACCAGGTGCGGCAGCGATAGCGGTCCATCTTGTATGGGCCGGGCAGAATGCTGCCCACCTGCGCGGCCTCGAGGCAGGCGGAGAACGGATACGACGAGTAAGCGCCTGAGTCGACGCTCGCCTCGCACTCGACGGCAATAAGCCGCCCGTCGAGGTCGGCATACGCGGTGATGTCGTAGTCGTGCTCGCGGCAGTTGGCGTTGGCTGTCAATTGTTCGCGGCGATCTTCGATCCAGCGGACCGGTTTCTCCAGATGCATCGCAAGCCAGCCACAGCAGACTTCTTCCGGCAACAGGATGCCCTTGTAGCCGAAACCCCCGCCGACATCGGGCGCGATCACGCGGACCTGGCCTTCATCGAGACCGAGGCAATGCGCGAGGCCCGTGCGGGTGATGTGCGGCATCTGCGCCGACGTGTGGATGATCAGTTGAGAGAGGCGTCTATCCCAGTGCGCGACGACACCGCGACCTTCCATCGGCGCCATGCTTTGGCGCGAGGTGCGTAGCTTGCGGTGGACCTTGATCGGCGCATCGCGGCGGATCGCGTCGAGGTCGACGTCGGGCTTCGCATCGACAAAGGCTTCGAGGAAGACGTTGTCCCCCCAATGCTCGTGCACGAGTGCGGAGTCTTCGCGGCGAGCGTCGAGCATGTCGACGACAGCGGGCAGTTCTTCGAAGTCCACGAACACCTGCGCTGCGATATCTTCCGCGGCAGCGCGCGTCGCGGCAACGCACATCGCAATGGTTTCGCCCACCTGCCGCACTTTGCCGCTGGCGAGTACGGGCTGTTCGGACGGCTTGAAACCCGGCAGCCCCGAATTCGCTACAATCGGTTTCACATTGTCGAGATCAATCAGCGTGTAGACCGATTTTTCCAGACCGGCCGGCTTCTCTATTCCAACGATCTGGCCATGTGCGATCGGACTCCGCACGAACGCGACGTCGACCATGCCGACCATCCGGATATTGCCGACGTATTCGCCGCGGCCATGCAGGAAGCGGTCGTCTTCCTTGCGCGGCAGCGACGCGCCGATGCCCTGCGGCCGGTCCGGCGACTTGACTGTGACTGCGCGTTTCATCGTTTGCCTCGTGAAGAGAGCCGGGTCAGCTTTACGCGGCTCGCGCAAGCGGCAACTGCGACGCGTTGGCGTCGTAACGGACGCCGTCGCGGACACAGAAGAGCGGGGCAAGCATGCGGTCGGTGATCACCTGGGTGCCTTCGTTGTCTTCGAGTACCCAACGGCCACGGCGGTCGTCCAGCACGCTGATGTCGGCGACGCCGCCCACCTTGAGCGTGCCCAGAACGCCTTCCATGCCGATCATCTTCGCCGCATTGCTGGTTGTCATTGCAACGACATGTTCGAGAGGAATAGCGAGCGCCAGCATGCTGGTCATCGCGCTGACGAGGCTAAACTGGGTGCGGCCAAGGAATGAGTGCTCTTCGTCGGGATGGCTGTCAGGTGTGCCCGCAGGCGAGGGCACATGCGTGTTGTATCCATGCATGTCTGCACCCAGCGTGTCGGGAATCACGCCGCTGTCGAGCACGACACGAGCGGTCTTGAAGCTGAAGTGCGAGCCGTGACCGACGTCAATCTTGAGGCCGCGTGCGACCGCTTCATGAACGAGCGGATGCAACTGGCCGTTCTCTTCGACAAACCCGCCTGGATGACGGCTGAACGGATGAGCAAGGATGTCGCCTGGCTTCAGGGTCTCGACGACCTGGTTGAAAATCGAGTCGGGGTTCACCGGCATGCCACCACGTTCTGGTTTGGGCCAGAGCTGCCCAAAGTGAACGTAGACTGGCAAGGCAGTGTCACGGCCAATTTTCGATGCGATCTTCATCACGTCGAGTCCCCAGCGCGCGAAGCCGCCGATCTCGGCATGCGCCTTGATACCCTTGACCAGATCGGCGTTGGCGAGCGCCGACTTGACGGTCGCTGCCGCATCGAGACAATCGGGACGGTACAGGTCGGGATAGTAATGACCTTCAAGGCCGCCGACGAGATAAGCCGAAATAAAGGCGAACACGCGGGTCGCGGCTCGCTCGGCGACGAAGTTGCGAAAGCCCGGAATCGTGATGCAACTCGCTCCGCCTTGATCGACGATGGTAGTCACGCCGGACTGCACACCGCATTGATCGGCATTCAGGCCAAAGCGGCCGGTCACGTATTGATAAACGTGACCGTGCGTATCGATCAGACCGGGCAAGACCAGCCGACCGCGGCAATCGATCACCTCGGCCGAAGGTGCCTGGGCGACGAGTCCGGCGCCGATCGCGGCGATCGACTTGCCGTCGACGAGGACGTCGAGCGTGGCGTCGATGCCGGCGGACGGATCGACCACGCGGCCACCTTGAAGTAGAAGCTGGGACATGTTCTGTGTGCGTTTCCGGGACGAGATGCGTGGTGTACCGCAAATAGTGTGCCGGTTTGAAGTCACCGCTTCAATTATTTGGAAAACCCTTTTGCATCAAGGTGAAAACGTCAATATGGCCAGCAGATGTGTGCCATACCACGGATTTTTCCGAGCGACTTCGCACCAAAATGACGACTCTGAGGCGGGTTTGCACCGGGTTCTAGCCCGGTGCTATTTTTTGGTGAATTGTGTGGTGTGCCACAGATTTGAAACGGGGCGCGTCGTTCGCATAGAATGCTGCCATTGAGCGCGCGGTTCGCGCGTCTACGTCAGTTCACCAGTCACGCCAGAGCCCACACCATGTCGACCTTGATCATTCCGGAACTGGACCTCGAAACAACCCGTGCTGAGCTTGAGCGGCTGCAGGCAAGATCCCCGTTGTTTGGGCGGCCTGGTTTTCTGATCCGGCGCCTGCATCAGATTCACGGGGCGTTGTTCGCTGAGGAGACTAGCGAGTTCAACATAACGCCCGTGCAATACAGCTTGCTGACCACGCTTGAAGCGCTAGGCGAAATTGACCAGAACACACTGGCCGTCGAGATCGGCCTTGAACGTTCGAGCGTCGCCGAAGTGATTCCGAGGTTGCATGCGCGCGGCCTCGTCAACCGAAAGCAGGCCGCGCACGACAAACGCCTTAGGCTCGTACGGCTCTCTGCCCAGGGCAAGCGGCTCGTGGCAAAAATGGCGCCGGCTGTGCAGCGCGCGCACGATAGAACGATCGAACATCTGTCATCTGTAGAGCGCGATTTCTTCATGTTGCAAATGATCCGGCTCGTGGAGGCCAATAATGAGCGGACCGTCGTGCCGTTGAGGTTGCCGGAGAGTTAGCGGCGGGCGACGCTCCGGCTTCGGTCCGATCAGACGCACGCCTGTGCGGCTGGAGTTGAAGTGGACTCCCATTCGGTGTCGAGAAACTGCGTTCGCTGGACAAACATCTGTATCGCTCCCGAAATCTCATCGAACACTTCTTCTGCCGCATCAAGCAATTTCGACGCATCGCCACTCGCTACGGCAAGCTCGCACAGCGCTTCTCATCGTTTGTCGCTCTGGCTGCTACCGCCGTCTGGCTAGCCTTGAATGTCAACAGACCCTAAACAAAAGTCAAGCGAACTCGCAAAAAAAGTGATTTGCTCGTCCCGAACCTAGTCAATAGCATGTGAACCTGAAAGGCTTTTTCTTTCCTCTGGTATCGGAATAAGTGTTCACGAAAAATTGACCTGGCGTTTCGAGCCGTAGCCGTTCAACAGTTCGGCGAGTTCAGCGTCGATGGTTTCTTTTGTCCATGTGACGAAGCGTAGCCAATGGTACTTGAAATGTTTCCAAACGTTCTCACTCAGATTGAGCTCGGGACTGTATGGCGGTAGATAGAAGAGGAGCGTTTTGTGTTCAATGAACCAGTGACCCAGCGTAACCCGGATGATGCTGTGATCGATGCTCGCGTTATCGAGCACAATCACGGTGAGTTTGCCGTCGTCCTTCAGGAGCCGCGCTTCGATGAACTCGACGACACGGCGTCCCTTGACAGTGCGCGTGTGCGAGGCATGGATCAGCGCATTCTTGCCGAAGTCGAGCGCGCCAATGATGGAGCGCCTGCAGTGGCCGTTGGGTTCAATGGCATCGGGCAAGCCGCGTGGCGACCAGCCGCGCTGAACCGGTGATGCGCGCAAATGCCCGCTTCCTCCAGGTAGAACAGGGGGCATTGCCCGTCGCGTGCGGCGACCTGAAGTTTGTCGAGCGCGGCCTGCTTCGAATGCCTCTTCGTCACGCTTTCTTTCAGGGCGTAGCGGTTGCGCTTGAACGAGGTGCCTTCGCGTTTAAGTGCCTCCCCGAGCGTTTCGATGCGGCACGGCAGCGCCTCGCCACGAACCTCTTGCACGCGTTGCGCAATGTGGCAAAGGGTCAACGGTTCGGCACGGGCTATTTCCAACACCGTGGCGACCATCGCTTCAGAAAGGGCTCGTGGCCGGCCGCCGTTACGGCCGCCCATGAAGGTGCATACGCCGTCGTCGTGCCATGCGTGAGCCTATGAGCCCATGGTGTAGACCGACTGGTCACTGACGCCGAGCTGCTCTGCGATGACCTTCGGCTTGATCTTCCGCCCAAGCTGCAACAGGCCCGCTGCACGCGTGCGTGCATCCCGGTGCCTGTGATTGATCGGAAGCTGTCGCAATGTGATTTCCTCGACTTCAAGAGGCTGCCTGGTTAGCCAAATCCAAACAGATTTACCAGGAACACTTAACTGGTCGCATACGATGAATGCGCACATCAATCGTCCCTTATCTGGGTGTTGTCATGATCCCCTACCTGTCTGAGCGAGAAAATTCTATCGAGCATGTCAATGATATGTGCTTGCACCTTTTCGATCTGTGGTGCGAAAGCAGAAGCGTCGTGCCGCTGACGCATCTGTTAAGAGGCTGGCCGTTGACGAACAGCGATCCCGAGGCCCTCCGACGCCTCGGCAACGCGCTGCGCGATCTCAGACGGCAACATCTGTACGACGCCAAGAGTGATTGGTTTCAGGACCTCTGCGAGCTATCGGATTGCGTCGAGGATCTGCTTGCCCTGTCGTCCCTATCAACGTGGGCGATGAGCAGCGCGTAGCGCAACCGGAGACACCAGGTCCCGCGCAATGCAATGGGTATGTGGAGGGCAGGATGCATTTCAATGAAATCAGTGACGAAGAATGGCTACAGCTGGCGCCCGTCCTGTCGGATGCTGCCATCGGTCATGGGCAACGCGGCCGGCCCCGCGCGCAGGTTCGCGTCGTGGCAAATGCCGTGCTGTGGATACTCACCAGCGGTGAACCGTGGTCCCGGTTGCCGAGCGCCTTTCCGTCGGTACCGACGTGCCGGCTCCGCTTCGAAAAATGGCGGTCGACCGGCGCCCTTGCGGAAATGCACAGAATCCTCTCGGCCGCCGGACGGAAGTTTCGTTGCGGCCCGGACGGCCTGCTTGAACTCCGCCATGTCACGCCACGCGCCGTTGATCGTCAGCCCAAGGACGGAGGGCTTCGCCAGGTATTCTGGAAAGACCAGGCGTCGTGGCAGACACCGCATGGCACACGGCAGCCCCGTCAAGCAGTGGATACGTTCACCCAGATCGCACTGCAGTTCCCAAATTCTTCGCGTACCGTGCCTGAGCGCATCCAATCCCACGCTCCGGTCGAACGCCCGCCGTCCATCGATCGGACTGTCTCGCCCTGGATGGGCCTTGCGTCGAATGGTAAACGCGAATTCGACCCGCGCGGCTACGTCATCTACCTTGCCGCCGATCCCGTCGCTAACGCCCGGTTTCGCGGATGGGCCGAGATCGTACGGGATGCACGGCGGGTCGCTCGTTCCGGGCTGATTGGCCCGAGCTTCAAGAACGGCGAGGCGGCACAGCAGTACGCACTCGAATGGGCCCGGCGATGGATCGACGAGGCAAGCGGTAAGAGCGGGGACGACGTCAACGAAGTCGAGAATGATTTCTGGCAGCGAAAAGTTCAGTCCGGGTAAGCAGTCCATCGACGGCGCGCCCGTACGGCTGGAGCTCGAGTCAACAAAAAGCTGTGAGGGGCGGTACGTCTGTATTTCTTCTACTGCAGCCGTTCAAGGTGGCGCCTTCGCGTGTCAGCGCTTCCCCACGGCTAGACCAGTTTGACATCATTCCCTTCGGGTACATCGACTGATCGTTGGCTTCGACGCCGAGAATCTCATTGAAGCTGTTGTCCCGAGGATTGTCGTTTCCCGAATAGCCAATTTGTCCTGCGCCTACGGCGCGGACGGAACCACGCTTGAGAATGATTTGTTAGAGCATCGTCTCGTGCAGTTGTACTTGCACACGCTTACAAACGGTGTACTTGTCTCCGTGGACAACTCCAAAATGAGTATTCTAGAAAAGCAAGGCTAGTGTCATGAGTTAGAAATTCATTGAAAGATGTCAATCCCGTAATAAAGTGTCTTGTGTGGCACTTGATACGGGAGGTAACGATGAGCGGACGGCCCAAAGGAGAACTCGTGCTGAGCGAATCGGAACGCGAACAACTGCAAGCGCTGACGATGCGACGCAAGACGGCACAGGCCCTGGCATTGCGGGCGCGCATCGTGCTGGCTTGTGCCGATGGTATGGAT
>NZ_JBNDMO010000034.1:0-46748 GCF_050436625.1 Paraburkholderia sp. GAS334 | reverse complement strand
AACAATCCATGGGATCTCGAGCGTACACCGGGTGGTTCAAGCGGCGGTGAGTCGGCAGCGATTGCAGCCGGTATGTCACCGCTCGGGCTGGGTACCGATCTCGCCATCTCGGTGCGTGGGCCGGCGGCGCAAACGGGCATCGTTTCCCTCAAGGCTACGCACGGACGCGTGCCAATGACGGGCATCTGGCCGCGTGCACCGCGCCGCTTCTGGCATGTGGGTCCGATGGCGCGCAGCATCCGCGACCTTGCGCTCGCCTTCTCGCAATTGTCGGGTCCTGACGGACACGACGCCTTCGCGAGTAGCACGGTCCCGTTCGATGCAGGCCTCGGTCACCCGACGGATCGGCAATTAAGGATAGGCTGGATGGTCGAGCCAGGATTCGGGCCGGTCAATCCCGAAGTCGCCGCCACTGTTAGAGCGGCCGCCGAGGCGCTCAGTGGCGTAGGCTGTTTCGTGGAACCCGTCCGCATTCCCGAGCTTGAGCGCGACTTCGCTCTCGATGTGTTCAACCGTCTGCACGTCATGGAATTGAAGCCGGCCTTTGAGCAGGCCACGGTCGGGCGCAGTCAGGACGAAATCTACAAGATGGCGAAGACAATGCTGTCACTGCCCGATACTTCCATGAAGGACTATATCGATGCGGAACAGGCTGCTGAACGTCTGCGAGACGGCTACGCCGAATACTTCAGGAAGTACGACGCATTGATCACGCACGTGCTGCCAATCCCGGCCCACAAACATGGCGTGGACACGTTCACCGTCAACGGTCAGACCGTCGACGCGACGTATCTCCAGGGCGCAACTGTTCCGCTTAACGTGACCGGCTTGCCCGGCATTTCGATGCGATTTGGTACAAGCAAAGAGGGTCTACCGATCAACGTTCAGATCGTTGGCAGCTGGCATGCAGAGTCGACCATCCTCCATGTCGCGTCATTGCTTGAGTCTGTGAGCCCCGTGCGCAACCAGCATCCGAAGATCTGATGCGGTTGGCGGTTTGGTTTTGTCGCGCCAGACTAGTCCGCGAGTTGGGCGCACACGAGCACCTTAACCTCGGCGACCGCTTGCTGTCTGACAACGGTCGCTCGCATGGTGGCGGCTTACCAAGTTCGGATGTCCGCTCATGGCCGGCTTGTGCCTGTCGACGATCGGCGGCACACGATTCGATTGATGCCGATGCTACGAATACGGTGCGTTTGTCGCAGAATCACTGGAGGTTCGCTACACAGTCACGGATTGCCTCTGCGAATTGGAGGTCGGCCCTTCAGGCTCTCCGGTCGACGGGACGTCCATGGCTTGGTTCTCCATTGATGCTCTTCTACAATTGACGCGGGGACACAACCTGCGTCAGATGGACTATCACGATGAGCCGGCCGTTGAATCTGGATTTGCGCGCTCGCGCGGAACTGCTTACCTATCTGGTTGCCTCGCACCTGCTGACACGCGAGATGACCGGTGAGTGGCTTTCCGTAGAGCACGTCGTTGAATCCACCAAACTGTGGCTCTCGTCAAACGGGGGCGGTGCCGACCTGATGCAGCGTGCGCACCTGGCAAGCCAGGCGCTGGATATTGCAAAGCGCATCGCACTCACGTCAGCAACCCGGTTTGATTCCAGAACCGTTACCGGCATGTTCTGCGAGAACCTGCGCCTGGACTTTCGTTCGGCTGCTGTGAGGGAGACCTACCAGACGTGCCTGAACCGGCTGGTCAGTCAAAGATGGTATTAGTTGCAGGCACCGCGACAATTCAGGTGCGGTCCACGTCCGAGGAAACGATGACCGATAACGTTGAGGTCAATGTTGTGCCGGGTGGTCAGTCGGGCGGCTCGCTTGATGCGGCATGCGCCCATGTCCTCCAGGTCACCCACGCACGGTGCGCTGCGGTCATCGTGCTTGACGGTGAAGCCGGCTCCGGTTACTCGGTCAAGGGGCCGCTTGACGCACAGGTTATGCTACCCGACATCCTGGAGCAGATGGCACAGACATTACGCCTGCAGCTTGCCAGAAATCTGAATTGAGCATGCGCGAGAGTACGTATCTTGAGCTGAGGGCCAAGCTCGCCATCCTTGATGGGAAGATTCAGCGCGACAGGGCTGCCGAACGGGCTGCAGCGATCGAGCGGATCCGCAAACTCATGCGCGAATACGCCGTCTCGCCTGACGAAGTCGTGACCCGACGGCGCGGGCGTCCGCCTGTGTCGCCGCGCTATAGAAATCCTGCAACCGGGCAAACCTGGACGGGATGGGGCAAACGACCCGACCGGCTCGATGGAAAGGATTCACGCGAGTTCCGCGTCGCAAGAAGCACCTGACCCACAAGGACCCGGAAGAAGCTGCGTCTCAAACTGCGGAACGGTCGCGTTGTGTGCGGCAAGTGCAAAGAAGTCGCAATGTTCCATATCGACCCGTTGCCGACATTCGACCCGGTACGGCTACGGCGGCAGCTTCCAAAGTACAACGGCCGTTCAGTCGGACACATCGGTTGGCTGGAGGTCGGCCACAGCGGTCGTTGGTCCCTCAGGGCTTCAATGGCCGGTGTGGGTTCCTCAGCTGACGATGGGCGACCAGTTCGGGCGAACGGCCGCTTTGACCGTCGCCGAGCGGCAGTGCACGACCCAGGCTGTGTGGAAACCCGATGGAATTAAAACGCGACGCATGACCGGCGCTTCCGCCGGCGCGTTTGGCTGGCTTTGCGGCCATCACAGCGACGACGAGAAGGTGAGCCTCTCCCATCGTTCCCGAAGAGTTTAAGGGCTTTGTTTCAGGACCTACGGGGTGCTTACGCACCCACCCGCCGCATTGCCTTCATCGTCTTCTTGAAGCCTAGGATTCTCAGCACTCGAGTAAGATTGTAGGCGAGCACGTTCAAACTCATCTCGGTACCTACGTTGGGCAACCTGCGCGTCAGGAAGTGCGTGTAGCCCATCCAATGCTTGAACGTTCCAAAGACATGTTCGACGGTTCGACGGCGCACGGTCATCGCATCAGGCGTCTTGTCCAGCCGACGTTGAACTGCCTCCAGCACCGACTCATGCTCCCATCGACTTATCCGTCGTTCGCCGCTGGGCGTGCACTGTGACTTTATTTTGCATTGCGAACAGGCGCTACTCCAGTATCGGTGTAGCTGCATCCCGTGTTCCTCGCTGGTGTAACGGTAAATGGCTCGTTCTCCAGCTGGGCATTGGTATTCGTCGTCCCGCGCAATGTAGATGAAGTCTGCCTTGTCGAATCGGCCATGGTATTTCGCACCTGATGTTGTCGGCTTCGGTAGCATGACCGCAATGCCCGCATCGGCGCACTCCTTGATCTGAGGCCCAGTGTAGTAGCCACGATCGGCGACGGCCCGCAGTCTGGTCTTACCCATCGCGTCGCGCGCAGCTTTTGCCATGGGGCTAAGCTGCGCCCGGTCACTGCCAGAGTTCGTGACCTCGTGAGCCACGATGAGGTGGTGTTTGGCGTCAACAGCCACCTGCACGTTATAGCCCACCATTCCCGAGCCTTTGCCGCTCGTCGCCATGGAGCGAGCGTCGGGATCAGTCATCGAGAGTTGGCCATCAGGCTGCGTCTTGAGTTGCTCCTTGATCTGATCGAGATTTCGCATCTGCTCGCGTAAGCGCGCGATCTTGTCCTGCAATCGAGTGGTCTTCGCTTCCAGCTCAGCGGGTTGCGTACGATCGGCAGTTTCCAGCGCGTTCAGATACCGCTGGATGCTCTCCTCGATCTGCTTCTGCCGCTTGTCGACCTTACCCTCTGTGAAGTTGCGATCGCGCGTATTGACTGCCTTGAACTTGCTGCCGTCAATGGCCACCAGTGCTTGCGAGAACAGCTTCAGTTCACGGCACAGCATCACGAAGCGGCGACACACGTTGCGAATGCCGGTGCCGTTGTCACGACGAAAGTCCGCTATCGTCTTGAAGTCCGGCGCCAGACGACCCGTGAGCCACATCAGTTCAACATTGCGTTGACACTCCCGTTCCAGGCGACGGCTCGATTGGACCCGGTTCAGATAGCCGTAGATATAGATCTTCAGCAGCACTGCTGGATGATAGGACGGGCGACCTGTAGTCGACGGCATCGCGCCATCGAAGCCTAGTGACCCAAGGTCAAGCTCTTCAACGAATGCCTCGATGATCCTGACCGGATTGTCCTCGGCGACGAAATCATCGAGGCATTCTGGAAGCAGCGTCACCTGCTTGCGGTCTTCACCTTCTATGAATCGCTTCATCCGGTCACCCATGCTGAATGAGTTAATCCAGTCTAGGTGATCGGCGTGTTTTCACACAAGCTCGACCCGAAGCTGTCGTCTCGGCGTGATTTTCCAACGTCCGCGATTTGCTCAACAGCCGTCATTCGAAAATCTTCATCCGGCGTCCTGTGGACAAAGCCGCCACGACCATCATCCCGCCCGCGAGGCTGTGCGTTTGTCCCTGAACACGTTCCGCCTGAAGCCAAAGCGTCGAGCCGCAGCCTGCCGCCCCGTCTACCCTTCAAATCGTAAATTCAGGGCCGACCAGACGCTCCAGCAGTGCGCTGGAGCGCTCAAGGGGTCGCTATGGCCCATCACCTTGACTGCCGCAGGCCGACCATCAGCTTCCGATCTCCATTTCGTACGAGCCGGCAGCGATGCCGTCGATATAACGATAGCCGAAGCCATCGCTGCCCGAGGTCTTCGGGTCCAGCACGGAAGCCGGTGCGGTTGCGACCACTCTTCCGTTGACCTTGACTGCGCGTCGCCGGTCACGGGCACCGCAATCGTTCCGGAGGTACCGTTCGGCACAAACACATTCATCGCGAAAGTCCGATTCGAACGGACGCCCCACTTCACCGAGATGTTGCCGTAGGGAATGGGGGCCCGGCCCACTGCCGGTTTGTGGTTTAGCGAGCCACTGCTTGAAATCCGGGGACACAGAACGAATGCCAAGCACGTATCGGGATAATGCCGACATCGGGCCTGATGCCCAGCCATGCGCGAGACTCGTCTGTGTCTGTGTGCTGACCGGTATGCCGCTCGCGTTCAATGCTTCCCGCGTTTCGCCCGTAGAGTAATCGCCATCGACATTCACGTTGCCCCAAAGCGGTGAGATCAGATTGATCGCGCCTTGGACTAACTAACCTAAGTAGGGATAGTCCTTAAAGAAAACCTGCCTGTGTGAAAGCTAGCAGAAGGATTTGGCACACTACGATCGTAGCGTCGATACGGAAGTGGCGGCAGAGCGCGGTTGCGCGCCGCGCATGAAAAGGTGATCCGCTACGGCGCACCAATTGAACACGTGAACGTCGGCATCGAGACGGGCGAGCACATGCACGCAACCCCGAAAGCGACTGTCTTCGCGCCTATACGCGCAACGGAGGCCACAGCTATGTCGTGCGCTGAGGGATCGATCATGAATCGACCTGTTACGGATCAACCGATGCTGAGCGGCTATCCGCGCGGCGACGGGCGCAAGGGTATCCGCAATGTCGTCGCGGTCGCATATCTCGTCGAATGTGCACGCCACGTCGCGCGTGAAATCGTCGCGCAGTTCAAGCCGCTCTTCGGCGACGCGGACTTCGACGTGGCGAACGCGCACCATGCGGCGCCCGAAGTGCATCTGATCGGCTTTCCGGGATGCTATCCGAACCGCTACGCCGAGAAGATGATGGAACGCATCGCGACGCATCCAAACGTCGGCGCGGTGCTGTTCGTGTCGCTCGGCTGCGAGAGCATGGACAAGCACTATCTGGCGGATGTCGTGCGTGCGAGCGGGCGTCCGGTAGACGTGCTGACGATTCAGGAAAGAGGTGGCACGTGCAGCACGATCCAGCAAGGCGTCGAGTGGATTCACCATGTGCGCGAGTTGTTGCGCGAGAAGCCCACCGTGCCAATGCGCCTCGACGAACTGATCACAGGTGCGATCTGCGGTGGCTCGAACGGCACAAGCCGCATTGCCGCCAACGGGCTGTGGACCGCGCGCTCGTCATGCTGATCGCGGAGGGTGCCGCATGCGTGTTCGATAGAACGGCGGCGTGCGAATACGAAATAAAGTCGTGCGAGGCGCGCCCCGAACTGGCCGATGCGATCATCCACTGCCTTGCTAAGGCGACCCGCTACTCCAGGACGGTCGGGCGCGGCGGTTTCGCGGTCGGTAACGCGGGAGGCGGACTGATGATGCAGGAGAAGAAATCGCTCGACGCCTGTGCGAACAGCGACGCGTTGCCGGACGTCGGCATCGTCAAACCGGGCGACATTCTGCTGACGGGTGGCCTGTATCTGCTCGAATGTGGTGCCGGACGGCGAGCCACCTTCGGTTTGCCGAAAATCAGCGATAACGCGGAGATCCGCGAGCTAATCGCCTGCGGTTGCCACGGGATCCTGTTCACGACTGGACGCGCGCCGGTGGTCGGCTCCGCGATCTCACCCGTCATCACTGTGTGTGCGCATCCGACGATGTTCCGTAATCTGTGCGGTGACATGGACGTCGACGTCGTGCATGTTCTTGAGGGCTGCAGCACGCTCGATCAGATTGGCCGCGGGTTGTTCAGTCTGACGGTGGCCGTCGCGAACGGCACGCGTTCGAAGTCGGAGATGCTTGAGCATCGGGAGTTCATCACGAGCTGTAACTCCTTCGAGCCGATCGGGCCGGCGTGCCTGCCGGCCAGTGCCCACGACGAAATGTTGCATAAAAAGTCACTCGGACTCATGGCTGCGTGAACTGACCGTATCTGTCCGCGAGGCGGCTTGCTGCGGCATCGGTGCACGGATGCCGATGTGAATGGTCCTGGAAGTGCATTGATAACGTTTGAACATCAATGCTTCAAAAAATTGCACTTATCGCGTAGTTCCTTTTGCGTGAGTATCTGCAATCAAGATACCAGAGAGATTGGAACGACAGTCGAACGCATCGGAGACAAGCACATGCACACCCGGACGCCGCCCTTTCCACACGTCGCAGCCTGCAAGGCAGCCCACATCCCTCCTTGCATGGCGGGCGGTGCGGTTTCGCGATCAAGTCAGTCTTCGCGCATCGGATTTCGTAGAGCGCACCCGAGCGCCGCTTAGAGCGTGCGCCAACGACCGCGCATCTGTTCTGCGCACATACGGTGCCCGATCAATGGCCCGGCCGGCGGTTTGCCAATACCGGCGCCACACGACCCGTTTTCCTTTTCATATCGCAATGAACTTCAGGAGACATTTCCATGCAAATCACCGGTATGTTGCACGGCGCCCGCCTGTTGCAATTCGTCGGATTCCCGGCCAGCGAGATCCTGGACCCGAGCGCCAGCGAGGAGGAAATCAAGGCCTTGATCGATCGTCATGGTCAGATTTTTATCAAGCCCGTCTTCAAGGGCGGAGTCGGAAAGAAGGGGAAGGCGGGCTTGCTGGGCCGCGCGACCGACCTCAAGACAGCGTTGTCCGAAAAGGAGCGGTTGTACTTCGCCAAGCATGCCGTCGGCCACCTGAAAGCGAAGGCGAATGGCGTGACGTTCGAAGCTGGCGTCCCGGCCAAACACGAGGTCTACTTCTCGATCACCGATTCCACCCGCTTTCGTGCACCAACCATGACGCTCTCGCACATGGGTGGCATGGAAATCGAAGAGGTCGACCCGAAGCACGTGGCGATGGTGCCATTCGACGCGTTGACCGGCTTGAAGGCGTTCGTCGTCGCCAATGCGCTGAGTGAGATCGGCGCGCCGAAGGAGATCATCTCGCCGCTCGTTCAGCAGTTGCCGAAACTTTGGGAGCTATTTCACGACTTCGGCATGACCACGCTGGAGTTGAATCCGATTCGCATGCGCGAAGACAGGAAGGGGCGCCTCACACCGGTTGCCTGTGACTTCAAGTGCGGCTTCGATCGCGATGATCCGCGCTGGGCGCGTCTCGGGCTGCCGCCTCATCTGTTCGCAGCGGACTACTCCGATTTCGAGCAGGAGATCAACCAGCTGCGCACCCACCAGGGGCAGAGCGATGTGTATGTGATCAACGAGAGGGGAACGATCCTCGCCCCCACGTTCGGCGGAGGCGCCAACTCGCTCGTGACCGAAATGCTGGGCGATGCGGCGATCATCTCGTCGGATTTCGGCGGCAATCCACCTTATGCAAAGATGAAGGAAGTGGCTCGTATCTGCTTCAGGCACTGGCTCAAGCAGGCGAATGTGCTTTTCATCATCGGCGGCAAGTCCAACAACACCGACATCTTCGAGACGCTGCGAGCGATGGCCGACGCGCTTCGCGAACACTTCAGCGAGCACGGCCCGACACCGCTCTATGTCGTGCTGGGCCGGGGAGGCCCGAACCTCGTACGAGGCATGGCCGCGCTGAGAGACACATGCGATTCGCTCGGTCTGCCTTACCGGCTGTTCGGATTCGACTCCGACATCAGCGAAGTCATCCAGTACGCGAGGCAGGCAGACGCATGGATGCAGGCCGGCGGCCGTGCCGAGGTTGCAGCCCAAATCGGCGCTGAAACGGCTCAGGCTTAAGGAGATCGACATGTACAAGCAAGGCAGCAACCAGTTCAAGTATTTCGTCGGTGTCAACTCGCTCGCGCAGATCGCCACGCGCGACGACCGCGTGTGCGTCCTCAACATCCTGGGCGGCGAATCCTCGGACGTGACGCCCATCAGTCATGCATTCTCCGGCGGCAATGTCGTGTTCGGCACGGCGCCGGGCAAGGGCGGGCAAGTGCTAGCCACATCGATCGGCGATATCCCCGTCTACAACAACGTTCGCGAGGGTCTGGAAGCGGGACACCGGTTCAACTGCGGGGTGGTCTACCTGCCGCCATCGGCGGCCCGCGACGGTGTCGCCGAACTGATTCGGGTCAATCCTGATCTTCGAAAGATATTCATCATCACCGAAAAGATTGCCGTACACGACGCCCGCGAAATCCGCGCGATGGGGCAGCAAGCGGGCATCGACATCTTTGGGGCGAACGGGCTCGGCGTCGCCGACTCGTGGAATCGCGTGAGAATCGGCGGAGCGCTTGGCGGCGACAATCCGGACGATTCGTTGCGCAGGGGCTCGATCGCGATCTTCTCCAACTCGGGCGGCTTCAGCACGACGATCGCGCAGTATCTGCGCATGAGTGGCTGGGGCACGTCGACGGTCATCTCCAGCGGCAAGGACGTCTACATCCACTACGCCGCGCCGGAATTCGCCTTCGCGCTCGCGAACGACGCGCGCAGCAAGGCCGCTGTGCTCTATTGCGAACCGGGCGGCTACTACGAAGCCGACGCGGCCTTCACGAAGCCAGTCGTCGCGTGCGTGGTGGGGCGATGGAAAAGCCAGCTGACGCGGGCAGTCGGCCACGCCGGAGCGATGGCGGGCGGCGCCGACGACGCGCAAGCCAAGGAACGCTGGTTCATGGAGAAGTTCTGCGTGGATCGCCTCTTTACGCCCGACGATCCCTGCTGCTCGGACAAAGGCGCCGTGGTCACGAACATCGCGCATATCCCGGCCGCCCTGACTGCCGTGATGCGCGCCAACGCAACGATGCCCGACTTCGCGCCGGAGGGCAGTCTCGCGCTCAAGCCGTGGTTCGGTTCCGACCAGGACATCGCCCTTCCCTCCGGCCTTGCGATTCCGGTGGTAGAAGCTGTCGCGCCGTACAACGAACAGATCTTCCAGGTCAATCGCCAGGTCGGCGCGATTGCGCCCCGTCAGGCGCTAAAGGACGCATCGAGTGCGTCGCAGATGGACGCGAAGACGCAGGTAAGCAGTCTGCACGGAACCTCGATGCTGGATGCCGCGACGCGTTCGCTTGAAGCAAACGTAAGCCTCGCCCTGCTGCATGAATTCGGCGGCGAGAACGACGAGAAGCTCATCAATGTCGCGATCGCCGCATCAGTCAATCTGCACGGAACACCGGAGCTCGCCGCGGCGCAGGCCGCTCGCGAGGCCGGCAACGCGCCGAACGCAATTCTGGCGGCTGCCGCTTCGATCGTCGGGCCGAATCGTCAGCGCGCGGCGCGGGACGCCGCGAAATGGCTGATCGATCGCTTCGCTGCTGCCAACCTTGCCAACCCGCTTGATGAAACCTTCGACATCAGCCGGATCGACGCGAGCGGGTCGGAGCGGCTATTTACGGGCTCCCATGACCCGCGCGCCGAGGCGATGCTCGCAGGACTCGCCGAGCGTGGCGCCAGGTCGGCTTTCATCCGCTGGATCACGTCCCGACCCGCTCACCCTACGGCGGACGCGGTGCTGGCCGCGATCACCGCGACGCTGGCGTGGGGACCGCTCATGCGCAAACGCATCTCGCGCGTGACTGCCGAGAGCCTGCCCTGGTGGACCATGCTGTTCGGAACGCTGATCGGCGCTTCTGCGGATGCATCGCGACACAGTCCAGATGGCTTCTGTGGCTTCGCAACAGACGAACTCCTGAACGAACGCAGCCTTACCGAGATCTGCTTTGCCGCGCTGCTCAACCTCAAGCCTGCCCCTGACGACCTGTTCGCCTTCAAGACGCTCGTCGGCCTGCTGCTCACCAACGGTCCGGGTGCAATCTCGGCGCAGGGGGCGAAGGGCGCGGTATCAGCCGACGGTCCGGAAAGTCCCGAGCGCGTGCAACTCAACAAGGCGCTCGTCGGCTTTCTTTCGCATACAGGCTACACGCATGGCGGCAACGGGTATGAGGGCATCGCATTTCTGATTGAGGCCTTCCGGGATAGCGGGCTCGACGATCCGTCGAACCCCGGCCATGGTGTGGATCTGCGGTCGCTTGCCGAGCGCTCCGTGGAGCGGTATGCGCAGTACAAGGCACGGCAGAAAAATGCAGGCAGCCTCGACATAGCGAAGCTTCCGGGCGTGAATCATCCGGTCTTCAAGGACAGGCCAATCAACCACGACCCGCGCGAGGTGTTCATCGCGGATCTGTGCGAGAAGCGTGGGGAATACAACGTGTTCCATGCGTGGTATCGCTCGCTCGTGCAGGCGTTGTTCGATGCGGGCGTCTCCCGCAACGTCTATTGCGTCAATGTCGATGCGGTGATCGCTGCCCTGCTGCTCAAGATGCTGTGGCAGCCGCTGCGAAGCGGAGAATTCAGCGAGTCCGACCTGGAAACCGCCGCGTTCACGATCTTCCTTTATCCCCGGATGCTCGGCTGCGCGGCGGAAATCGACGATCACCTCAACCGCGGGCGCAACATGGACACACGCACGCCAGCGTCTGAGTGCCGCTTCGTGGCCTGATCGTTCGCCTTGCCGGCTGCGGGGTGAGCCAGCCGCGTCGCTGCTGCACCGAGCAGCTTCGGCGGGCTTTCCTCGCACCCATTGATAACCACCGAACATCAATCGTTCAGAAAATTGCACTTATCGTTTCGCGGCGTCCAGGCCAATATTCCAGAAAACCACAATCCGCCGGATCGTCGCGAATTCAAAATTTCAGGAGACACCTTGATGCAACCCTCCGCCACCACCCTGTCCCCCGGGCACTCCAGGAGCGCCGCCGTTTTCCGCGTGACAGCCGGCAACTTCCTGGAGCAGTTCGACTTTTTCCTGTTCGGCTTTTATGCGACGCAGATCGCCGCTGTCTTCTTCCCGGCGGCCAGCGAGTTCGCATCACTGATGATGACCTTCGCGGTCTTCGGCGCCGGCTTCCTGATGCGGCCTCTCGGCGCGGTCATTCTTGGCGCCTACATCGACGACGTCGGCCGCCGCAAGGGTCTGATCGTTACCCTGTCAATCATGGCGAGCGGCACCATCCTGATCGCCTTCGTGCCGGGTTACGCGACGATCGGCCTCTTCGCTCCGGCCCTTGTCCTGATCGGCCGTCTGCTGCAGGGCTTTTCCGCGGGCGCCGAACTGGGCGGCGTATCGGTTTATCTCGCCGAAATGGCTACGCCGGGAAAAAAGGGCTTCTTTACCAGCTGGCAGTCCGCGAGCCAGCAGGTGGCGATCGTTGTCGCAGCCGGCCTCGGTTTTGCGCTCAATCAATGGCTGGACGCGGCGGCAATCGCCGCGTGGGGATGGCGGGTGCCGTTCTTCGTCGGCTGCATGATCGTGCCATTCATCTTTATGCTGCGGCGTAATCTCGAGGAAACGCAGGAGTTCAAGAAGCGCCAGCACCGCCCGACCATGAACGAGGTCTTCCGCACGCTCGTGCAGAACTGGAATATCGTGATCGCCGGCGTGATGCTGGTGGCGATGACCACTACGAGCTTTTACCTGATCACGGTGTATGCGCCGACATTCGGCAAGACCGTTCTGCATCTGAGCACGGCGGACAGTCTGCTGGTCACGTTGTGCGTCGGTGTGTCCAATTTTATCTGGCTGCCGATCGGCGGTGCGTTGTCGGACAGGATCGGACGCCGTCCTCTTCTGCTCGCGATGACGGTCCTTACCATCGCAACCGCGTACCCCGCGCTCTCGCTGCTCGCCCACGCGCCGAGCTTCGTCAACATGCTGCTGGTGCTTCTCTGGCTCTCGTTCATGTATGGCATGTACAACGGCGCGATGGTCGTCTCGCTCACGGAAGTGATGCCGGTCGAGGTCCGGGTCGCCGGATTCTCGCTGGCCTACAGCCTCGCGACAGCGGTCTTCGGCGGATTCACTCCTGCAATCTCGACAGCGCTCATTCATGCAACGGGCGACAAGGCCGCGCCGGGCTACTGGATGAGCTTCGCCGCTGTGTGTGCGCTCGGCGCGACAATTGTTCTGTACCGGCGCCGTCCTCTCACCTTGCACCCAGCCTCATGAAGCAACCCTCCGTTTATTTATAAATCAGACTGACGCGCTTATACCGATGAAATCCTTCCTGCTGAAAATCTGCTCCGCCGCTCTGCTCGCGAGCACGGTCGCTGCGGCAAACGTACAAGCGGCCGAGCTGCATGTCATGAGTTCGGGCGGCTTCACTGCCGCGTACAAAGTGCTCGGCCCCAAATTCGCGGCGTCGACCGGCAATACCCTCGACACCACGCTGGGGCCGTCGATGGGCAAATCGCCTGAGGCCATTCCCAATCGGCTCGAGCGCGGCGAGCCCGCCGACGTGTTGATCATGGTCGGCTACGCGCTCGACGATCTGATCAAGCAAGGCAAGGTCATTCCCGGCTCGCGCGTCGAGCTTGCCGATTCGCGCATCGGCATGGTCGTGCGCGACGGCGCGCCGAAACCGGACATTGGATCTGTCGAGGCGCTCAAGCAGACCTTGCTGCATGCCAGATCTATTGCCTACTCGGACAGCGCGAGCGGCGTGTATATCGAGCGTGAGCTGTTCAAGCAGCTCGGAATCGAGGATCAGGTGAAGTCCAAAGCGAAGATGATTCCCAGGATTCCGGTGGCTTCCGTCGTTGCAAGCGGCGACTATGAAGTCGGGTTCCAGCAGGTGAGCGAATTGCTTCCGGTGCAGGGTGCCACCTTTGTCGGAAAGATTCCGGAGTCGCTGCAATCGGTCACGCGCTATGCCGCAGGGATTCCCGTTGGCGCACAACATCCGAAGGAAGCGAAGGCCCTGCTCGACTATCTTGCATCACCCGCGGTGCAGCCCGAAGTGACATCGACCGGAATGGACTCCGTCACATCGCATTGACGCGAACGCAACAAATGTAATGATCGAGCCGACGGCCCTCGCCCGCTGGCTCGGCGTCAATTCAGCCCGGCATGTCCGCGGGCCGATCTAAAGAATGACTCGGCTCGTGTGCAAAGCGCAATGAGTTCTTCAGTTGCACACGGTCGCACGAACGCTCCCACATCGATACGAAAATTACCGCGCAGGCGTTGCTGATCACGCTCGTCAACGCGCGGGCCTCGGACATGAAGCGATCGATGCCGACCAGTAGCGCCACACCGGCGAGTGGCAAATCGGGAATCACTGCCAGCGTCGCAACGAGCGCAACCAGTCCGCTACCCGATACGCCCGCCGCGCCCTTCGACGTGAGCAGCATGACGGCTAGCATTGTCGCGATCTGCGCGCCCGACAGCGGCACATCGCACGCCTGGGCAATTAACATCGATGCAAGCGTCAGATAGATCGCCGTTCCGTCGAGGTTGAACGAATATCCGGCAGGGAGCACCAGTCCCACGATTCCCTTGTCGCAACCGAGCGCTTCGAGCTTGACGATGAGGCGCGGCAGCACCGGTTCGGTCGACGATGTCGCGAGCACGATCACAAGTTCTTCGCGCATGTAGCGCAGGAGCCGCCAGAGCGAGAAACCGTGCAGGCGTGCCAGCGGACCGAGAACGAATACGACGAACAGTAGACAGGCGACATAGAACGACACCATCAGCATGCCGAGCGAGCCGATCGAGCGGATGCCGAAACGGCCCACCGTGAAGGCCATTGCACCGAATGCGCCGAGCGGTGCGAGCCGCATGATCCTCGCGAGAATGCCGAACAGCACGTGGGCCACGCCGTCGATGAACTCACGCACCCGCCGCCCAGCGCTTGCGCTGGCGTTCAGCGCGAAACCGAACAGCAGCGCGAGCAGCAACACCGGCAATACCTCGCCCTTGTCGAATGCGCCGAGGAGTGTCTCCGGGATCACATGGAGCGTGAATTCCACGAGTCCGTGCGGCTGCGTCTGCGTGGCGTATTGCGCGAGAATTCTGGCGTCAAGATGACGCGCGTCGATGTGCAGTCCCGCGCCCGGATGCAGCGCAAACGCTGTGGCGAGTCCGAGAGCGAGCGCGACAGCAGTGAGGAAATAGAACAGCGCCAGTGCCTTCAGGATCGTGCGCCCGATCCTCGCGCCGCTCGCGAGCGAGGTAATGCCGGTGACGATCGTACAGAAGACGATCGGTGCGATCATCATGCGCACCAGCGCGACGAATGCGTCGCTCAGTGGTTTCAGCGATGCGCCGGCCTGCGGCCAGAAATGGCCGATGGCCACGCCGAACCCCATACCCAGCAGCACCTGAACGTAAAGCAGCCCGAACGGCCTTGCCACCTTCATTTCGGCGCCTTCTTTCTCACGGCACCCGTGCCGCTGCTGCGCTTCGAGTCGATGATCGTCTGATAAAACTCTTGCGCGGCCGGCGTAAGCTGACGCCCCCGCCGACTGACGATGCCCACGCGCCTCGTCACGACCGGATCGACGAGCGGCACGCTGGTCAGAATCGGATGTTCCCGCACGGGCATGGCCATCGAAGGTACAGCGGCAACGCCGAGTCCGGCTTCAACGAGGCCAAGCATGGTGGTGACATGACGAGTCTCGCAGACGCTTGGCACCCGCGGCGCCACGGCGGCGAGCGCCTGATCGAGCAGCAAGCGGTTGCCTGAAGTTTTGTCCACTGACACATATTCGTGTTCATAGAGCTCGCTCCAGGACACGCGCTTCTTGCGAGCAAGCGGATGATCCCTACGGCACGCAGCAACAAACCTCTCCTGCAGCAGGACCTTGAACTCGACCTCAGCCTCCTGGCTGCCCATGAAGCTGACGCCGAAATCGGCTTCACCGCTGATGACCGCGCCGAGAACCTCGTTGGCGCTGGCGTCCAGCAGTTTGACCCTGATCCGCGGATAGCGGCTGCGATAGTTCGCGATGACACTCGGCAGGAAATAGTAGGCAACCGACGGTACGCACGCGATGGTCACATGGCCCAGGCGGCTGGAGGAAACATCGCGAATACCAAGCAGCGCAGCATCGAGGTCATCGAGCAGTTGTTCAGCGCTTGGGGCGAATACGCGTCCTACAGTGGTGAGCGTGACGCTGCGGGTGGTTCGCTCGAAAAGGCGCACGCCGAGCGCCTCCTCTAGCTTGTCGATGCGGCGGCTCAGCGCCGGTTGCGAAATGTTGACCGCGTCAGCAGCCTTGCGGAAGCTCCCCAACTCCACGACTGCTCGAAACGCCTGCAAATCATTCAGGTCGAAGTTGACGCCCACTGCCATCCTCCGCGTTGTAGAGCCCCTATTTTGCGTGATGCGGGCGAAAGCGCCTATCGAGGACAACACTCGGTAATTCAGCCCGCGAGGGATAGAACCGAAGTGAGGAGCGAGGGGCCGGTTTCTTCGTGTCAGCGGTCATTCATGTCCGAGACGCGGGCGTCTCTTCATGGCCGACTACAGCCTGTCCGCAAGCGTCCTCCCTGGAAGTCCGCGAAGAACCATAAAGTAGCTGCCAGGAAGTTTCGCCTCGGTACGGTAGCGGGACAGAAAGCCGTTTGAACGCTCAGCGATTCGTCGGCACCGCCACCAGTCCGTCCCTCGAGCAGCGCCTTGTGAGACGCGTCCGGGTCCTGCATCTGCGGCGCGTGCCCGAATCCCGCGAACTCGACGAGCGTCGCATGCGGAATCGCCTTCGCGGCCGCGCGGCCCAGCACCGGGTAATGGCCGAGCTTCGCGCGCACCTCGGGCGGCGCCGCATCCTTGCCGATCGCGGTGGTGTCCTTCTGACCGATGGCCATGCTGGTGAATTCCTTCTGGACGACGATTCGCACGACGGCGAAGCGAGCAATTGCGACTCATGTGGCGGTCCGGTCACGCTCGCAAGGGATGGCGGTGTGCGGCCGTCCCTCGAGCAGGAAGTAGAGCGCGGCAGCTCGCCCCGTCGGGTCGGCAAGTTACGATCCGCATACGTTTTCGGCCAGGCGCCCGCGCACGAGAGGAAGGGCAGCTTCATCACCGATTGTAATCAGGTTTGCTCCCGCGAGCTTTTCGTTACACACCGCTTTAGCCAGGCTCCGACCTCGATTCTGCATGAGCCATCGGATCGGCCACACCCGCGCCGTATGATCCGCGGACGCGGTCACCACCCGCTGGCCGTCCGGGCTGAAGGCGGCGGAGCTCACCGGTCCCTGGTGCCCGGTCAGCTGCGCGATCACCAGACCCGTCCCCGTGTCCCACACCCGCGCAGTCTGGTCCACAGACGCGGTCACTACCCGCTGGCCGTCCGGGCTGAAGGCGGCGGAAAAGACTGCGCCCTGATGCCCGCTGAACTGAGCGATCTGTTTGCCCGTGGCCGCGTCCCACACCCGCGCGGTCCTATCCGCGGACGCGGTCACCACCCGCCGGTCGTCCGGGCTGAACGCGGCGAAAAAAACCGCCCCTTGATGCCCGATGAGCTGGGCGATCTGTTTGCCCGTGGCCGCGTCCCACACCCGCGCGGTCTGATCCTCAGAGGTGGTCACCACCCACTGGCCGTCCGGGCTGAAGGCGGCCGAATCAACCAGCCCCTGATGTCCGCTGAGCAGCAACACCTGTTCGCCCGTGGCCGCGTCCCACACCCGCGCGGTCTCATCCCAGGACGCGGTCACCACCCGCTGGCCGTCCGGGCTGAAAGCGACGGAATCAACCGGTCCCTGATGCCCGCTGAGCAGCAACACCTGTTTGCCCGCGGCCGCGTCCCACACCCGCGCGGTTCCGTCGGCGGACGCGGTCACGACCCGCCGGCTGTCCGGGCTGAAGGCGGCGGAAAAAACTTCCCCCTGATGCCCGCTGATCTGCGCAATCTGTTTGCCCGTGGCCACGTCCCACACCCGCGCGGTGCCATCACGGGACGCAGTCACCACCCGCTGGCCGTCCGGGCTGAAGGCGGCGGAATAAACCCACCCCTTATGCCCGCTGAGCAGCAAGATGCCCATCGCCGCGTCCCACGCGCGTGCGGTCCTATCACGGGACACAGTCACAAGCCGCTGACCGTCCAGGCTAAAGGCGGCGGCGTTCACCGGCCCCTGGTGTCCGGTGAGCTGCGCGATCTCCTGGCCGGTCGTCGCATCCCACACCCGCGCGGTCTTGTCATCGGACGCGGTCACCACGCGCCGGCCGTCCGGACTGAAGACGGCGGTGCTCACCGGTCCCTGATGCCCCGTGAGCTGCGCGATGACCTGGCCGGTCGCCGCATCCCATACCCGCACGGTCTTGTCATCGGACGCGGTCACCACGCGCTGGCCGTCCGGGCTGAAGGCGGCGGAGAAAACCGGTCCCCGATGCCCCGCGATTCGCGCGATGACCTGGCCGGTCGCCGCATCCCACACTCGCGCAGTCTTGTCATCGGACGCGGTGAGCACGCGCTGGCCATCCGGGCTGAAGGCGGCGGAGCTCACCAGTTCGTGATGCCCGGTGAGCTGCGCGATCAGCTGGCCGGTCGCTGAATCCCACACCCGCGCGGTCCTGTCCGCGGACGCGGTCACCACGCGCCGGCCGTCCGGGCTGAAGGCGGCGGAGAAAACCGGTCCCCGATGCCCCGTGAGTCGCGCGATGACCTGGCCCGTCGCCGCGTCCCACACCCGCGCGGTCCTGTCCGCGGACGCGGTCGCCACGCGCCGGCCGTCCGGGCTGAAGGCGGCGGAATAAACCCAATCCTGATGCCCGCTGAGCTGCACGATCTGTTTGCCCGAGGGCACGTCCCACACCCGCGCGGTCCTGTCCGCGGACGCGGTCACCACGCGTCGGCCGTCCGGGCTGAAGGCGGCGGAATAAACCAGATCCTGATGCCCGCTGAACTGCACGATCTGTTTGCCCGTAGGCACGTCCCACACCCGCGCGGTCCTATCCCAGGACGCGGTCACCACCCGCTTACCGTCCGGGCTAAAGACGGCGGAATCAACCGCATCCTGATGCCCGCTGAGCAACGCAATTTGCATTGATGCTTGCGCGCCACGCATAAGCTCCGGCTCTGCGGCTACCGATCCTGGCGAGAGCCAACTCTTCCCCATCGCCAGTATCGCGAAGCGCATCGCGCGGTCATAGATTTCCGCGTCGTTCGCCGTCGTCGCGGCCGATGCCAACACAACGGAAGTCTGGCGTGCGGCCGCCCGAGTCCGGTGAATGATCCACCCCCCTGCCACTATCACAATGAACAGGATTAAGCCCATCAGTACCTGGATGCGTCGCTGCGCGCCCCGTGCGTGTCTGCTCGTCCCTGGCATGGGCTTGCCCCTCAACGATTTGTTGCAACTACAAGTTCTGCGCGGTCGCGGCCAACAGGAATTCGCCGTACCTAACACTGAGTTCGGTGCGAATCTTGACTCCGCCGCACACCAAGGCATGCGATGACGCAGGCATCGCCGCGATGGTGCCGAAATCGCTGACATCTGGCGCGAGGGCCGAAGGGTGGTTCGGCCGGACTGACTTCGCCTATATCGCTAACGATGACCAGTATCGCTGTCCGGCGGGCAGCGGGCGATTTACCGGTTTAGTTCGGTTGAGCGCCACAATCCGATGACCCTGCGCACCTCGTGGAGCAGGGCCTGCCCGAATTGCCCGATCAAAAGCCAATCGCCATCTGATTACAGGCGTATCCGGCGATGGGAGCACGAATCGGTGCTTGAGGCAATGCAGTCAATGCTGGATTGCCAACTCAATGCAATGACGATACGACGCCGTACAGTCGGGCACGTGTTCGGCACGCTCAAGCACTGGATGGGTTCGACCCACTTCCAGACGCACAGGCTGGGTCACGTCGCGACCGAAATGAGTTTGCATGTCCTGGCATACAACCTCAAGCGCGTCATCACGATTCTCGGGTTCGTCAAGGCGATGCGGGCAATCAAGTTGGACGGCGCGTGAACTCGCGTGCCGACCTTGCTCCCCGGCATCACACAATCCGGTCAGCCGCCCGCGTCGAGGTGCAACGCAACTGCCCTTCCAACGGTGCTTTTCCGGTCGTCAGTTCTGCACGTCTTTACACGTGCCTCGGCCGGTGAGCGACGCCTGCGAGCGTCTCCGATCGTTTAGGGTTGTTCGATGCCTGCCATCGTCCGCAGGAATGTGACTGCGCCACCGCGCGTTGGTGGCAGGCGTCGAACAACCCTAAACGGACAGCGACCAACGCAGCACACAATCAGTCTCCCTTCATCGAAAGGAGATTGACATGGAAACGCTAAATTGCTCCGTTGGTCGGCGGGTGCCGTGGAACAAGGGCAGGTTGACCGGTCACAAACCTCCACTGAAATTGCGGGAGATCTGGGGAATTCGGACGCGGCTGCAGATGTCGTCGAACGTTCGTGAGCTGGCAATGTTCAACCTGGCGATCGACAGCAAGCTTCGAGCGTGCGATCTGACGCGATTGCAAGTGCAGGACATTAGCGTGGGAGGCCACGTGGTCTCTCGGGCAACGTTCATGCAGCACGACCGGTACAGTTCGAGATCACGGAACAGACACGTCTGAGCGTCGCGGCCTGGATTTCGGCGCGAGGACTGAAGCCCGCCGACTATCTGTTCCCGAGCCGGTTGCGTGGCTCGCCACATCTGTCGACACGCCAGTACGCTCGGATTGTTCACCGTTGGGTCGGATCGATTGGACTCGATGATGCTGCGTACGGGACTCACACGATGCGCCGTACCAAAGCTTCTTTGATTTATCGGCGCACAAAAAATCTGCGCGCAGTTCAGCTCCTCTTAGAGGGTGTTAGGAACTTTTGTTAAGGGCTGCAAAGTGGACGAGCATAAGTACGGAGAATACGACGAAGTGCAGGCCAGCCAAGGTTTCGGGCAATCGCTCGTAGTCTCTGGCCAGTCGGCGGAAGCGGTTGAGCCAGCCGAAGCTGCGCTCGACCACCCAGCGGCGCGGCAACAGCACGAAGCCCTTTTTCGCCTCCGGCAGTTTGATCACCTGAAGGTCGATCCCTTCGTCGAGTGCCGCCTGCGCAGGCTCTTCGCCGGTATATCCCTGATCGGCGAACGCCACCTTGACCGTCTGGCCCGTGGCCTGCTGAACCTGACGCGCCAGTTCTCCGACCTGCGCGCGTTCCTGTTCGTTGGCTGGCGTAACATGCACAGCAAGCAACTGCCCCAAGGTATCAACCGCCATGTGGACCTTGCTGCCGCGTTTGCGTTTGTAGCCGTCGTAACCGGCGCGAGGCCCGCTCTCGCAGGTCGACTGTATCGTGCGGCCATCGAGGATGATCGCACTGGGCTGTCCCTGACGGCCCTGTGCCACGCGTATCACCGAGCGAAGGTCGCTCACCATGCTCTCAAAGCAGCCAGCCTGCAACCAGCGTTGCGTCTGCTGGTAGACCAGTTCCCACGGTGGAAAATCATTGGGCAACAAACGCCACGGCGCACCCGCGCGTACGATCCAGCGCAACGCGTTGAACATCTCGCGCAGTTCGTAGCGGCGCTGCGGTGCGTCTTTGTTCATCAAGGTCAGGTACGGAGCGGCAAAGTACCACTCTTCATCCGATACATCCGTTGGGTATGGCCTGCGCTTTTTCATTCCGCCAGGATACCAGGTCCGACACAAAGTGCCTAACACCCTCTAGGCCATACAAAACTCGAAAGCACCGTGCGATACCTTGGGATCGAAGTCGACGATGCCCTCGAGATGGCGGAGCAAACCGAGGTCTGAACGCAAATGGTCGGCGAGCGGGCGCTTGCCGGCCAGGAACGGTCAGTCGCGAATGACTCCCCATAGCCGACGTTCGCCCTGGGAGATCGGCTCGTCTTTCAGTGCAGGCGCTGCATGACCAAGCGCTAATCGTCTCAGATTTGAGGGATAGAACACGGTCGCTTGGCGATCTACGACTGGAGTAACACCTTTGAGGATTCAGGCCGATAGCTTGCAACGCCGCCGCGGATCCGTATTAACCCAATGTGTGAGGCGAAGCCGTGCACATCAAAATCGTAAGGATGTTCGGCGCCATCGTCGGAGGGTGGGTAACCTGCGCGGCCACCTTTGCACCGGTGTCCGTGGCGGCACCGCGAGCGCCTTCATTGGAAGTAGTCTGGTCGGCTCCAATCACCGGCGAAAAGCCTCCTCCCGTCGGAACGACGTCTAATATCGGGACGGACACTGGACTCGTTTTATATGAAGGCGCAATGCTGCCGGATGGGCGCGTTGTGTTCCTTGCCACGCAGATAACCCGGCAAGGACGCTCTCAAGTCTTGCTTATCGACGCTGAGCGAAGCGGACCTAACGGCGGTGTTGGCCTGAAACTCGAAGACGTGCGGCCCCCGCCAAAGTCGAGTTGGCTTATGGGCCTACTAATACGCGACGAAGCGCCAAGAAAGCGAGTCATTGACGCACTGGCATTGGGACCCGACGAGGCCATGTGGGTCGGTGGCGCAAGCAATATCCATTCTGATATCGCAAGCGCGTCGCACAGCGATGCATATCTGGCGAAGCTCGACCCCGGCGGAAATCCCCTTTGGGAGCGAACCTACGGTAACGACGGCCAGAAGGATATAGAGAGCATCGCGGTGATGCCGGCCGGAGAGGTGACAATCTCGGGACATGACTTATCGAATGGCTGGCTGGCAAGGATCGCCGCGGATGGTGGGCTTGTATGGGAGCGTCACCTCGGAAAGAGCGGTTGGAACCATGACAACGTTGTCGCATCGCTGCCCGAAGGTCGGCTCGTCGTCGTCGGTTTCGAGGCGACCAACCCCGGTGCAAACAAAGAAGACTTGAACTATCTGACGGCGTGGATACTAGACGGATCAGGAAAAGAACTGTCCAGGACGCGAGTCGGAACATTTAGCTCCGATATCGTGACTGCGTTTCCTTCGGTCGCTGTTACCAGAGATGCTGTCTATATCGCAACAAGCACCAGCAATCCATCCAATGAGAAATCCGTCGCAATCGCGCGAGTGGCGCTGGATGGCAGACTTCTTTGGAGTACGGCGTTGCCCGACACCGCGCTCGTGGCAACGGGGAAAACCTCGAAATGGAAGAGTTGTCGACCGGCGCTAGCAACGCTTTCGAGCGGGGATGCGATGGTCGCTTGCGCTCTTGACGGTCAGATTCACCTGTACCAATTGGACAAAACATCGGGTGGCTATCAGGAAACCAACATTCCTCTACCCGCTTGCCAAGCGGAGCACCCGGCAGCCGTGTTCCTGATGGTGCGCGACGGGGCAACTATGGTGCTGAGCGGAACGCGTCCCTATGGCAACGTCGGGCCGAATTGCACGTGGGTCGGTCGGCTTACAGCAACCAGATGAAGGTGGTATCCGACGCGGCGCCTACTGAGATCCTTTCTTAGCGCCTACGGGTGTCCGCTTTTGCTAGAGCCGAGGGACTGCTTCGGGTCGGTTATCGCAGTCACGCTCGGCGACAAACACCTATCGGATGCGGCGGGGCCGGTGTGGCGCGCCGTGCCGATGACGCCTCAGCGCTATCCGCGTTTGCGCAGCGGCTCGATCAGGCCCCTCAGGCCGTTATGGTCCATCTCGTGCATCAGCGCAAGCAGGCGGCCGAGTTCGCCACGCGGAAATCCCTCGCAGGCCAACCAATTAAGGTAATGCCCGGTAGGTCGGCGATGAGCCGGCCGTTGTATTTGCCAAAGGGCACGACGACGGCAACAAGGTGTTCAAGGTCTGGGACTTGCATGGGCATAGGCAAATGCCACTGCGTATCGATACCCAGCGGCGTCGATCGCCATTGACCGATATCCTGAATCGCGTCGAACTGGATACAGTGGAGCCGCGCCTAACTTCCATAGGTGGAATCTGCAAAAAGGTTACGGTCGCGTGACGCCACAGGCTGCGGTTCCGCTACCATCTGTTCGGTGATTCAATTTTGGAAGCCTCAAGAGTCATGGCAAAAAACTCTGGTATTGCAGATAGTCAGATTCCTACCTCGCCGGGAGATAGCAAAGCCGTCAGCGGCATAGATCGCGCGCCATCTATCGACCCAGTCATCTGCGAAGATGGTCTGACGCGACCACCGTGGGCGGCACATGATCCCCTCCTGAGGGCCTATTAAGACACTGAATGGGGTATGCCCATTCGTGACGAGCGTGGGTTGTTTGAACGCTTGAGCCTGGAAGCATTTCAATCGGGTCTTTCATGGATGACCATCCTCCGCAAGCGCGAGGCATTCCGCCTGGCCTTCGAGCGCTTCGAAGCCGACAGAGTTGCAAAATTCACTGATCTGGATGTCGCCCGACTTATGAGTGATGCAAACATCATTCGTAATCGCGTCAAGATTGCTGCGACTATCACGAACGCGATTGCGACGATCAACCTGAGGAGAGATGGCGGCCTTGCCGATTTCATATGGTCCTTCAAGCCTGCCGCTACGCCCGCGCCGCGTACGATGGCCGATGTCCCAACCAGTTCTCCGGAATCCATTGCGCTCGGCAAAGCGCTACGTAAACGCGGCTTCACATTCATTGGTCCGACTACCATGTATGCGCTCATGGAGGCTACTGGCATCGTCGACACGCACCTCGTGGACAGTCATCGACGTGGCAGTTCAGGCGTCTGGCAGTCCTGATCTGATGAGCACGACTGCCCCTATCCGTCGATTGCGCCTTCTGTCCGTTCAGCCTCGTTTTGCCCTGCCCCAACTGGCGCCTTCCAACGACAGAAGCGTCTCCTTCGCGGCCAGGCCGCAAGTGAATCCGGTTAGTTCCCCGGAACTACCGATCACTCGATGACACGGCGCGATAATCGAGATGGGATTCCGGCCGTTGGCGGCGCCTACAGCGCGCACAGCCGTGGGGTGCCCAATGCCGGCCGCGATCTCCGCGTACGTGCGCGTCTCTCCGTAGGGAATATCGCGCAACGCTCCCCAGACCTTCTTCTGGAACTCCGTCCCGACAAAGCGCAGTCTCATGTCGAAGCACTGTCGCTTGCCGGAGAAATACTCGCCGAGCTGATCCTCCACGAGGCATAAAACAGCGCTGGCTTTGTCCTCTTGCATGGGACCCAGGCGCACCCGGGCCGGCCGCTCGTCTTCCCAAAGGATAGCCGTCAGTTCCGAATCCAACGCAACAAGTGTCAACTTTCCTACGGGCGAGCCGACAGTTTTGAATGAGTAATGCATAGCTGTAACCCTGATGAGTGCGTCGTCGCCATTCGTCTATCCGGGCGGCGCGACATCCGGATAATATTGAGGTGCTTCCCGCCGATCGTGCAGGGTGTAGTCTCGGATGACGCGAACCTGCCGGTAGCGCCGGTCGCCCGGAACCACCAGCCCGCGCTCGAACGCCGCCGCTGCAAGCTCGTTCCTCCACAGTGTGACAAGCACGACGTTACCCGGTGTCAACACGGCATCAAATACGTCCCAGTGAACCAGATCGCTCGCACTGGCCGGCAGGCCAAGAAATTGCGCGATAGCATCAGGCTTGTTTGCCTTGACCCACTCGGCGGATACGCTCGTATTCACGATTCCGATCGTGGTCCCTACGCCGACAACTGTTTCGTCGGAGCGTTGATTACTGAGGACGTAGCCATCCGGCACTCGCGTATCTCGCGTGATCTCGCCGACCCGCAAGTGATAGTCGATGAAAACCTGCTCCCGACCTTTCTCCTGCACGCCGTGATGGATCGCCTGCGTCCTCCACCGCACCAGCGCCTTCTCATCCCGCCAGTTTGACAGCGACAGGATCCAGCCGTCTCTCGTCAGACTCCGATATCGGATATTGTCGACGAATCCATCGATATGCTCGAGTTCGGGGCGCAGCAACTTCGCATAGTTCAGATATGCATCCCACTGTTCGTCCCTGGGATGCACCTCAAAAAGTACAGAGAACATGCCCACGCCTCCATTCGGTTCATTTTCTCAACGCGCGATCCGGTCCGATCAGGCATCGGCCTGGCTGCGTCAACGCTCTGCCCCTGCGAGCCCTGTCACTGGATGTTGCTATCCAGAAATGCCTTCAACTGGGACTTCGAGAGTGCTCCGACCTTCTGCGCGACGGCGCTACCGTTCTTGAAAAGAATCAGAGTCGGGATGCCGCGCACATTGAACTTCACCGGTGTCACCTGATGGTCATCGACGTTGATCTTCGCGACTTGCAGGCGATCAACGTAGTCTTCAGCGATGGCGTCCAGCACCGGATTGCTCATCTTGCACGGACCGCACCATTCCGCCCAGAAGTCGAGCAGAACCGGCTTGTCCGACTGAAGGACGTCATGCTCGAAGCTTGCATCACTAATGTGCTTGATCGACTCGTTCATAGCAAGGTTACCTCTTTCTAAACTGCGGCTCCGCCCCGTAACTGACTGGGCGATTGTGACATTCACACGGCCATCGCTGCGCTCATAACGTTCCGCGCCCAACGGCGGCTCTCAGACCACTTCGCGTCAGCGAATCACTCGATGAGCAGTTACGCATCAACGAAATTGATCGGCCCAAGGAAATCCATCTTCCCGATATTCACGCCGCCCTTTCGCAGAATTGCATACGCCATCGCGACATGGAAGTAGACATTCGGGATGATCATCTGCAGGAGATATTCACTACCCTTGAGTACCTTGCCGGGCGCCCAAGAGAGCTTCACAGCCTGTTCACCGGCCTGGGCATACTGCTCAGCCTTCATGCCTCGCGCAAACTCGACCGTTTTACGAATCCGCGCGCGGACTTCCTCGATCGTCTGCTCGGCATCTTCGTACTGTGGCGGCTTCTGACCCGCGAGCCATGCTGCCCCTGCCTTCAGATAATCGGACGCGCTCTGGACCTGATACACGAACGGCTTCATGTCCGGTGCGAGGCGCTCGGTCATGAACACGTTGACATCGAATCCTCTCTCGCCGGCGTGGCGCTCCGCCTTGTCGAGAAAAGTCTCGATCGTGCTCATGGCCTGTATGCATTGCGAAATTGCATCGTGGTACATATCGCTTCTCCTTCCTATTTATCGCCGATCGAACTGCGTTGCGCACCTACTGCGGAGACGCCTGGATGGGGTGTCAACGTCGCCAGGTCCAAGCGGTCGCCATGAGCTCCCCGATCAAACGCAACTAAGCTAAATCTTCCCAAAACCCGACAGCGACTCCCTGAGCCGTGGAACAGCAAAATCGATGAACCGGCGCAGTTTGACTGGCATCAGACTGCGCGAGACGTGAATCATGTGGACCGGCACAGGTTCGATCTCGAACTCCTTGAGGATCACTTCCAGTAGTCCTGCCCCTATCGCCTGTGCAACATCGTGCTCAAGAAGGAGAGTCACCCCGAGTCCGTCGATCGCCGCGTCTGCCGCTGCATCAGGCGCGAGGACCTGCAATCGTGCGTCCACCGGCACAGTGATGATCTTGCCCGTCTGCGGTTGCCGAAAGCGCCAGGGCGCCAGATACGGGCTGTTGAACACGACGCTTGGCACCTTCGTAAGCGCATCCGGTTCTCGAGGCACGCCATATTTCTGCAAAAATGCAGGGCTGGCGCAGACCATCGGACGTAATGACCCAACCCGCGTCGCTATCATGCTGCTATCTGCAAGTTCGCCGATACGTACGGCCAGATCGGCATGCGCGTCCACAAGATCGACATTCCTGTCTGACTGCAACAACCGGACCGAGATATCGGGAAACAGCGACAGGAACTCGTTCAGGATCGGCAGCACATGAATGCGACCGAACTGTACGGGCGTCGCGATGACCAATTCACCCCGGGGCGCGGTGAATTCGCCTTTTGCCTCGCGCTCCTGTTCGTGAACCTGGTCAAGGATCCTCCGCGCAGTGGCAACGTATGCCGTACCGGCATCCGTGAGCGTTATTTTCCGCGTCGTGCGCACCAGCAAGCGGGTCCCAAGCATCTCTTCCAGTTCGGTCACCCTGCGTGTCAGCGTCGTCACGGGCACTTTCATTTCCCGTGCTGCAGCCGAAAGACTGCCTCTGTCGACAGCGCTTAACAGCATCGTCATAGCTTCGAAGCGGTCCACGTCGTCTACCCATTCGAGGTTAAAGGGCAACATTGTATGAAATCGGGCTATCAAAATGGCCGGCTGCCCTTGTTCGCACCACACGCAGCAGCGGGCGACCGGTTCTTCACCAACGCTGCCGCGCGTCTTGCGCGAGGGATTGCAGAGATCAAAACTGCGTCAGGCCGCCGTCGACCACGAATTCGGTCCCCGTGGTGTACGACGAGTCGTCGCTCGCGAGGAACAATGCGGTTTTCGCGAGTTCGGCCGGCTCGCCGAAGCGCTTCAGGCCGATCTTCTCCGTCAACGCCGCGGCGACGCCGGACAACTGGTCTTCGCTGAGGCCCATCTTTCCGTAGAAGGGCGTGGAAATCGCCCCCGGGCTGATCGCGTTGACGCGGATGCCGCGCGGCGCGAGCTCAGCGCCCAGCGTACGAACCAGCGACCGCGCGGCCGCCTTCGTTGCGGCGAGAATCGACAGACCCGGCATGCCGATGGTGTTCAGGAACGACGTGGTCACGATGATGCTGCCGCCGGTCGGGATGAGCGGCGCGGTCTTCTGAATCGTGAAGAAGATGCCGCTGAAGTTGAGCGCAACGTTGTTGTCGATATACTCCGGCGTGATCGCCTCCAGCGGAGCAACCGTGCTGGCACCCGCGTTAGCGAAGACGACATCGATGCGACCGAACTTCGCGCGGGTCTGCTCGACCGCACGCTCGATATCGGCGACCTTGCGCACGTCCGCTTCGATCAGCAGCGCATCGCCGTCAAGCTCATTGGCCGCGGCTGCGAGCCGTTCGACGTTCGAGCCTACGATAGCGACTTTCGCACCTTCCGCGCGGAAAAGCTTCGCCGTCTCCAGGCCAATCCCCGAAGTACCGCCCGTGATGAATGCAACCTTGTTTGCGAGTTTCATTTTCAATCTCCTGTTTAGGTGAGCGGCGCCATCTGCGCGCCGTGAATTCAGATCGCCACCGGTACTGTCTGTGAACCAGAGTATCGAACCCTGCGGCTTCAAGACCAGCGAGCAGTGCAGCTCGCGTTGGATGAATCATGCCTGCCACGCTCTCTTGGGTGAATCCGGCTAACGTGGGTTACAGCTAACCAAATCCCGGTTAAATCAGAGTCGACCACTGCAGATCTCTACCCGCGCGACGGTGGGTTGAGTGGTAAGTCGCAGCCGCTGTATCGAAATAGCAACCTGCTGCTGAAGAAGTAACGGGTTCTCCGATGCCCGCCGTTCGGGTTGTGCGCCGCGGGCACGACTTTGTCGGCTCCCATGATCTGCCCGATCGCTCAAGCAGGATTATTGACGGACGGGCGTTCCGATATCCGGGTCCGCCATGCCTTGAGCGATTCACATTCGTCGGGAATCGCGATCTCGCCAATGTCAGCGAAATAGAGTCCCGCGTACACGGTGATGTCAGCCATCGAAAACGTATCACCAGCGATATAGGTTTGCCTCGACAGCACATCATCGAAGTAGCGCATGCCGGCGATCGCGCGATCTCGCTCAAGTGCTCCCCATTCCGTACGGCCCTTCCAGTTTGGCAATTTGTACGCTGCAACAGTCGGTCCCGCGCCCGGGGTGCCATAGTGGTAGTAGTTCCCCGCCGCATAGAGCAGTTCGCGTTCGCCACGCTTCTGCATCATCTGGATTACCGCCCTCTCTTTCAGTGTCGTGCCCGTCAGCACAGGATCGCCATCGAGGTTGTCGAGGTAATCAGTGATCGCGGTGCATTCAGAGATGAACGTGCCGTCATCCAGCTCGAGCACGGGCACCGTCCCTTCTGGGTTGATCGCCAGAAATGGAGGCTGTTTGTGCTCCGCCGCGGGCAGATCCACGAGAACGAACTCGACCTCGGACGAAAGGCCTTTCTCCGCCAACGCAATGCGCACGCGCAGCGGATTGGGGAAGCCTGGATAGTCGTGAATACGCATGATGGTTATCCTTTGGGTTGCCACGTGAACGAGGTTGCGGATTGTGACTTCGAATCCAGATGCGGAAATGTGTAATACCCCGTCATGTGGACATCGACATCGCGAATCCCGTCAAGCACCGTGAGTTCCTTGATCTGATCACGGCCGCCCCGCAAGCGCTGCCAATCGCGATATGTGTATTGACGCGCCGGAGAAAAAGTCGATAGCCCGCGGCGCGCCGGACGTCGAATCGTTGAGCCCGTGTTAATCGCCGCCAACTCGACCTGACGGTGATACGTTCTCGTAACGCTGAGCGTGTCGAAAACAAGAACAACGCGCTGTTCGCCGTGGCGGATGCTCGCGCGCAGGTGAACATCTACATTTCTTTCGTCCACCCAGAAGAACACGCGCTGGTTAAGCAGGCGCATCCAGTCTGCGGGTTGCAGACCATCATCAAGGCAGTGCAAAAGTGCCGCTTCGCTCAACGGGCCGCTATCTGTGATCGACGCCTCTCCGTACTCCGGATGAGCGATGGTGATGCTCGTCGGCCGCCTCACTGTTTCGATCGACTGACGTTCTGCCGCCGGAACATCGAAAAACCTGAGCAAGCTGCTCGTCGAGAGGAGCCCATGATTCCTGATGCTCGGCACCGCAGTCGGGCGGGTAATGTGGAACAGGCGCGGATGCATCGATGCGATTTCTTCAGGTGACAAGGTGATCCTCGATACGAAAAGACTTGATGCAGATCATGAACGGCAACTGGATCCAGGAAGCTCTGCTCCCAGGACCCGATTGCCAACACCTTCTGTGCCGGCTTACTTTCCGGGGAAGAGCTCCTGTAGTTGCGCGTACGGAACAAATCCCTTGTACATAGGCGCCGAGCCACCGTTCTTCAGGAAGTCCCGTGCGAGTCTTTCCGCGGTTTCCCATGCCACCTGGGCGATGCTGGTACCAGCGCTCAGGCGGCGCACCCCGAGTTTGCCGAGAGCTTCGGCGTCGGCGAGCTCCGGCCAGACCATCAGATTCAGCGGTAACGAAACGTCGTTGACGATCGCCCGAATCTGATCTGGTTGCTGTAGCCCGGGAAGGAACAGGCCGTCAGCTCCCGCTTCGGCGTAGAGATTGCCGCGGGCAATCGACTCCCCGACCAGTTCCGATGACGCCACGAGATTGCGTAGAAATACGTCGCAGCGTGCATTCACGAACAGATCGACGCCGGCGCGAGCAGTTGCCTTGCGGATGGCGTCGATCCTGGATGCCAGCAGCGATGGCTTGTCCTCGCCATCTTCGATATTGATGCCGGCGATACCCAGATCGACGAGTCGCATCACGTTATCCGCAACGATCTTCGGATCGTCTGAGTAGCCGTTCTCGATGTCGATTGAGAGTGGGACGGTCACGACACGCGCCATGCGCGCAACAACGCCAACCAGTTCGCTTAACGGGAGAACGCCGCCATCGCGATAGCCGAGAGCCCAGGCGACTCCTCCACTCGTCGTAGCAATGGCGGTCGCTCCCGCGCTTTCAAAGAGGCGGGCACTTCCAGCATCCCATGCGTTCGGCAGGCGGAGCGGCGTGGTATCGGCATGAAGTTGACGGAAAGTTTCGACAGTAGACATTTCTCTTCTCCAGATGATCAGGTTGTGAATCAGGTCCGGGTCTTTACATCCCGGCAGAAAGGTTTGTCTTTTGTGTCTCGGAGCCGACAGTGATGCTCGTAGATGCTCCGTTCGCTACGGCGGTCGGCGCATCCCATCCGCCACCGAATGCGCGGAAGACACCGACGGCCGCCCTTGCGGCGCCAGCCCGGTTGCTGTCGAGCTCGTCGCGTGCGGTGAGCAGGTCCCTGTCCGCGTCGAGCACATCCGTCAGCGTGATGGATCCGGCGCGATACGCCTGTTCGGAGAGATCACGCGCCTTGGTCAGTGCCTGCACCTGCTCCTGAATCTCGTCGACGCGGATCTGCGTCTGCGCAAGCGTCATCAGCGAGTTTTCAACGTCCTCGGCAGCGTGAAGCACCGATCGCTGATAGAGCGCCAGCGCCTCCGCATTCGCTCCCTTGGCCTGCGACACCTCGGCCTTCACCTTGCCGAAGTCGAACAGCCTCCAGCGCAACGCACCTCCGCCCAAAGCCTGGAACGCGCTTGGGCTCATGAGATGGCCGCTCAGGCTGTCGAATCCCAGCGCGCCAGACAGCGAGATCTTCGGGTAGTAATCGGAAATCGCTGCGCCGATGCGTTCGTTGGAGGCGGCCAGCCGCCGTTCCGCCGCGATGATGTCCGGGCGGCGGCGAAGCATGTCGACCGACTGGTCGTTTCCGGGAATCGCCGGTATGGAGGGAATGGCGGCGACGGTGCCGAGTTCCTGGGCGTACGTCCCGGGCTGGACGCCCATCAGCACGTCCAGCCGGTTCAGTTGCTGCTCCAGGCCGATGCGCAGCGGTGGCACGCTCGCGCGTGCCTGCTTCAGCAGCGCATCGGCCTGCGCGATTTCCCGTCCCGTCGCGGCCCCGGCAGCGTAGCGATCGCGCACGAGCTTCAGCAGGTGCTCGTCCGTGTCGATCTGGTCCTGGGCGACCGCGAGGCGGGCCTGATAACCGCGGATCTGCAGGTACGCATCCGCCGCGTCCGCCGCCACCGTCACGCGGGTGCCGGCCTGTTCCGCTTCCGCAGCCTGTGCCTCGGCGCGCGACGCGGCAGCATCCCTGCGCAACCCGCCGAACAGATCAATCTCCCAGCTCGCCGCCGGGCCGACGCTGTAGTCGCGGATGTTGCGCGAGAAGCCCGGACTGCCCTGGGCGATCGAGCCAAGCGGGCTGCGCAGGCTCTGATGCTCCGCAGTCGCCGAGGCGCCGAGATCCAGCGTCGGCAGCAGGTCGGCACCGCTTCCGGCCGCTACCGCACGCGCTTCACGAACCCGTGCGAGCGATGCGGCGAGATCCAGGTTCTGCGCCAGCGCGCGCTGCACCACTGTCACGAGCATCGGATCGTTGAAGCCCGTCCACCACTGGTCAAGCTGCGGTGCGGCCGTGCTGTCCTTCGCCGCCACTGTGGCGAGGTTGTGGAACGGCGCCAGTTCCGTCTTCGGGGCCTCGTAATCAGGGCCCACTGCACAGCCAGCCAGAATCATGCTGAGCGTCAGTACACTCAGAACCGGCTTGATAGCCATTTGAGCGATGCGATTCATTTGGATTCTCCACCAATGATCCGTTGGAAGTAGCTGTGGGTGGTCTTCTTGCCCGCGACCCGGCGGATAAACGTGTAGAAGGCCGGAGTGAAGAGAAGGCCGAAAACCGTCACGCCGATCATCCCGAACAACACGGCTGTCCCAAGTGATTGGCGCATTTCGGAACCCGCACCGGTCGCGATTGCGAGCGGAGCCACACCCATGATGAAAGCGAACGACGTCATCAGGATCGGGCGCAGGCGGGTCTTTGCTGCGCTGACTGCAGCCTCTTCCGGCTCGGCGCCGTGGTCCTCCGCCTGCCGGGCGAACTCGACGATCAGGATTGCGTTCTTCACCGCAAGTCCGACCAGCACGATGAAGCCAATCTGAGCCAGGATGTCGATGGGCATACCACGCATGTGCAACCCGCTCGACGAAGCCAGCAAGCACATCGGCACGATCAGCACGATTGCCAGCGGCAGCTTCCAGCTCTCGTATTGCGCGGCGAGCACAAGGAAGACGAACAACGCGGCCGCAGCAAAGATCGCCAGGGTCGGCGTGCCCTGCTGTTGTTGCTGATGAGCGAGATCGGTCCATTCATACGAGATACCGACCGGGAGCGCCTGCTTCGCGAGCTCTTCCATATGCTCGATTGCCTGGCCAGACGCATAACCCGGAGCTGCTCCACCCATCAGCTCGGCGGCGGGGAACAGGTTGTAGCGCGGAACCCGGTATGGCATGGTCCGTTCGTGCAGCGTAGCCACCGTACCGACCGGCACCATTTCCCCGCTAGCATTGCGCACTTTCAGCCGCAGAATGTCTTCCGGCGTCTGACGGAACTGACCGTCACCCTGCGCCAGCACCTGGTAGGTACGACCCAGATAGTTGAAGTCGTTGACGTACTGCGAACCGAGGTAAAGCTGGAGCGTGGAGAACACATCGCTCGGCGTCAGGCCGACCTTTTCAGCCTTGACGCGGTCGATATCCGCGTAGATGTCGGGTGCGCCCGGGTTATACAGGGTGAAAACGCTGTGCCCGAAAACCGGATCCTTGTTGGCTGCGGCCACCAGATCGTTCGCTGCCTTCGCAAGCGCCTGAGGTCCAAGATTCGAACGATCTTCGAGCTCCATCTTGAAACCACCCGCACTGCCAAGGCCCTGGACGGGGGGCGGCTGAATGACGATGACGTACGCGTCCTTGATGACCGACAGGTTCTTTTGCAGCTTGCCGAGCATTGTTGCTGCATTCACACCCTTGACATGGTGGCCGTACAGGGAGGGCAAGCCGATGTAGATCGTGCCGCTGTTGGAAGCAACGGTGCCGGTAACCACGTCGAATCCACTCGTCGGCGATGTGTGCTCGATCCCCGGCGTCTTCAGGATGATGTCGTTTGCTTCACGCACCACCTTGTCAGTCCGCTCGAGACTCGCACCAGCCGGCAACTGGATGATTGCGGCGAGGTAGCCTTGATCCTGCTCCGGAATGAAGCCGGTACTCATCTGTGAGAACTGGAAGCCGGTGAGCGAAACCAGCCCGACATAGACGGCGAGGATAACGGCCGTCGCACGAACGAACCGACCCGTCATACGTCCGTACTTGTTCGAGAGCCAGTCGAAGCCCGTATTGAACCATCCGAATGCCTTGTGATGAAGACGGCCAACGGCGCTCATCTTCGTGTGATCCTCAGCGGACTGGTGCGGCTTGAGCAGGATCGCGCTGAGTGCCGGGCTGAGCGTCAGCGACACCAGCATCGAGATCACCGTCGAAGCCGCAATCGTCGTTGCGAATTGCTTGAAGAACAGGCCCGAGATGCCGGAAATGAACATCGCCGGCACAAAGACTGCGCAAAGCGTCAGCGCGATAGCGATCAGTGCTTCGGATACCTCATCCATCGTACGATGGGCTGCCTCACGCGGCGACATCCCAAGGGCCATGTTGCGCTCGACGTTCTCGACCACGACAATCGCATCGTCAACCACAATGCCGACCGCAAGGATGAGGCCGAATAAAGACAACTGATTGATCGAGATACCGAATGCGGCGAGGATCGTGAAAGAGCCGACAAGCGACACGGGGATGGCGATCACCGGAATGATCGTCGCACGCCAGCTCTGCAGGAAGGCGTAGACGACACCGATCACGAGCAGGATGGCGATGGCGATCGTCTTGATCACTTCGTCGATCGAGTTGCTGACGAAGGTAGTCGGGTCATAGATGATCTGGTAGTCCAGCCCCGGCGGGAAGGTCTTCTTGAGCTCCTTCATCTTGGCCAGTACTTCGTGCTCCACCGTCACAACATTCGAGCCCGGGACTGCGAACACCCAGAACGGAGCCGACGGGGAGCGGTCCGCGTAGGCGATGCTGCCGTAATCCGTCGCGCCAAGTTCGACGCGGCCGATGTCGTGGATACGTGTGACGTGGCCCTGGTCGTCCGACTTGACGATGACGTTGCCGAATTGTTCGGGCGTGGTCAGGCGGCCAAGCGCTTCCACGTTGATCTGATATCCAGCCTTGCCTTGTGCCGGGACCGGAGGCTGGTTCAGCACGCCCGCCGATACCTGCACGTTTTGCGCCCTGAGAGCCGAGAGAATCTCGTTGGCGCTGATGTCGTGCACGGCTGCCTTGTCAGGATCGATCCAGATACGCATCGCGAATTGCCGCTCGCCCAACGACAGCAGATCGGAAACGCCAGGCAACCGCGCAATCTCGTCCTTGACATGAAGGATCATGTAGTTGGAGATGTACTGCGAGTCGCGCGACCCATCCGGTGAATACGGGTGGATACCCAGCAGGTATGCCGGGATCGTCTTCTTGACCTGCACGCCCTGTTGCTGCACTTCCTGCGGCAGGCGAGACAGCGTGTCCTGCACACGGTTCTGCGTCAGCATCTGCGCGATGTTCATGTCGGTGCCGATCTTGAATGTCACGGTGATGTTGATGAGCCCGTTGCCGGTCGATTGGCTGCTGATGTAATCCATGTTCTCGACGCCGTTGATCGCTTGTTCGAGCGGCGTCGCAACGGTGCGCGCGATCGTGTCGGCTGATGCACCGGGATACGCAGTCGTGATCTGGACAGTTGGCGGGACGATATTCGGATACTGGGCTATGGGCAAAAACTTCATTGCCACGAGACCGAACAACGTGAGGAAAATACTGATCACAGCGGCAAAGCGCGGGTGATCAATGAAAAAATGGGCCAGTTTCATGATTCGCTCCGCCTTAGCCTTGATCAGATCCGAACTGGATCGAGCCCGCGTGCGGGGACACCTTCGAGCCCGGCTGCGCGTACGGTATGCCGTCGACAATGACCTTGTCGTTCGGCGTCAGCCCCGACCGGATAACACGCAGGCCACCGCGCATATCCCCCAGCTGAACCTGCTTCGGGGTCACGATATCGTTCGGCCCGACGGTGAGCACGATGTGATCGGATTGGTCCGGCAGAACCGCAGCATCCGGAACGAGCAGCGTCGGATGAGGCACCGTGACCGCCAGTTGAACGCGCGCGAAACCGCCCGGCGTCATGAGCAGATTCGGATTCGGTACGATCGCTCGCGAGTGGATCGTCCCGCTGGAGCGGTCCAGCGCGTTGTCGATGAAATTCAGCGTACCGGCATGGGTGAACGTGGACTCATCGGCCAGCGAGATATTCACCTTGTCGGTGAGCTGATCCTTCTGCTTTTCGCGCTCACGCAGGAAGGTCATGTAATCGCCTTCGCTCATGTCGAAATCCAGGTAGATCGGGTCGAGCGAAACGAGGGTTGTGAGGAGCGTCGTCGGGCTGGTTGCGGCCCGGCTGCCGGCGACGAGATTGCCGACCGAAACCAGGTGAGTGCCGATGCGACCCGTGAACGGCGCGGTGATCTGGCAGTGGTCCAGGTCGAATCGCGCATCGCGAACCTGTGCCTTCGCGTCGTCCACGGCGGCTTGCGCTGCCAGCTTCTCGGCGTCGCGCTGCTCCACGTTTTCTGCAGTGCCGGCATCGGTGCTCTTCAGCATCTGGGCGCGCGCCAGCTCACGCGTGGCCAGATCGAGGCGAGCATTCGCACTTTCGAGCAGCGCAGTCGCCTGGCTCATCTTGATCTGGTAAGGAACCGGATCGATATCGAACAGCAAGTCGCCCTTATGGACGATGTCGCCGTCCTTGAAGTGGATCCCAGTCAGCGTGCCACCGACCTGTGCACGGAGTTCGACCTTCTGGACGGCCGAGAACTGGCCGAGAAAACCGAGGCGGGTATCGAGATTTCGCTGCAGCGGCGTGCTGATCGCGACCGATGGTGCCGCCGGTGCTGCACTGGGAGCCGCAGAGTTCGCCCCCCAATGCATCGCCACCGCGCTGGCTACGGCTACGGCGACGAGAGCCGCCCCTGACGCGATCCAGATTTTGCCCTTGCGCTTGCCCGGCCGCCGGACCGGGATCGTTCCGGCCTCCAACTCGTTCAGATTGTCGTTCATCGTGTTCCTCGTTCAGTCCTGGACATGTCTGCATCACCGCGAGACGTTGGGTGCGGCGCTGCGCCCGATATGTCGACACGCTCGTTCGGCTTTCCCGGCCCTGCTTTGCCCTGCCCGGTAAGCTTACGAAGTATCACTATCTGGCCGTAAAGATAAGACTCATAATCTAAAACGTCAACTTTTTAGCTTATGAATTTTTACTATCTTTAATTTTAGATAAGAGTAATAATCTAAATTAGAGACGAGAAGCCCCGCCAATTGGCGGCTTCACAAACAATGGAGGCTTCATCTGCACTAGAGTCGGGCCGTGAATGATTTTGTATGACCCCATTTTTAGATAACAATCATCATCTAATCTTGCTAAGATCTTGCTAAGATGGAGATGTTCTAAAGGAACACGTCGAGACAAATGGCCCGGCGTGCGGTCGAAAGGAGTAACAAGATGAAGAAGTCGAAAGCTGAAGCCGCGGAGACGCGGAAGCGGATCCTTGAAGTCGCTGCGCAGACCTTCAGGAGCAAAGGAATTACTGCGGCAGGCGTGGCAGAGATCATGGCGGGCGCTGGTCTGACTGTTGGTGCGTTCTACCGACATTTCACATCCAAGGAACAGCTGATTGCCGAAGCATGCGCAACGAGCATGGACGTGCTGGTTGAATCCGCTGAGGCGGCAGCCGGAGGCGGTCAGGCCTCGTTCCTGAAGCACCTGGAGGATTTCCTGTCTGCCGAATATCGTGACGACACGCTGGGCGGTTGCCCTCTGGTTGCGATGGGCAGCGAACTGGTACGGGCTGACACGCAAACACGTCGGGCAGCGTCGCAGGGCTTCGAGCAGCTAATCGACATCGTCGCTCGGTGGACGCCGGCCGACGATCTCGCGTCGGCGAGAGACGAAGCGATGTTTACGCTCTCGGCAATGATTGGCGCGGTCACGATGTCGAGAATTCTCGATAATCCGGAACTCTCGGACCGGGTCCTCAACGTGACGAGGCAGCGTTTGACCAATCAGTCCACAAGGCCACAGTCGAAGCGCGCGAAGTCCACCGTCACGTCCTGAAGAGTCGACAGATGTGCGTTGAGATTTTGCTGGCTCATCCTTGTCAGCCGATTTGACGGCCCGCTCGACGGGATGGTGATCTGTCCATCCCGTCGGGCGGCTGGAAGCCTGCTCAGGCCTCGCATTCCTCCGTCGTGTCGTCGTAGAACGGATAGTCGGTGTATCCGATCTCCGAACCGCCGTAGAACGTGGAGCGGTCGTAACGATTGAGCGGCAAGTTCCGACGCAACCGCTTAGGCAGGTCTGGATTGGCGACGAAGTGGCGCCCGAAGGCGATCAGGTCAGCGTCTCCGGCCTCGACAATCGCCTTGGCGAACTGTCCATCGAAACCGCCAGCCGTGATGAGTACGCCGGAGAAATGCTTGCGCAACTCTTGCGTAACCACCGGTGTCTGTTCTTCGCTTCCTTCTTCGGCGAGCCATCGCGGCTCGATCAGATGCAGATACGCGAGATTCAGCGTGTCGAGCTGCCGCGCCACGTACTGGAACAGGCTATGTGGATCGCTGTCCGCCATTTCCCCAAACGTGCTGCTCGGGCTCAGGCGCACTGCAACACGATTGCTTCCCCAAACGGAGATCACTGCTCGCGTCGCATCGAGAAGCAGCCTCGCACGATTCTCGAACGAGCCGCCGTAACTGTCGGTGCGCTTGTTACTGCCGTCCTGGAGAAATTGGTCGAGGAGATATCCGTTGGCACCGTGCAGCTCGACGCCGTCGAAACCCGCGGCAAGCGCGCGCTGCGCTGCGGCACGAAAACCTTCCACGATCGCCGGGATCTCTTCTATCTTCAGTGCACGATTGGGCGTGGCAGTGACCCAGCCGCCTGACGTATGTGCCATGGTGCTATGAGGCACTTCCGACGGGCCGACGGGCTGGTCATGATTCGGTCGCAGATCGGCATGCGACTGCCGACCCGCGTGGTAAATCTGCGCGAACACTTTGCCACCCCTAGCGTGAATTGCATCCGTTACGAGACGCCACCCGGCGATCTGGCTGTCGTCATACAGACCTGGCGAGCCAAGGTATCCGTTACCGTCCGCGAGCACTGCAGCCGACTCTGTGATGAGAAAACCGCCCTCCGACGCGCGCTGCCCGTAATACTCCACCATCAGCGCCCCCGGCACGCCACCCGTTTCTGCGCGTAACCGCGACAACGGCGCCAGAACAACGCGATGCGAAAATTCGTGCGGCCCAACCTTAATATTCGTGAATAGCTTCGACACAGTGTTCTCCTGATGTGATTTCGATTGCCTCGTTGATCGACTATCGAACGCTGGCGGTCTTCCGATTCCTGCTTCGAGAGCTTGAAATCTGCTGGCGCCTGATGCGAACTCGATAGATGGCAGTCTATGGATGTCGAAGCCAAAGCAGAATCCTGGTAGCGCGGGAAACATTTCCCCACTGGATGGGGATATGGAGAATCCGCTGGCCGGCGATCAGAGGTGCGGCGATCTCTTGGCGCCACGTCAGAGTATCTACCGGGCATATTCGACCTACACGAACCTGGTTGCGGGGATCGGTGACAGTAATGCTGCGCGCAGGTCTCTGCTGCAATCAGCTATCCAAGCGGCGTCGCTCTTACGCAGTCTGGGTAGATGTGTTCGCCAACTGGAGGGCTAGATGATGGAGCTTCAGCGCCTGCGCTGCTTCGTTGACGTTGCGGATGAATTGCATTTACGACGCGGCAGGACTGCTTGAGTTTCTTCGGGCGCATGGCACCGGGAAACCGGAAGAGCCAAGCTATTACTACAGCAACCTGGGCGCACGTCTGCTTGGCTATGCGCTCGCGAACCACGCCAATATGCCGTTCGTCAGCTTGCTCGGTGAACAAGTCTTACGTGCGCCAGGCATGACAGAATCGATGCGGTCGAAGCCGGCGTGGAGCGCTGTGCCGATGGCGCCTGGTTGGCACTATAGATCCAAGACGACCGAAGCTCGTGAAACCGGCCGCTTATAACGATCAGACGCCCAGTGGATAATGCTTGGTGGGGGGAGCCGATCGGCTCCCTGCTCTCATGTCGGGCGGCACGCGGCCAGCCAGAGACGTTCAACCAGACCGTCACGCGGACGTTCGGACGTCCGCTCCACCCCAAACAAGCGACTTACGCTCGCGATCATATCGATCGACGCTCGCCTCCCCGTGCCACCACGATCATGTTAATGGCGTCGGTGTCCGCCAGCATCACGGGGCACCGGCGCCCCCCGTATCGCGATCCAATCGTCAGGCTGGAGGCGCGGGAATTAAAGGACCGGGAGCCTGCAAACCTTAGCGACGTGAACCCATCAGTGGCTCGACTCGCGGAAGCCAGAGACCACGACCTTTTTCCCCTCAAAGTACTCTTGCACACCTTGCTCGCAATTCTTTGGACACGTTGTACCGTCCTTGGCAGCGCCTGACACGGTGACCGCCCTGTAGACAACGGATTCGATGAGCGTCCCGTCGGCTGCGACGACGATGTTCAGATCAGTTTCGACGCCGGCTGGCACGGCTCCGCCGGCGTCATAAAAGATTTGCATGGTGCCGGTGCAATCGGAGTTCACCGTGTAGAGGCCGTGCTGGGCCGAATTGAATGTCGTCTTTCCCCCTTTCGGCAACCCGCCGATCATGCCGAAGTCGGTGCGTTGAAATCCGCCCGTACCGTCGAACGTCACCAGGGCGACGTCATCGAGGATCGACGGGGCGGCGTACGGATGCAACACACCATCGGCAGTTTTTAATCCAAGAATCTCTCCGTGACCGATAAACCCAAACGGTCCCTTTAGCGTTGCGTTCGAGCAAAGGCCGTCGTGGTCGCCGGCCTGCGCGGCGCCACTGAGCGAGAGAAGTGCAACGGCGGTTGCTGACAAAATGCTCAAATGCTTGATCTTCACGGTCATCTCCTTGCCAGCGAATCGGGCGATTAACATCACGGCGCGCAGGAGCCTATTGCCTGGCTGGATTGGGCACCCAATTCAAAATGAAATTCAAAAAGGCCGCAGTGAATCCTGGCTGCCGCCGTTTGCGGAGGAAGCAATGAGGGAACGAGTGGCCGTCAGTGCGGCCGGGTGTTCTGGAGTGTGAGGCGAGAAAGCCGAGGTGCGGGCCAAGTAATGAACGGCGAAACGCTTCACCAAGCTGTTATTTTTCGCTTGGCGTCGGCAGACACGCGCAGAAGAGGTGCACGAAAGCCCGCGCAATTGTGACTTCGTGAGTCAGCCACGCATTAAGGTCGCATAGCAAAAAATAGTGTAATCCACGATCTTCGCAGGTGCCAGATAGATTTCGGACAAAATGACAGGCGCATTCAGCATCGTGCGGTGCGAATAATGCGCTCGCACCGTGTAGCGAATGCCTGCGGAGGCTTCAAAGGTCGGCCAGCACGTAGGCGAGGATGGCCGTTGCACCCTGGAAGCTGCCGTTGACGTGGCCTCCCGATCATCGTCCGCAACGGGTCGGGAATGTGAGTTCATCAATGCAGGAAGCTGCCGTCCGCCTGCTTGACGCTGTCACCGTCAGCAATCCGCCCCATTGCGGACGTAGAACCCAGTCCTCCGCAACGGCAGCTCTGGCCGATGAAGGAGCGTTCGTCTTTGACAATCGTATGGCCGGTTACGGGGCGGAGCCGACGCCTGAACGTCCGACCGACGACGCATGTGAACGGCGGTCTGTGGCCGAACCCGGTCGACCGTTAGCATCGGTTACATCCACTCGTGAGTCGGAAACGGGATGCGCGCAAAGTTTCAACGGCCGAACTGTGGCGCGGGCGTGTCGATCGCACGAACTTGACTCCGCTTCGCTTCCGTTAAGATCGGGTCATCGTATTAATGGACGGAGAGATCGTTGGATGACGCGCGTAACGAGTAAGCAGGCCAGTCTGGTGGATCTCGCAGATTGAGGAATGACGCCCGAGGAAATATCGGCAAATATCGGGACGCCGACAGGCACAGTCCGCGCACAATTGACCCGGATCCAGCGAAAAGTGCGAAGCGGCGATTTCTCCCCTCCTCCACTTCCCATCGAACAGATAGCTAGTCGCAAACGGATCTACCTCGCGGGCTTCGATGTTTTTCGCACCGATGCGATGGAACGCGGCCACTACCTGCGCGAGCTTTGCGCGTCGTTCGGTTTCGAGGCGACGTACCCGCTCGATGCGAACGTGCGGGATGGTCTTTCGCCAACTGAGCGCGCGACCTGGATCTATCGGTCGAACATCGAGGCGATACGCGCGTGCGACATTGTGATGGCCAACGTCGACGACTTTCGCGGACCAGGGGAAGCGGATTCCGGAACGGCCTTTGAGATCGGATTCTCCGCGGCACTCAATAAAGACGTTTGGGCGTACACCACCAACGAAGGGACGGTCCTGGACCGGGTGTCGTCACAGCTTACGTCGATGGGCGCGTTTTGCGAGCGAGGCTTCCTCGTTGAGGACTTTGGCCTGTCGAAGAACCTGATGATCGCGTGCGCAGCACGCATTGTTTCGGGCGACGCTGCTACGTGTCTCGCGGAGATGGCAACGAAGTACGGGATGGAAGGCACCCCCTCCCTTTATAGACCTGCTGGCGAATCGGAGATTCGCAGCACGGGGTGATGTCGCCAATTCAGTATATAAACACACTATGGATACGGTATCTCTCTGGTTGGACAATCCGGCTGCAGCCTACAGGGAATGGCAAGCGCACCATGCCGCCGGCGCAGACCGACGCCCATTCACTGCGCGCTCGGTCGTGCAGCACACGGCAATGTTTGACCGCTTCCTGCGATATCTCGTCGCGCGAGGTACGACCGTGGCCGCGTTCGACTCTGCCCATCTGGAATCCTTCTTCGCGGACGTCGACAACCGGTGCGCGCCGGGGACCACTACGCACGTGCGCTACGCAAAACTCGTCGATCGCCTGTGCCGATACCTCATGGAGTCAGGCGTGCGTAGAAGCAATCCTGCCGCTGACTTTGTTCGCAAGGAGCAGTGGCCCGAGGATGAGCCACAGCCCCTCTTTCTCGACCCGGCGGCCGACGAAAGGCTCCAATCTCACATCCAGCCGCAGGTCACCGACAATGATCGCGATAAGCGGAATCGAGCCATCGTTGCGCTGCTGTTGGGCACGGGCATCGCTGCGGGCGAGATCCGCGTAGCACGCGTTGGCCACCTCGTGATCGACGCAGTACGGCCGCACATCCTCGTTCCAAAGCGCGGTGCGCGGGCGGAGCGCAAGGTGACGTTGCAGGGATTCGCGATCGCGGCGCTGGCGCGCTGGTTGCTAGTGTCCCAATGCGACGAGGCGGAGCAACTGCTGTTTCCAGCTCCGAAGGCCGGAAAGCCGATGAATGACATGCTGTTAGGGATTATCGTCCGCGAGGCATTGGAGGCCGTCGACTTCCGCGCGCCTGACATGAGTCCGCGCATATTGCGGAACACATACGCGCGTCGACAGCTACTCGGCGGCCGCAGCAATGAGGACGTGAGTCGATTGCTCGGGCTTGTCAGCCAGCGTACGGTGGTTCGGCTACGAGCGACCATCCAACCCGTCTCAATCGAAAGTTCGGATACCGCTCTATCGACTTGACTTCTCGTACCGCTCCGTAGGCTGGTTTTGCCGGTTCGTCCGAATCGGCATCATCAACCCAGCAGGAGTGTTTATGCCGTTTCGAAGCCCATTTGCGGATGTCGTCTATCCCGACGAATCCGGTGTGCCCTGCGCATTGCAATACCGGATCGCAATCACCGACACACCTGACCGGCTGGCGGTGATCCATCTGCGTCACACGGATCAGACGTTCACCAGTCCCGCCGACTCGGCGATCGCTCGGGATCACACTCTCAATCGTATTGCCGAAAGCGCGTTGCACGGTATTCCCGTTAAAGCGCTCCGTCTTGTTGTCGAGGATCTGCGCGGCGCGGCGGAGTACGCTATCGAGGCGGATATCGACGACTACATTCGCCGGGGGAATCCATACGAGTCGAGCCATGTTAAGGCAGCTGGATCGCGCGTTCGCGAGAGCATTTCTATTCGATCTGAAAGTATCGTTGCGGGCCGAACTCGAGTGCAGACGGTACATGCCATCCCCATACCGACGTCGGCAGAAGTGGCCCACGCTCTAGCCTGACCGTTCCCGTCGCAACCTTGGAAACGTTGCGACGGTCAAAAGCTCTTTTCCTATTTGGTAGCGCCAACAGTTTTCCTATTCCAAATACACAAACAGCTCGCGCGGGAGGGTTCGCGCAAAGCAGCACGGCATTATGATGGAGTTACCCTTTCATTTTTTTTGCCCTCAGTCTTTCCACCCGCGCCCCATTGGGCTAAGACTCCCGTACCGGGCGAACGTACAGCAATCTGGCTGAGCTTCACGGACAGGACGCACTGGTTCCAGCTTTCCTCATAGGGATGATCGAGCGTTGCGCCCCGAGTACTTTGCCTGCAGTAGATTGCATGACCGTCGCTGCTCTTGAGAATCGTGCCTTCGACGTCCATCGTCAAACCTTGGGCCGCAGCTCTTGCCGCGTCGGGTGCGAGCTTGATCGTCTTGGATATTGTCCGATAGACGGTTAGCTCTTTCGTCGACTCCGGGAATTTCCCTAACACGCCTATATACGACCCGCCGACGGTACCAATCCCCAGAACCCGGTAGGAGACGGGGGTGACCTCTTTGGTCACGCTGAATGCGTTAGCTTCCAGCTTCGGCTGCCCGTATGATGCCTCTTTCGCAAGAGTGAGATACTCCATGGCCGGCGCATCCTGGCCGGTTCCATAGCTGGAATCCGGATATAGGGAGACTGAAAACTCCTCCTTTGATGCGTTGTAGTAGTAACTCGGGTTCCTTTGGCCTTTTTCATAGGGAATGGAGACCTTGAAACGCCTTCCAACCAACGCCGCGTCGTTGAACCCTTTATCGAATTCGTCCGGGCGATGGTAGTCCATGGCGGCATGAAGATAGTTCGTTAGCGTTTCGCTGTCGAGGTCGCCTTTCGGCAATGCCAACGGGTCCCGTGATGCAGACGGTGGCTCTCCCGGACTGGAGGCAGGGCTCGCGCTTTCCTGAACAGGAGCAGCGGGCTTGGTGCACGCACCCAATGCAAAAGTGACGAGCACCGTCGTTAGAAGACACTGTGCGCGGCGCTTAGAAACCGCGTCCTCGAGCAACACGTCGGTCAGCGGTTTCATTTTTCTGTTCATGGTGTTGAGTAAAAATAAAGTCGTATAGTAGAAAAAACAAAGTTGTATAGTGCTGCCCGCCCTAAAAGCTGGGATTCGGGAAGCGTTCGTCATGGCCTCAGCAACGTGGACAGCAGATCCTGCCCATAGCGCAAAGCGAGGTGCTGGTCGAAGAATCGAAACCTGTTGTTCTCGGCATAGACCTGCCGACCTGCATAGAAAATTGTCCGCGAGTTGATACCGGCGACCGCATCGACAGGAAGCTCGATAGCACCAACGCGACCATCGAATTGCCCTCGAATCGCCAAGGATTTTGAAAGCGTACAAAACACTGACGTACCTTTAAGTCCGAACCCCGGAGGGTAAAATCCACCTTCCATTTCCTTATCGTCCCAGCATAACGTGACGGGATGGTCCGAAGTCACAAACCCCCCAGAGCCAGGCGCCGCCCTCATCACGACCCAGCTGCGTCGATGCAGGAGGTTGTACACCGTGGTCAGTGACTTGAGTTCCTGTTGAACGTGTTCGGTCGTGAGCACGGCGATGGTGTAGTCACCCCGCTCAACAAACTCCCTGACTTCCTCGAAAGTGAGGTCTGCTGCGCCTTCGACGCCGGCCTCTGCGGCCTTGTGCCTTTGTGAATCCCAACGCTGTCGATTTTCAACGGCAAGCTCCATCAGTCTGCGGGTTGTCTGTTCCTTAAACTGGCGCATGGCCTCTCTGCGGTTCGGATTTCGCACTGCCAGCAGGGCAACCAGTTCGAAAATGAGCCCGCGGTCGGCATCGTCCTGAAAATCACCCTTGTCATCCATGCGGACCAACGCCGGTGCCAATTTCGATTCAAACTCCGCGTAGCTAGATTCGATCAGGTTAGGGTCCTCACCGTCGATTTCGATCCTGTTGAAGTCACGTTCGGCAGCGACGTTCTGCGGCGTCGTGACAAAAGCACGCTTGGCCGCCGAGTCAACTACATACAGCTGTGACTTTTTGCTGCGGTTGCGAGCGAACCCTTTGAGATAGCACTGGGGAACGTAATGGTGTTTTCGGGCTTGCCCGCCTTCGTTGCTTTCCATGGCATATCCGTGGTTTGGCCCTTGACATGATGCTGCCTGATCCGAAGCGTCGGCAATATCGTTTCGATTCCCTTCATGCATTTCATGCGTGTCGCAGTTATCGATAACCGCGCAAAATGCGGCCCATTTTTCGGTAGTTTTTCGTTCAAAATCAACAAGGTTACTATACAACCACGTTGCAAGACGTCTATCCACAACCGAAAAACGCTTATAAATCAAAGGCAGCGCTATACAACTTTATTTTTGTTCAACATCATGTTCGTGTTTTCCTTGCTGTGCAGCGAGAGCCGCTTTTCCTATCCGTCGAGCAGTTATTGGCAGTGTGTATTGAGGGTATTGCCTAGCGCGGTGGTTGTGCAATCCACTGCCGGCTTGACGGCGGGCACAGCGGTTGCCGCTCGTGCTGCGGCTTGCGCCTGCTGCTGTGGGGCCTGTCATAAATTTTGTGTGTAAGGCATAACATGTAGCTCAAGGAGCATGTATGCCACGCAAACCCAAGACGAGCCCCGAGGCCCAGACA
>NZ_JBNDMO010000033.1:0-48348 GCF_050436625.1 Paraburkholderia sp. GAS334 | reverse complement strand
GGAAAGCGACTCACCCCTATGCGAAGAATAGAACCGTCGCCAGAAAGCTTGCTTTAAGGTCTGCTTTCCAAGGTAGCGATGGTTGAAAGCATCTACTCGAATTATTGAACGCGGCATTGGGCTGTGAGGATGCTTCATTTAATACCCTTTTCGCCACCACACCGTTCGACGGGCCATGCAGCGCCTCAATCGCCTGACGGAACAATATATAGCTACCGATCACAACCAGAATGGAGGTCCGGTTCGCGGCGACGCAGCCAAATCTCTGTTGTAGAGACATATTTGCGCGCTTTGTCGAAACTGACTGTAATGCTTTGCGGCTTGCTCGTCCACGAGGCAACAGACATGCGCAGCAAATGTTTGTGGCGCACCTGATTGAGACTATGATCAGTTAATAACCTTCTAGAATCAAGGTAGCATGAAATCAAAATCGGACGGCGCAACCGCGCAAGGACCCATCAGCGACAGCGGCAGTTTAGCCTCGACAATCGCAATGCTAGTTGCGCAGGTCCAGTTGATGGTGGAGCAATCTGGCAATCCGGAAGGTTTCGACGCGCAGTCATGGGTGAACGACTGGCTCCACTCGCCGGTCCCCGCGCTCGGGTCACGACCGCCCATAGAATTGCTCGGCACACCGGACGGTGTCGCACTTGTTTCCTCAACAATTGCACGAATGCAAAGCGGCGCATTTATGTAAGGGATACGTCCGGCGAAGCAGAACAGCAGCATACACCGCAAGTCCAGCAGTTGCGGGCGAGCGGCTGAGATCGGTCCATATTAACTGACTATGCCATCCCGCTCTTGCCAGTCGCATCGACATTGGCGAAAGGCAGTAAGTTACGGCTGTCGATCGCGGGCGCCGATGCCGGGCATTTCGCTCCGATGCCGTAAGGCCATCGCCCGTCTTCACCATTAAGGCAGGCATAGAAGGTAGCTCCATAGATATCCCATTTCGAATCAGTGGAGACAAAGACTGACGGATATCGAAATCTGCAACGGTCCATTGGATCACGCCGTCCGTCTGCCGCGCACTGCCCGATGCGACAGCCTCGGCGTGGTCGCCTCCATGTTCCCCCGCGCAGTCCGGATGGCTTTGTCGAAGCTGTTATCCGTGGCCACATGCCTGTTGTCAACACTGACGAGCCAACGGTCACCGCTGCAGCACCAGCGAATCCTCCGCTCTTCGAGGAGCAGCGCGAACCACCGCCAAATGGAGGCATCCTCGGCGTTAGCGGCCAAGGCCGCCGCCGCTCTGGCATGCCTCATATCATTCAGATTGCTCACCTGTCACCTCGTCGAACCTTGACCGTTCCCCGCAGTACGCTCAAGACAGCATGGCCTCAAACTCCGGCACGACCGTGAACAGATCGCCCACGAGACCGTAATCGGCGACGCTGAAAATCAGCGCTTCCGGGTCCTTGTTGATCGCCACGATGACCTTCGAGTCCTTCATGCCGGCCAGATGCTGGATCGCACCCGAGATACCGACCGCCACATACAGTTGCGGCGCGACGATCTTGCCGGTCTGGCCGACCTGATAGTCGTTCGGCACGAAGCCCGCATCGACCGCGGCACGCGACGCGCCCAGCGCTGCGTTCAGCTTGTCGGCCAGCGGCTCCAGAACCTTGGTGTAGTTCTCGCCGTTGCCCAGACCGCGGCCACCCGAGACGATGATCTTCGCCGAGGTCAGCTTCGGACAGTCTAGCTTCGTCACTTCGCGGCTCACGAATTGCGAGAGGCCGGTGTCGGCTGCCGCTTCGATCTTCTCGACCGTTGCGCTGCCACCTTCTGCTGCGACCGCATCGAAGCCGGTCGTGCGAACCGTGATGACCTTGATCGGATCAGCCGATTGCACCGTCGCGATCGCGTTGCCTGCATAGATCGGGCGCTCGAACGTATCGGCCGAATCGACTGCGGTGATGTCGCTGATCTGCGCGACGTCGAGCTTCGCGGCAATACGCGGTGCGATGTTTTTACCGTAAGCCGTCGCTGGCGCGAGGATGTGCGTGTAATCCTTCGCGATGTTCAGCCCCGTCGCTTCAACGTTTTCAGCCAGGCCTGCTGCGAGTTGCGGCGCGTCGGCCAGCAGGACCTTAGAAACCCCTGCGATCTTCGCAGCGGCATCCGCTGCGGCTTGCGCGTTGTGACCTGCTACCAGCACGTGAATATCGCCGCCGATCTTCTGCGCGGCAGCAATCGTATTCAGCGTCGCGGCCTTGATCGACGCACTGCCCCCCAAGGGGGCTTCCTTCGGGGCGTCGTGTTCTGCTATTACAAGATTAACCAGATTCGTCATTTCGTCCGTCTCCTCACAGCACCTTGGCTTCGGTCTTCAGCTTCTCGACCAGCGTCTTCACGTCGGCGACCTTCACACCGGCGCTGCGCTTGGGCGGCTCGACCACTTTTAGCGTCTTCAGGCGCGGTGTGACGTCGACACCGAGGTCTTCGGGCTTGAGCGTCTCCAGCGGCTTCTTCTTCGCCTTCATGATGTTCGGCAGCGTCACGTAACGCGGCTCGTTCAGGCGCAGGTCGGTGGTCACAACAGCGGGCAGCGTCAGCGACAGCGTTTCCGCACCGCCATCCACTTCGCGCGACACCGTCGCCTTGCCGTCGGCCACCGTCACCTTCGACGCGAACGTGGCCTGCGGCAGACCCGCCAGCGCGGCGAGCATCTGGCCGGTCTGGTTCGAGTCGTCGTCGATCGCCTGCTTGCCGAGGATCACCAGCGAAGGCTGTTCCTTGTCGACCAGCGCCTTCAACAGCTTGGCCACCGCCAGCGGCTGCAGGTCTTCGTTCGACTCGATCAGCACAGCGCGGTCCGCGCCGATCGCCAGCGCCGTGCGCAGCGTTTCCTGCGACTGCGTCGCGCCGCACGACACCGCGATCACTTCGGTCGCCACGCCCGCCTCGCGCAGACGCACCGCTTCTTCCACCGCGATCTCGTCGAACGGATTCATCGACGTCTTGACGTTCGCGATGTCGACGCCCGTGCCGTCCGACTTCACACGGACCTTCACGTTGTAATCGACCACTCTCTTGACTGGCACAACAATCTTCATGGTTCCTTCTCCACTCGGTTTGCACGCTAGTGTGCTCACTCAAGCCAACGGTTGGAATTCGGCATTCTGGAACGCCGCATTTCAGGCGCTCGAATGCGGAAGCAAACCAGAACGGAGAAGATCAGCGCGTGAATCCACATCGACTGATTCCGTTAACCCCAGCCTAATCGCGCCTTCCGCAATCAGTAATTGAGCGACGACTTTTGCTGATGCACGCTATCACTCATCAAAGCAAGGTAATCGATTGGCCCTGCTAAGCGCGACGGCTATCCGTTTTCATCAACCTACCAAAACTCGTCATCATGTCAGTAAACTGGCCAGAAACAATCTTCGAGCACTTCAAAGCCGCTGACGTGCGGCAAGTGGCATACGTGCCTGATGCAGGGCACAAACGTCTTATCGAACTCTGCGAAGCAGACGCCGAAATCCATGCGGTTTCGCTGACCACCGAAGAAGAAGGCGTGGCCATGATGGGCGGCGCATGGGTCGGTGGCCAACGCGGTGTATTGCTGCTCCAGTCGAGCGGCGTGGGCAACTGCATCAATATGCTCTCGCTGCAACACGAATGCCGCATGCCCATTGTGATGCTGGTCACGATGCGCGGAGAATGGGGAGAATTCAATCCTTGGCAAGTCGCCATGGGCAAATCCACCCAGGAAGCCCTCGAATCGGCCGGCGTTTATGTCTACCGCGCGGATGATCCCGCCGAAGTCCCTGAAACCGTACGCGCCGCGTTGAATTTTGGCTACAACACCTCCCGGATGGTCGCCGTCCTGATCGGACAGCGCGTCATCGGCACCAAGAACTTTAACAAGTGAGCACGAACATGACTCAGCAGACGACGCCCCTGAACCGTCGACTGACGGTGAAGCGGATTCTCCGCGATCGGCAGCAGGACGTTCTGGTAGTGACCAGCCTTGGCAATCCGACCTTCGATGTGGCCGCCGCAGGCGATACGCCACAGAACTTCTACCTTTGGGGTGCGATGGGAGGCGCTGTCAGCTTCGGTCTTGGCATTGCGCTTGCACAACCTGAGAAGCGCGTGATCGTGTTCGTTGGCGACGGTGAAATGATGATGGGCCTCGGGTCGCTCGCGACCGTGGGCGTTGATCGGCCGGCCAATCTCTCGATCGTCGTTATCGACAACGAACACTACGCGGAAACAGGCATGCAACTGGCCCACGCGGGGCGAGGTGTCGACATCACGGCAATCGCGCGCGCGGCCGGGTTCGAAAAGGCGACGACGATCTACGCCGAGGGCGAGCTCGAAGAGTATGTCGACGTCATTCTGAAGGCATCGGGTCCTGTGCTCGCCACGGTGAAGGTCGGAACCGATCCCGAACCGACCGCCCTTCCCCCCCGGGACGGTCCGTACCTGCGAAGCCGTTTCCGTGAAGCATTGCTTGGCGCCAGGGCCCACGCGAGTCAATAAGCACCAAGGCGCGGATTCCTGCAGGAAAGCGGTGGAGCGGCTAGCTGCCGCGCCGCCGCTTTCCTCGCTCCCGCCCCGGATTACACCCCCCTGTACAATCGGGATCACTGTGACTTCGCGCTGATCCCCTTATGCCCGCCAAGGCCTATTCCGATATGTTGGTGGAGGTCTTTCGACAGCTGGACCGGCAGCCCGAGATGCTCGAGCGCGTCTTCGACTGCTTTCCGGACGTGCTGTACTACATCAAGGATGCCCAGGCGCGCTACCTTTCCGTTAATCAAACGCTCATCAACCGAAGTGGGATGGCGCGCGACGATGTGATTGGCCAGACGGCCGACCAGCTATTTCCCGTGACCGGTGCAAGCACCAACGCGCAAGATCTGAACGTTATCGAAACCCAGTCTCCGATTGTCGATCGCCTGCGCCTCTACTCGTCCGGATCGGGGCATCGATACTGGTGCCTGAGCTCCAAGTTCCCGGTACTCAACGAAGACGGGCAAGCGATCGGACTGATCGGCATCTCGCGCGATCTGCCTCGCCCCGACGAACGGCACCACGGCTACCGCCGCTTGCTGGAATATCTGGATTATCTGGAACAGAACCTCGGACAGAACATCCTGGTCACTGAAGCGGCGGAACGCGCATCCATCTCTGTCGACACGTTGGAACGTCTGACCCGTGAAGTGTTTCATCTGACGCCCAAGCAACTGCTGATGAAATTGCGGATCGACCACGCGTGCAAGCTGCTCGAAACGACTGACAATAGCATTACGGATATCGCGACGGACTGCGGCTACGCGGACCACAGCGCCTTTACGCGTCAATTCAAGTCCGCCACGCACCTCACGCCCCGACAGTATCGAAACGCGCGAGGGCGTGGTCTGCATCCTCACTGATAGACCGCCTGCCGGGCGCTAGTAAACACCCTCCTCGATCACGAGTTGACCCGAAGTGAGCCGTGCCGGCGACAGCGGCGAGAGGTCCAACGTTCTGAACTCGCCGAAGCCCAGCAGTTCGGCCATTGCACGACCGACGCCCGGACTGTGCATCATGCCGTGGCCGCTGAAACCGGCCGCCACAAACGAGTTTTCCGGGCCCGACTGACCGACGATGCCGTTCTGGTCGAGGATGTTGTATTCATAGTAACCGGCCCAGGCGTGCTCCACGCGCAATGCTTCAAACGCGGGGATCCGTTCTGCCAGCGTCGGCCAGATGATCTCGTCAAATTCGGAAAACTGCACGTCGAGTGGCAAGTTATCAAGATCCATCTCGGCCGAGGGCGAAACGATGCACAGGAAATGATTCTGCTCCCTACGCAGGTACACGCCAGACGTGTCGATCAGGATCGGCATATCGGGGATCGACGTCGGACATGACACGACGAACGCCGAACGCCGTCTTGGCCGAACCGGCAGATCGACACCCACGCTTTTTGCAAGAGACGCGCACCACGCTCCGCTTGCATTCACGAACGTGTCCCCTGAGATTTCCCGCCCATCGGTCAGTTCGACATGGGTAATCCGGTCTCCGCGTGTACGGTAGCCCGCCGCTTCACCCGTGGCGAAATGAACGCCCGCCTCGCGCGCACGATTTCTGAACCACTGCATGACGCTGTAACCATCGAACCAGCCTTCGCCTGCAAGGCCCTCAACAGCATATGTCAGATCGCTGACGTTCATCCACGGGTAGCGCTGCTGCAACGCTTCAACGGAATGTTCCTGCAGCTCGACGCCTAACGATCTGGCGAGCGAGCTCCGCCGACGTAGCACGCTCTCCTGCTGCGCATTGCCCACGAACAGATAGCCGCAATCCACCAGATCGACACCGGCCCCGTACTGCGCCTTCTCCCGCTCGCACGAGGAGAAGAAGTTGTAACCGAACTGCGACAACTGAATGCAAATAGGCGTGGAAAACTGCTGCCGGATCGAACTGGCCGAGAGCGATGATGACGCGATCTGATAGGTCGGATCTTTTTCGATCACCCAGATCTCGCGTCCGGGCGTCTTCTGGAGGCTGAGGAAATACGCGATTGAACAACCAATTGCACCACCACCCGTGATGACAATCCTTTCGCTCATGATTTACCTTCGAAGGCTCGTTGGGCTCCTGAGAGCCGAGCAGTGTGTGGATTGTGGACGATCAGATCGCCACTGTTTCGAGGCTTTGACACGCGGCGCGAATCCGGGCGAGCGCTTCGTTCAGGTCGTCGAGTGATGCGGCATAAGAGAGTCTGAAGTACGGCGAGAGCAGAAAACCGGAACCTGAAACCACCGCCACGTTCGCCTCTTCCAACAGGTACATGACGAAGTCCTGGTCGTTCTCCAGAAGCCTGCCGCTCGGCGTACGGCTTCCAATGACGCCGTGGCAGCCGACAAATGCATAAAAGGCGCCTTCGGGCTCGTTACTGTGGAGTCCCGGAATGTCGCTCAGCGTTTTGACCACAAGCTTCCGGCGTTCGTCGAAAGCCGATCGCGATCTCTCTACGAATGACTGATCACCATTGAGTGCTTCAATCGCAGCGTATTGCGACACCGACGACGCACTGGTGACAATCTGCCCTTGCACGAGATTCATGGCCCGGATGAGCGCAGCCGGTCCGGCGGAATAGCCAATCCGCCAGCCTGTCATTGAGTACACCTTGGAGACGCCGTTGATGATGAGCGTCCGCTCCTGCAACTCTGGCGCCACGTTAAAAATATTGACGAACGGACTTCCGGTGTAGATGAGCTTTTCGTAGATGTCGTCCGACAGCACCCAGACATGGGGATGTCGACGCAGTACTTCCGCGATGGTGCGGAGTTCCTCAACCGAGTAAACTGCCCCGGTCGGGTTCGACGGCGAATTCAGCATCAGCCACTTGGTACGCGGCGTGATCGACGCCTCCAGCTGAGCAGCCGTCAGTTTGAACCCCGCCGCTTCATCGCACGCCACGACGATAGGCGTGCCGGTCGCCATTTTGACGATCTCCGGATAGGAGACCCAGCACGGCGCGGGCACGATCACTTCATCGCCCGGATTAAGGGTCGCGAAAAAGGCCGCGAAAATCGCCTGTTTCGCACCAACCGACACGCTGACGCCATCCACCGGGTAGTCGACGCCGTTGTCGCGCTTCAGTTTCGCGACGATCGCCTCGCGCAACTCCCGAATACCCGCTGCCTCCGTGTAGCGCGTCTTGCCTTCGCGCATTGCACGAATCGCTGCTGCCTGGATGTTCTCGGGCGTGTGAAAGTCTGGTTCGCCTTGCGACAGGGAAATAACGTTCTTCCCGGCACGGCGCAGTTCTGCCGCTTTTGCTGCCATTGTCATCGTTTGCGCAGGGGCGATCTGGCCAATGCGGTCTGCAATGAAGCCCATTGTGTTCATTCCGTTCGTTTTAAAAGCCTACCGTGTGAACCGGGGCTGTCCGTCTGTGGCGCCCCGGAACACGCACGCTTACAGGCGTTCAGCCACTGCCTTCATTTGCAGGAACTGCAACAGGTAGTCAGGACCGCCCGTCTTGGTATCGGTACCCGTCAGGTTGAAGCCGCCAAACGGCTGCACGCCAACCAGCGCGCCCGTACACTTGCGGTTGAAGTACAGATTGCCGACGTGGAAATCACGGCGTGCCCGTTCGATGCGGCTGCGGTCGTTCGAGAAGAGCGCGCCGGTCAGCCCGTAGACCGTGTCATTGACCACAGCCAGACCTTCGTCGAAATCCTTGACGCGGATCGCGGCGACGAACGGTCCGAATACTTCCTCTTGTGCAATGCGCGCGCGAGGCGACACGTCGCCAAAGATGGTCGGCTCAATCAGATAGCCCGCTGCATTTTCCACGGCCTTGCCACCCGTCAGAAGCTTGCCCTCGGTGTGACCGATGTCGATATACGACAGCACCTTCTTGTATTGAAGTTCATTGCATACCGGACCGAAACTCGGATTGTCCTTCGCTTCACTGACAACCAGTTCCTTCGTCTTCGCAACGACCTTCTCGAGCAATGCGTCGTAGACCGAATCCACCACGATCAGACGCGAGCAGGCCGAACACTTTTGGCCGGAATAGCCGAACGCTGCCTGGATCACTGCAGTCGCTGCGTCATCGAGATTGGCCGTTTCATCGACAAGGATCGCGTCCTTGCCACCCAACTCGAGGAAAACCCGCTTGAACCACTTCTGGCCTTCGGCAAGCTTTGCAGCGGACTCGTTGATCTGGGCACCGGTTGCGAGCGAGCCCGTGAAGTTGATGAAACGCGTCTTCGGATGGGCGACCAGATACGAACCGATTTCGCGTCCGGTACCCGGCAGATAATTCACCACGCCGGGCGGCAGACCTGCTTCGGCGAAGATGTCGAAGATCTTGGCCAGTGACACCACCGTATCTTCCGCAGGCTTGCAAACAACCGTATTACCCACCACGATCGCGCCGACCGTCATGCCGGTCATCAACGCCATCGGGAAATTCCACGGCGAAATCGTCACACCCACGCCCAGCGGGATGTAGAAGCTCTCGTTCTCCTCACCCGAATAATCAATCAGCGAACCGAGGCCGCCGACGTGCTTGATCGCCTGACGTGCGTAGTACTCGGTGAAGTCGATCATTTCCGCGACTTCGGCACTTGCTTCGACATAGTTCTTGCCAATTTCATAAACCAGCCACGCCTCGAGCTCGCGCTTACGCCTGCGCATGATTGCCGCGGCCTTCAACATGACGCGCGATCGATCTTCCTGGCTCCAACGCTTCCACGATTCGAAGGCCGCCCAGGCTGCTTCCAGCGCAGCGTCCGCGTGCCGCGTCGTCGCCTTGGCGGTATAGCCCACGACCTCGTCCGGATTCGACGGATTCGTCGAGACGAGTGTCGCTTCGGTCTGCACGCGCTCGCCATTGATCACCAGCGGATAGGTCTGGCCAAACTCGGCACGCACCTTTTTCAGCGCCTGCTGCATGTCTGCTTTGGCACTTTCGGTGTCGAACAAATCGAACGGCTCGTTCTCGAACGGCGCAATCAACATCGCTTTCTCCAGATTGAATGGTTTGGGCTGCTCTGCCGCTCTGACGAACGCGGCACGCTACCGTGAACCGATTGTCCAGCGCGAAATTGTTCCGGTCTTGATCTAGTCGCCTTTAATTTTGCGGAGTTTTGCACAATTATAAAAATACGGACCATGCGAATCATCTCCAATAGCGCTCCACTATAGATATTTGAGAAAAATATGATCGAAAACATCGTAAATACTGATTTGCGGATTTCTGCTCTTTGCTACACTTGATCCACGGGGCATCTCTTCGTTCGGAGCACGTATCATGGCCATGCATTTCGATCTGGTTGATCTTCGTCTCATCACATGTATTGCTGAGACGGATAGCTTGACGCGGGGTGCCGAGCGATTTCATATGTCTGTGCCCGCAGCAAGCACCCGGATCAAAAATCTGGAAGAAAGCATGGGAGCCAAACTGCTGTATCGGACCAGCCAGGGGGTTACCCTCACGCCACCGGGTCAGGCGTTCCTTCACCACGCCCGGCTCGTCCTGTCGCAGCTCGAGCAGTTGCGTGGCGACATGCAGGAGTACGCGCGCGGCATCAAAGGTCATGTGCGGATCTTTGCGAACACCACCGCTACGACTGAATTCCTACCTAACGACCTGCGTGACTTTCTCGCCGACCATCCCGACGTGAACGTCGAGCTTCGCGAAAGGTTGAGCCATGACGTGGTGCGTGCGGTCAGTGAAGGCACTGCGGACGTCGGAATAGTGGCCGGCAATGTCAGGCCCGAATCCCTGCAAGTCCTGCCGTACCGCTCAGACCGGCTCATATTGGCGGTCTCGAATTCGCACCCCCTCGCCGGAAAGACGTCCATTCCATTTGAAGAGGCAAGCGGGTTTGACTTCGTCGGAATGCCCGAAGCTAGCGCGATTCATACCTTTCTGAACCGCGTAGCAAGCGACATGCACAAGAAGCTTCAGGTGCGAATTGAAGTGGGTAACTTCGAAGCGCTGTGCCGAATGATCGAGGCTAACGTCGGGATCGGCGTGTTGCCTTGCTCGTCAGCGGTACGCTACGTGAAAACCATGAACATCCGGCTCGTTGAAATCGAGGACGACTGGGCGACGCGAAATCTGCTGATCTGCGTGCGCAACCTCGATCTGTTGCCGTCTTTCGCGCGGGAACTGGTCGACCTCCTCACGCAGAAGTGCAAAACCGATCATGAGCGCCAGCCGGCCTGAACGTCAGCAGTTAGTCTGCGTTTAAAGCCCTCTTCTCCACACACAAATTGTAGTCAGCAGGCCGGTGCGTCAATCTAGCGTGAACGACGCTACCCGACGACCCAATGACTGCTGAACTTAACTACCTGCGCTCCTGGATCGGCCGTACACAGGCCGAACGCGAATTCGTCTCCCCACGTCTCGCGCAACAACTCGCTGCGACGCTGGACTATGAGGACGTCCCGCGTGCCGGCTCTCCGTTGCCTCCGCTGTGGCACTGGGCGCTGTTTCCTCACATTGTTTCGCAGTCACAGGTCGGCGCGGACGGACATCCGACACGCGGTGGTTTCCTGCCGCCGGTGCCACTGCCCAGACGCATGTGGGCGGGCAGCCGCGTCCAGTTCGAGCGTCCACTCGTGGTTGACAGCGAAGTCACAAGGACGTCGCAAATTCTTGACGTAGCCGCCAAAGAAGGACGCACCGGAAAGCTCGTTTTTGTACGTCTGCGTCACGAACTGGAAGACCTCGAAGGTCCGCTGATTTCTGAGGAACAGGACGTTGTGTACCGCGAGTCCGCGACGACGGCGTACATCGCGGCAACCGGCCCGACCGCGCCGGCAGAGTTCACCTGGAAACGGGAGATCGTGCCCGACCCGGTGCTGCTCTTTCGCTACTCCGCAGATACCTTCAACGGCCACCGCATTCACTATGACCGCACCTACGCCCATGAGCAGGAAGGCTATCCGGCGCTGGTCGTTCACGGGCCACTGACTGCGACGTTGCTGATCGATCTCGTCCGGCGCAGCCTTCCCGGCGAATCGATCGCTTCTTTCTCATTCAAAGCGGTCAACCCGCTATTTGACTGCGCCCCCTTTTTTATCTACGCAGCCCGTGCCCCCGGATCGACCAAAGTGAAGCTCTGGGCAGCCAATTCCGATGGCATGTTGTGCGTCGATGCCGAGGCGACGCTAACGGCACCCGCGTATGTTTTTCAAAAATAAACTCTGAGGAGTAGAGACAAGTGCTGGCTAACGTTGACCCCTATCAGGACATTCGCGAAGCGGTTCGCGATTTGTGTTCCAACTTTCCCGCCGAGTATTTCCGCAAAATCGACGAGGAACGAGCCTACCCCGAGGCGTTTGTGCAAGCCCTAACCGACGCCGGTTGGCTGGCAGCCCTTATTCCGCAGGAATATGGCGGCTCGGGGCTCGGACTGACCGAAGCTTCGGTGATCATGGAAGAGATCAACCGCAGCGGTGGAAATTCCGGCGCGTGTCACGGACAGATGTACAACATGGGGACACTCCTTAGGCACGGCTCGGCAGAGCAAAAGGCCCGGTACCTTCCGGAAATCGCCAGCGGAAAGTTGCGGCTTCAGTCGATGGGCGTGACCGAGCCGACGACCGGCAGCGACACCACGAAGCTCAAGACAACCGCGGTTCGCAAAGGCGACAGATACGTCGTCAACGGTCAGAAGGTGTGGATCTCCCGGATCCAGCATTCCGATCTCATGATCCTGCTCGCGCGGACCACTCCGATCGATCAGGTCGCCAAGAAATCCGAAGGCATGTCGATATTTCTGGTCGACCTGCATCAGGCAATCGGCAAAGGCATGACCGTTCGCCCCATCCCGAACATGGTGAATCACGAGACTAACGAACTTTTTTTCGACAACCTCGAGATCCCCGTCGAAAACCTGATCGGTGAGGAAGGCAAAGGCTTCAAATACATCCTTGATGGCCTGAATGCCGAGCGGACACTGATTGCCGCTGAATGTATCGGCGACGGGTACTGGTTCCTCGACAAGGTTTGTAAGTACGTCAAGGAACGCGTCGTCTTCGGCCGCCCGATAGGACAGAACCAGGGCGTGCAGTTTCCGATCGCTCGCGCGCACGTCAACGTCGAAGCGGCGAGCTTGATGCGCTATAAGGCCTGCGAGCTCTTCGACGCCAAACTACCGGCCGGCGCGCAAGCCAACATGGCCAAGCTGCTTGCCGCGGACGCTTCGTGGGAAGCCGCGAACGCTTGCCTGCAGTTCCACGGTGGCTTCGGGTTTGCGAACGAATACGACGTCGAACGCAAATTCCGCGAGACACGGCTCTATCAGGTCGCGCCGATCTCGACCAATCTCATTCTTTCGTATGTAGCCGAGCATCTGCTCGGACTGCCGCGCTCTTTCTGAGGAGACGGACATGAAACCGCTGGACGGCGTGAAGGTCGTCACCCTCGAACACGCGATTGCAGCACCATTTTGCACCCGTCAACTTGCGGATCTTGGCGCACGCGTGATCAAGATCGAACGCCCAGGCGTCGGCGACTTCGCGCGCGCCTACGATGAGCGCGTGCACGGCATGGCCTCGCACTTTGTATGGTGCAACCGCTCGAAGGAGAGCCTCACGCTGGACGTCAAGGCCCCGCAGGCGCAGGATATTCTCGAGCGCCTGCTTGAGGACACCGACGTGCTGGTGCAGAACCTGGCACCCGGCGCCGCGGCGCGACTGGGGTTGTCGTATGAGGCGTTGCGTGACAGGTATCCCCGCCTGATTGTCTGCAACATCTCCGGTTACGGATCCGATGGTCCCTATCGGGACAAGAAGGCATACGACCTGCTGATCCAGAGCGAGTCCGGGTTCCTGTCGATTACCGGCGGTCCGGACTCACCGGCCAAAGCCGGCTGTTCCATTGCTGACATCGCTGCAGGGATGTACGCCTACACGAACATTCTCTCCGCGCTTCTGCAACAATCAAGGACCGGCTTGGGACGGGAAATCGACGTCTCGATGCTTGAGAGCATGGTGGAGTGGATGACGTATCCCCTTTACTACGCGTTCGATGGCGCATCGCCGCCACCTCGCGCAGGAGCCGCTCACGCGACCATCTACCCCTACGGCCCCTTCCCCGCCGGCGATGCAAAGACAGTCATGCTGGGATTGCAGAACGAACGTGAATGGGGTGTCTTCTGCTCACAGGTTCTGCTGGAACCCGAGCTCGCCATCGATCCTCGTTTCAGTTCCAACTCGAAGCGGGTAGCAGCACGCGAGGAACTGCGCGAAATCATTGTCGCCGCATTCAGCAAACTGACTTCGGAAGAAGTCATCAGTCGGCTGGATAGCGCGCAGATCGCCAACGCGCGAATGAATGATATGCCCGACGTGTGGTCGCATCCGCAGCTTAAGGAACGCAATCGTTGGGTGAACATCGACTCACCTGCCGGTTCCATTCCCGCCCTGCTGCCGCCAGGCATCAGTACAGCATCCGATGTTCGACTGGACGCCGTGCCCGCGCTAGGCCAGCACACCGAAGCCCTTTTGAATGAACTGGGCTTTTCGACCCATGCCATCCGCGAGCTTCGTGAAGCGGCCGTGATCTAACTCCCCCAGTTAAGGTAAGCCTGTTATGAGCAACACCCAGATTCTTGCTTCGTTTGCGGCCAATCTCAAGTTTGAACAGATCCCCAAGGACGTGGTGGCACGCACGGAAGACCTCTTCCTTGACTGGTTCGGATCAGCACTGGCTGGCCGCGAAGCGCGCCCCGTCGAGACGATCCAGAAGCACGCATTCGATTTCGGGCCGCAGTCCGGTCCCTGCGAAGTACTGATCTCCCGCCGAACGACCAGCCCGCTCTTCGCGGCGATGATCAACGCCGCAGCATCACACTTCGCTGAACAGGACGACCTTCACAACAGTTCGGTCCTGCATCCGGCAACCGTCGTCTTCCCCGCAGCGTGGGCCGCCGCGCAAGCGCTTGGCAAAAGCGGCAAAGAGTTCGTCGCAGCGTCTGTCGCAGGCTATGAAGTGGGCATCCGTGTTGGTGAATTCCTCGGCCGGTCGCACTACAAGATTTTTCATACCACCGGTACGGTCGGGACGATCGCAGCCGCCGCAGCGGTCGGTAATCTTCTGCGATTGAGCGACGAACAGATGGTGAGCGCGTTTGGCTCCGCCGGCACCCAGGCAGCCGGACTCTGGGAATTTTTGAAAGACGCTGCAGACTCCAAGCAGTTGCATACGGCCAAGGCTGCGGCGAACGGTCTTCTCGCCGCCTACCTGGCGGCCGACGGCTTCACCGGCGCGAAGGACATCTTCGAGGGTGCGAAAGGCATGGGGGCCGGCATGTCCACGCAAACGCATCCGGACAAACTCGCCGAAGCGCTCGGCAAGCGATGGGCGCTAATCGAAACGTCTTTCAAGTATCACGCTTCCTGCCGGCACACTCATCCCGCGGCCGATGCTCTGCTGCAGGTCATCGAGCGAGAGCAAATCGCATCGGACGACATCGAGACAGTGGTGACTCATGTTCACCAGGCCGCCATTGATGTCCTCGGACCGGTAACCGACCCTAAGACTGTTCATCAGGCGAAGTTCTCCATGGGCACCGTGCTCGCTCTGGTCGCGGAATTCGGCCATGCGGGCGTACGTGAGTTCGACGGCCATTACAAGGAAAGCAGGATCGCGCACTTCTGCAAGAAAGTCTCGATGGTGCTCGACCCTGAAGTCGATACGGCCTATCCGTCACGTTGGATTGGGAAGGTCATCGTTCAGACGAAGGATAGCCGCACCTTCGAGGGCCGCGTGGATGATCCCAAGGGCGATCCGGGCAACACGCTCACGCGCGCTGAACTCGAGCACAAAACGATGACGCTGGGTTTGTATGGCAATGCGGCCACCGAAGACGAACTCAAGCGCTCAATCACATCGGTATGGACGATTACCGATGCAACCGTCGTACCCAAACTGCTCCCCGAATCGAAACTGGAGGCCCAACATGGCTGACCTTGCACCCCGCTCCTATCTCTTCGTTCCCGGCAACCGACCGGACAGGTTCGCCAAGGCGGCTGCGTCGGGTGTCGATGTGGTCGTTATCGATCTGGAAGATGCAGTGCCTCCTACTGAGAAGAAGATCGCGCGGGCGGCCCTCGCCGAGTGGCTTTCGACGAACAGTACGCCGGTGGCAGTGCGGGTAAATGATGTGAACAGCGAGTGGTTTCGCGACGACATCGCCGTATGTCGTGCGCCATCCGTCGCCGCCGTCATGCTGCCCAAGACGGAACGCATCGACGATATCTTCCTGTGCGAGTTCGCGGGCAAGCCGACCGACATCCTGCCGATGATCGAGACCGCTCAGGGTTTTCGGAATGTGGTCGCTATCGCCCAACACCGGCTGACCACCCGACTCGTATTCGGCAATGTGGATTTCCAGCTCGACCTCGGTATTGACGGCGACGATGAGCAGCTTCTGTACTTCCGCTCACAGATCGTCTTCGCCTCTCGCATCGGCAACCTGCTGCCGCCGGTGGACGGAGTCAGCACCACACTCGACGATCCCGAGCAGATCACGCGCGACACGATCCGTGCAAAGCGGCTCGGCTTCGGCGCCAAGCTCTGTATTCATCCGAGGCAAGTCGCTGCGGTCAATGCTGCATTCGTCCCTAGCGAGAAAGATGTCGAATGGGCGCACCGGGTTGTCGAAGGCGCAGCTGCATCCCACGGCGCGGCCGTCGCTGTGGACGGTCGCATGGTAGACAGGCCGGTCATTCTGAAGGCGCAGGAAATCCTGGCTGAGTCCCAGCGACGTCTGCCCGTTGGCGCCTGATTCAATATCAATTGGAGACGAGAGTCATGCAACGATTTGAGATGTATATCAACGGCGAATCTTGCCAGCCCACTTCGGGCGAATGGTTCGATACGGAAAATCCGTTCACGGGAGAAAGCTGGGCGCAGATTGCAAAAGGCAACGGGACCGACGTCGATCGAGCTGTGCAGGCGGCGCATGCCGCATTCAGCACAGGGCCATGGTCACAGATGTCTCCGAGCCAGCGAGGCCTGCTGCTTCATCGGGTCGGCGACCTGATCGCACGAGACGCAAAGCGGCTTGCCGAACTCGAAGTTCGGGACAACGGCAAGCTCATGGCGGAAATGCTCGGCCAGTGCCAGTATTTGCCCCAGTGGTATTACTATTTTGGCGGTCTGGCGGACAAGATTCAGGGCGCCGTCATTCCGCTCGACAAGAAGGGATACTTCAACTTCACGCGCAATGAACCGTTGGGCGTCGTCGCCGCGATCACGCCGTGGAATTCGCCCCTGCTACTGGCAACATGGAAGATCGCGCCCGCGTTGGCCGCAGGTTGCACGGTTGTGATCAAACCGTCCGAATTCACTTCGGTGTCCACGATCGAGTTTGCGAAACTCTTCACCGAAGCCGGCTTTCCGCCGGGCGTAGTGAACGTCGTGACCGGATTCGGTGCGGACGTCGGCTCGCCATTGGTGGAACACCCCCTGGTCAAGAAGATCACGTTCACCGGCGCAGATTCCACAGGCCGGGCGATCAACGAGGCGGCAGCACGTCAATTCAAACACGTTAGTCTCGAACTCGGCGGCAAGTCACCCAACATCGTGTTCGAGGATGCCGATCTGGAAGACGCAGTGAATGGCGCGGTTTCCGGCATCTTCGCCGCGACCGGACAGACCTGTATTGCCGGCTCGCGGCTGTTGTTGCAAGAAAGCATCTACGACACGTTCGTCGACAAACTCCTGACGCTGGCACGCACCGCAAAAATGGGGGATCCATCGAGCATGGATACACAGGTCGGGCCGGTAACGACGCGTCCTCAATACCAGAAAGTCCTGTCTTACATTGAAACCGCGAAGCAGGAAGGCGCGACGTTGCTGCTCGGTGGAAAGCCCGGTAGTGCCCCCGAATGCGGTAAAGGCTGGTTCGTCGAGCCGACCATTTTCGGCGACGTGAACAACAGGATGCGGATCGCCCAGGAAGAGGTCTTTGGTCCCATCCTGTCGATCATCAAGTTCAAAGACGAAGACGAGGCGGTTGCACTGGCCAATGATGTGCGCTTCGGTCTGGGCTCAGGTGTCTGGACGAAGGATATTGGCCGGTCCATTCGTGTCGCTGAAAAGCTACAGGCCGGCATGGTCTGGGTGAACAGCTATCGCGCGGTGAGCTACATGTCGCCGTTCGGCGGCTACAAGGATTCGGGACTCGGCCGCGAGAACGGTATCGACGCGATCCGCGAGTATCTGCAAACGAAAAGCGTCTGGATCAATACTGGGGTCAAGACTGCAAACCCGTTCGTCATGAGATAAAAATGACGATGCCCCGCAGCGTACCGCGGGGCAGTTCTGAGTTCGGTCAGGGTTAGGGCGACTGGGATAACGAAAGGATCACGCGCTGCCTTGCGCAACGCTTCAGGTTCACGGCCTTGCCTCGGCCGCCGACTTGCTTCCGGGGGATCACCTCGATGGTGAATCTCAGGAACTGCCCGCCGGGCAATGATCGCCCGGCGCTGTTAGAACTGTCTTGTCGGGTGCGAAGAAGAATTCTGGGAAGTTCTTTGCAAGTGTGTATCAGGACTTGATGCCTTGAGCTGCCTTGGTACTCGGTGCCCGAACCTCCAACGTGACTCCAGCACCTTCGTCGACCGTCTTGAAGTACGTGAAGCCGCTTCGATCATCGAGACGCCCGCGTGCCAAGACATCCAGTCCGGCGCTCGCTGCCTGTTCCTCCGCCTTGTCACAGCTCTCGACAGAGAAACCGAGATGAAAAACACCCTCGCCGCGTGACTCCAGGAAACGTCGTTGCGGCGTGTCTCCGTCTCCTGGCTGGCAAAGCTGCAGTTGGGCGTTGTCGATGTTCGCGAACTTATAACGCATCTTCAGAAAGGCTGGACGATCATAGCCGTCCAGTTCGTACGCACCCATCGCCGGAAAATCTGTCCACGGACCGACTCCGATCGACTCGTAATACTTCACGGCCTTCTCAATGTCACGAACCACGATGCAGACGTGGTGCAGCTTCTGAAACATGGGCAGCTTTTCCATCGTGTGTTTCACTCCTGGTCAGTTTCGACGCTGGGCCACAGAAGCTTTCGAAATCAGCTGCGGCCCGACGCCACACCGGATCATCCCGCGTTCGCAATCTTCTTCGGCGTGTACGTTTCTGCCGCATCATCATGCAACTGGCCGACGGCCGGGTTCCATTGGAAGCCGGAACGGGCCACCACACCTGGCTTCAGACGTTGGTCAGGACCAAAGTCCGCAAAGGGATGGAAGAACAAGGGCTCCGTGCTCTCGAGCGTGCGCAACCGCGCTGCGTAGGAGTCGAGGTACGCTTGCCGCTCCGCGGGGCTCACGCGGCCAGGCATCCACGACACATGCGGCGGCAGCACATCGAAGCCAAGGTAATTGAAGATCCCGTTGTGGATCGGCCATAGAATGTGATTGATATCACCGTCGACACCGTCCGGTTCGTAAAGGCTCGCGGCCGTTCCCGTCGTGGTCGAGACCATCGCCTTGCGGCCCCTGAACATACCGGTCTCGTATTTTCGCCCGGTCGCATAGGCGAATCCGCGGGTCATCACGCGATCCACCCAGCCCTTCAGAATCGCCGGCATCCCGAACCACCACATCGGATACTGGAAGATGATCAGATCGGACCAGAGCACCTTCTGCTGCTCGGCGTAGACGTCAGGCGTCGGTTTCGTGGACGTCCCGAACATATGTTCCTGTTCCGCCGAGAGGTCAAGGAAGTCAGGGTTGAGACGCTCACCCACGAAGTCTTCGCCGCCGAGCTCGGGCCGCCACTTCAGTTGATACAGGTCGGTTACCTGAACCTCGTGCCCCTGCGCTTTCAGAGTCGAGACAGCCGTATCTTTCAGCGCACCATTGAACGACTTGGGTTCGGGGTGAGCGAAAACGATGAGCACTTTCATGCGAAAACTCCACAAAAAACCAGTTCATTGAGCGTGCGGGCCGGTGCCCTGCACTTGAATTCGTTCCGTATATGCCGCCATCGTCCCGTGCAGTCCCAGTAGGCAGGCTCATGGATCGGCCCTCATTCTGGAACGCAATCCCATAGCGACGATCGATTCGGTTTACAGCATTCTGGATCTTTGCGAAATTCCGGTCTTGAGAGGGCTCGGCTAATTTTCGCGGAATTCTGCACATTTCTTAAGGATAGACGCCCCTACGTAGGCCGGAGAACCCCTTTCCGCAATGGCGCTCAACTCACTACAGGGCACCATCACTCTGCGGAGAACTGCCGCAATTCGCCTGCCTCGAACCTCGAAAGGGGGGCGAGCACCCCGCGCCCTTCAGATCACCGCTCAGGCGGCATCCAGTTGGGCGGTGTCGCCCTCCAGATACGCCGCCCGCACAGCAGGGTTGGCCAGCAACTCAGCGCCGCTCCCGCCGAGGGCGATCTGTCCGTGCTGGAGCACGTACCCTCGATGCGCGACGCGCAAAGCATGATGAGCGTTCTGTTCGACAAGCAGAATCGTCATCCCGAGCTGCTCGTTCAACTCCTTGATGACCGAAAAAATCTTCTTGATGAAGATCGGCGCGAGACCGAGCGACGGCTCATCGAGCAGGAGCAATCTCGGCCGCGACATCAATGCGCGTCCTATCGCGAGCATCTGTTGCTCCCCTCCTGACAGCGTGCCGGCACGCTGCGAGGCTCTGCTCCTCAGGATCGGGAACATCTCATACATCCGCTCGAGAGCATCCGCGGTCCGGCGGTTACCCGACGTATCACCCATCAGAAGATTTTCGAGCACGGTCATCCGCTGAAAGATACGGCGCCCTTCGGGCACAACCGCAATATCGAGTTTGCCGATCGCATGCGATGGCAGTTTCGAAATATTCTGTCCGTCGAATTCGACCGTGCCGCCACTGGCCCGTGGATAGCCGAAAATGGTATTCATCAGTGTCGACTTGCCTGCGCCGTTCGCGCCGATCAACGTGACGATCTCACCGGTCTTCACACTCAGACTGACCCCGCGTAGTGCCTGGACGCTGCCATAGTGGGCACTGAGTTCGGCAATCTTAAGCATGAGCTGATTTCTCCTGCGATGCTTCATCGTGTGACGACGTCTCGTCGTCCTCGCCGAGGTATGCGCTGATCACCTCAGGATTCACCTTGATGTCAGCAGGCAAGCCTTCTGCAATTTTCTTCCCGTGATTGAGCACGACAATATGGTCTGAAACCTTCATGACGACGCTCATATCGTGCTCAATCAACAATATGCCGATGCCCTGCTCCCTCGCAAGCGAGGTCAACAACGCGGTGAGTTCCGCCGACTCGCGCGGATTAAGGCCGGCAGCCGGCTCATCCAGACACAGCAGAATGGGGTCCGCGCACATCGCGCGCGCGATCTCGACGCGACGCTGCACCCCATATGGCATGTCGCCGGCAGGTTTGTTGGCTATATCTCGAACGCCTAATCGCTCAAGCCACGTTAAGGCGTTTTCTATCGCCTTGTCGTTCGCGCGTCGAAACGACCTCGCATTAAGTGCGCCAGCAATCGAGAACCTGGACGCGTCCTGCAACACATTGTGCTGGGCAATCATCAGGTTCTCGAGCACGGTCATCCGCGGGAACAACCGTATGTTCTGGAACGTTCTGACGACCTGGCCAATCCGTGCGACGTCGACATTCTTCATCGCATCCAGCCGAAGCTTCCGATGACGGGGATGCCCCAACGTGATGGCGCCTTTGGTCGGCTTGTAGAAGCCCGTCAGGCAGTTAAAAAATGTCGTCTTTCCGGCCCCGTTCGGCCCGATCACCGACGTCACCTCTCCTGCGCGCGCCGTCATGGACAGGTCTTCGATCGCGCGAAGCCCGCCAAACTGCATTGTGAGATTCTCAACGCTGAGCAGCGAAGTGGATGCGTTCATGGCTTTGCCTCCACGCCGGGCGCGCTGACAGTCGCACGGCGATGGCTGATCAGCCCGCCGGGTCGCACGACCATGATAAACACCATTGCAATACCGAAAAGCAGCATTCTGTACTCGGAGAAATCACGCCCTAACTCGGGCAAAATCACCAGCAAGGCTGCCGCAAGGACGACGCCGAGCTGGCTTCCCATACCGCCGAGCACCACGATCGCGAGAATCGTGGCCGACTCCGAAAATGTGAAGCTCTCTGGCGAAATGAACCCCTGCCGTGCGGCGAAGAACACGCCGGCGAATCCTGCCAGCATTGCACCAGTCGCAAAGGCGGACAGTTTCACATTGGTTACGTTGATGCCCATTGCTTTGCAGGCGATCTCGTCTTCGCGCACCGCTTCCCACGCGCGCCCAACGGGCAGCCGTCTGAGCCGCGAGACGAGCAGGTTCGTCAGCAGCGCAAGTGCGAGGATCAGGTAGTACAGAAAGACGACTCGCTGGCCGGGAGAGTAATCAAGGCCGAACACAGTCGCGAAGGTCGGACCGTCGCCAGATGCCTGCATGGGGAGCCCGAAGAAGGTCGGCTTCGGAATGGACGAGACGCCGTTGGGTCCGCCTGTCACGTCGCCCCAATTCACGAGTATCAACCGTATGATTTCCCCGAATCCGAGCGTGACGATGGCCAGATAATCGCCTCTGAGCCGGAGAGTCGGGTAACCAAGCAACATGCCGAATGCCGCAGCGAGGCCGCCGGCGATCGGCAAACACTGCCAGAAACCAAAGCCGAAATGCGTCGATAACAGGCCGTATGTGTACGCGCCCACCGCATAGAACGCAACATAACCGAGGTCCAGCAGCCCCGCCAGACCGACGACGACATTCAGGCCCCAGCCAAGCATGACGTAAATCAGTACGGTCGTCGCTGTATCGACGACGTAGCGGTTTCCGGCGAACAACGCAGGCAACAACACGGCGAACGCCACGCATCCGGCGCCGGCCCAGACAAGCGAGCCATTACCCGCAACTTGAGGAGCGGGTCTGGCGCGCGACCGACGCTTTGAAAAAAGACTAAAACGCTGCAGCAAAAGCTGCATGACGAGGCGCCCGGCAAATGCGATCGCGATGAAAGCCGCCAGCAGCGCCCATCGCGTCTGAACCTCGAGACCATTGCTGCCATCTCGCGTTGTCAAACCCAGCATAGGCAAGCCGACGAGGCCGGCGACCAGCGCCGCGCCAAGTGCATCCTTGACGCGAAAATGTAGATTCGTTTCTTGCATGACTGTCGAACTCATCACACCTTCTCCACTTCGGGTCGGCCGAGAAGCCCGGATGGACGAAACATCAAGACCACAATCAGGATGACGAACGTGGCCACATCCTTGTATTCGGGCGAGAGGTAGGCAGCCCAGAATGCTTCGATCAAACCGATGATCACACCGCCCAGCATTGCCCCGGGAATCGAGCCGATGCCGCCGAGCACGGCTGCGGTAAACGCCTTGATACCCGCCTCGAATCCGATCGAGAAGTCGATCACACCGTAGTAGAGCGTCACCATGACGCCTGCGACGGCCGCCAGTGCGGCGCCAATCATGAACGTCAGGGCGATGATCCGATCGACGTTGTAGCCGAGGAACTGCATCATCCGCTGATCCTGCTCGCAGGCTCGCTGCTGTCTGCCGAAAGGTGTTTTATTGATGAACAACGTGAAGGCGCACATCAACAGGATCGTTACTGCAACGATGAGAATTTGCACGTACGAAACGTATGGCCCGTGAAATTGCTCACCGGAGAAAAGGTTCACGCCTCCCGTCACGAGCGGCTGAATAGACTTGACTCGCGCGCCTTGAGTAAGCTGAACCATGTTCTGAAGGAAGATGGAAATCCCGATTGACGAGATCAGTGGCGCGAGTCGATTGGATCCGCGAAGCGGCCGATATCCGACACGTTCGACGGTCCAGCCGAATACGGACGTCAGTGCGATCGATACGATCAGCGTAGTTGCGATGCTCGCCACCACAGACGAGACCCCGCTGCCAGCAACCAGCGTGAAGCAGGTCACGGCGATGAACGCGCTCACCATGTAAATATCGCCATGAGCGAAATTGATCATGCCGATAATGCCGTAGACCATCGTGTAGCCGATCGCGATCAGGCCGTAGACGGCGCCCAAGGTCAGCCCATTAATTAGTTGTTGCAGTGCCTGGCTCATGTCCTCTCCGGTGAATCTGCTGCAGAGGCGGCGCAGTAGAACGACGCACCGCCTCTTTCCTTGCTACATAGACTGGACAGGACGCGTCACTTCACATAGTCGTAGTTGTTGCCCTTCCACCGGTAGACCACATAGCCCGGGCTCTTCAGATCGCCTTTCGCGTCGAAGTCCACCTGGCCGACTACCGTGCTGAACGATGCGTTGTGAAGCTGCTTCACGATCGCCGCATAGTCCGTGGAGTTGGCTTTCTTCGCAGCCTCTGCAAAAACCTGCATGGCGGCGTACGAGTACAGCATGTAGCCCTCCGGCTCGATCTTCTGCGCGCGAAACGCCGCCACCACCTTTGCAGCTGCCGCCCTCTTACGCGGGTCGGGCGGGAAGGTAAACAGAACCTTGTTGATCTCCGGTCCAGCCGCGGTAACCAGTTCATTGTTCGTCAGCGTGTCGCCGCCGAGGACCGTCAGATCCAGCCCGGCCTGCGCCGCCTGGCGAAGGATCAGCGCCACTTCCTGGTAGTAGCCGCCGTATGCAAGGATCTGAATGCCGTTCGCCTTCAGCTTGCTGATCAGGCCGGAGTAGTCTTTCTCACCGGCCGTGATCGACTGGCGCAGCGCCACGGGTGTCTGCTTCGTCGCCAGATCTTTTGCAATCTCGTCCGCCAGACCGCCGCCATACGCCGTCTTGTCGTCAATGACGGCGATTTTCTTGCCCTTAAAGTTCGCGGCGATATAGTCCGCCGCGACCTGTCCCTGCTGGTCGTCCCTGCCCGTGATACGGAAAATTCCCTTAATGCCGCGCTCCGTAATTTTGGGGTTGGTCGACACAGTCACCTGCGGAATCTGCGCGTCGTTGTAGACATCTGACGCGGGCAACGTGGAACTGGAGCACCAATGGCCATCGACGAATACCACCTTCTTGTTGACGAAACTGTTGGCGACGGAAACCGCCTGCTTGGGATCGCAAACGTCATCACCGACGACCAGGTCGAGTTGCTGTCCGAGCAAACCGCCTGACGCGTTGATGTCCTTCACTGCCTGTTCTGCGCCCTTGCGAAACTGATCGCCCCCCGACGCGTACTCCCCCGTCATCGGACCCGCCACTCCCACCACAACGCTTGCGTCCGCTGTGGCCGAGCATGCCAGAGCCATCCCGCCCATGCTGAGCGCTGCACCCAATTTAACCAATCGTTTCCGGCCGTTCATAACCATCTCCAAGAGCAGGCTTCGATGCAGGAACGAACAGGTCTCAGCTATCGTTCCTGGGTATTGCCTCGTGTTCAATCGCGAGGTAGATCGAAGGTTGCCGACACCAAAAACAGGCTGGAATTTGATTCTGCGAAAGCAGGGATTAGGTGCAGCTTAATGATGCGTAACGCCGAGATTAGCTTGCGGAGAATCGCACAATTTAGCCACCCGGTCCTCCATGCAACCGCGTAAACGACTATGCTCCCCGCCTTATGGCCTCGTTGAACGCTTGCGGGATTTGACGCACGTCACATTCGGAAAGATGCGGCGGCTCCCGCCGCCGACATGCACGAGTTGGTAATACCATCGCCGGTGCCGATTTCAGTGTCTATCTCTGGCATGTCGGCTCAACCACTGGTTTTCGCCACGAAGGAATCCTTGACGTCGGGCTTCAGCACTACATATGCGCGCCTCCACGGTTGATCGTCTATCAGGCGCCATTTGTGGCCGATGCCGATATTGTCCTCTGCGAGCAGGACATCGCCGGGCGCACCACGAATGTCTCGCCGTCAGGGGTAGTGAATTCAAGCGTTCCCGACAGCGTAATCACGTATTGCGACTCCGGGGCAGCGTGCCAATCGTACGAGGAGTGCGCCGGCGTTTCCTTAAAATGGATGGCGACCACATCATCACGATCCTTTAGGTCTATCGTGCCTCCAAGCACATGCGACGCATTGTCGGGCCCAGTGTATAGCCTGAACGCTCGTACTCCAGCACCCATCGAGGTGCTTGCTCCCGCGCTCGCAGCGACGGCCTCACGAGCCCCCGCAATGCTTGCACCCACAGTCACGGCGACAGCCCCAACGCCCAAGGCGCGAAGCAGATCGCGTCTGCCGTTAGGTAGGTTCGTTGAGCTCGTCTTCGTTATCCGTTTCACGATGTTCCTCTGCCCGTGATATTCGTGATGAAACACTACGGGGATGCCGCGGTTCGCGCGCCATTCCCTTCGTGTGCCTTGGTTTCAACATAGATCGCGACATACCTGTCCCGATCAGTTCATCTATCGCAATAGCCTGCTCCCTTACTGCAACAGGACCCTTGACAGCGCCCATCGCGCTTACGGCGCCATGTCAGCCGCAGCCTTGGCGGGCGTGGGCGTGCTCGTTGCCGAATTCGAACGCGGCGCGACCGAGAGATCGATCTGCGGCGGCGGCGTCAGTTGCAGCACGCCGCTGGTATAGGTCCATTCCTGATAGACCTTGGCCGGGCTGACGTTGAGTCTGGTCCCGTAGCTTGGAACGATCTGGCGGATCTTTTCCTGCCAGGCCGACGTAGCGACCTTGTCCTTGAACACCTTCTCGAGCAGGCTGGGCATGATCGGCGCAGCGGTCGAGGCGCCTGGCGACGCGCCCAGCAGGCCGGCAATACTCCCATCCTGCGAGCTCACGATTTCAGTTCCGAGCTTGAGGACGCCGCCCTTCGCACCGTCGCGCTTGATGATCTGGACACGCTGGCCGGCTTGCCGACGGCGCCAAACTCCATGAGGGGCGCCTCGATACCGGCCGCCCCAATAACCGCTGTTATAGATGCCGCCGAGATCGCCCTGCACTGACCGACACATCCTGCGGTGCAACAGGGAAAACCCCTAAGTGACGAGGTCCTACCCTCTTGAACAGTCCAGTCACGGTCTTAGCTATCAGATCAAAAGAACATTACCTTTGAGATAACGAACCCGCCTCGAACGTGATTGAATCGATACCCTTCGCTCCATAGACTCGCCTCATGTCCCGAGGGTGAGCAAACATGTCCAGCCAAAGTCCGTCTCCATCTCGCTGGGCCGCTCGTCGCGAGCAAAAGGATCACCGCCTCGCGCCCGACGATCGCGTAGGCTTGCTGACCGATGTGACTGTCCGCAAGCATGTAGTGGCCAAGCTGCGAGGCCATCAGAACCAGTTCGAACTGAAGGCCGACGAGCGCAAACACACCGAACTCGAACTGCTGGAGTCGAGCGAACAGCTGCGTCAGTTGTCCGCGCATATGGAGGCGGTGCGCGAGGAGGAAAGAAAGCACATCGCGATGGAAGTTCACGATGAACTCGGTCAAATGCTGACAGCATTGAAAATGAACGTATCCTTGCTCGAGATGCAGCTTGCCAATGATTCGGCTGCAATGCACAAGGTCGACGAGATGCGGGCGCTGGTTGAGAAGACGATCCAGATCGTACGTAATGTGACCAGCCATCTGCGACCGGTCGCCCTGAATTTTGGTCTCGCGTCAGCGCTCGAATGGCTCGTCGATGATTTCAGGCGTCACGCCCGGATTTCCTGTCACCTCCACATTCAGGGTGCAGAACCGCGCTTTTCGGACGCGCGTGCGACGGCAATTTTTCGTATCGCGCAGGAGTCGTTGACCAACGTCGCCCGCCATGCTGGCGCGTCGCGGGTGAAAATGACGATATCCAGAACTGGAAGTGGTGTGAAACTGAGGATCATTGATGACGGCCGGGGCTTCGATACGGGTGAGGCCGGTGCTGGATATTCGTATGGCCTGCAAGGCATGGTCGAACGTGCCAGGTTGATTGACGCAAAACTGCACATCGAAAGTGCTCAGTACACAGGCACTGTGATCTCGATCGACGTGGCTGAAGATTGACTGAACAGCGATCAGGATCTTGTCTGCGGACCGCGGCGATCGAATGTGAAGTCCTAAAGCTGCCGCATTCCTGACTGACCTGGTGGTAATTCCCATAACACACGCATTGGTCGACAACTCTTTCGACACGATTGTCGATCCGGACACGAGCTTTGACGCACGTGCCTACCGCCGTCGAGTTCGACCTTCGCGGCCGGATAACTGCGTCAGTGATCAGTGAAAGTCCTGCGCGGCGCTCAGCGGCAGGCGGCAAGCCTGTGTTTAAAGAACCGCTTCGCTGTAGCCTTGTCGCAGCGTTTCTGAAGCGGAACGTCGAACCGCACGCCACAGCAGACAAGGTTCGCGGCATAGCGTGACGAACGCTTCATCGAGACGCCGCGTGGCGTCGGGCATTCGACGCCCAGCCCAAATACGCTGAAACGATGCGCTCTCACGTTGAACGGGAAAACCCCTAAGTGACGAGGTCAAGCCCTCGCACCCGGTCCTTTAGCGGTTTTAGCGCTCCGCCCGAAGGATCATTACCCTTGGGATAACGGACTCGCCCCGAACGTGATTGAACCGATACCCCTCGCTCCATAGACTCATCTCATGTCCAGAGCGAGAGCACACATGTCCAGTCAGAGTCCGTCCCATTGGGCCACGCGGCGTGCGGAAAAACATCGCCGCCTCGCGCGCGTCGCATCGATCGCGGATGGCGTGGTATTGCCCACCGGGCGCATCGTCGACGTCCTTCAAAACCTGATCGCGCCGGGCGACCGGGTTGTCGTCGAGGGCAACAACCAGAAACAGGCCGATTTTCTGTCGCGCGCGCTCGCCAGGGTCGATCCGGGCATCGTCAACGACCTGCACCTGATCATCCCGAGCGTGAGCCGCGCCGAACATCTGGATCTTTTCGAGCGCGGCATTGCCAGAAAGCTCGACTTCGCCTACGCCGGTACGCAAAGCCTGCGCATCTCGCAGTTCCTTCAGGACGGCATTCTCGAAATCGGCGCGATCCATACCTACATCGAACTGTACGCGCGGCTCTACGTTGATCTGACACCCAACGTCGTACTCGTGGCCGGCTACAAGGCCGATCGACAGGGCAATCTCTACACCGGCCCGAGCACCGAAGATACGCCCGCGCTCGTCGAAGCCGCCGCGTTTCGTGACGGCATCGTGATCGCGCAGGTCAATGAAATCGTCGACGACCCGAAGGACCTGCCGCGTGTGGATATCCCCGGTTCGTGGATCGACTACGTCGTCCAATCCGACAAGCCGTTTTTCATCGAGCCACTTTTCACGCGCGATCCGCGTCTCATCACGCCTATCCACGTGCTGATGGCAATGATGGCGATTCGCGGTATCTACGAGCGGCATCAGGTGCAGTCACTCAATCACGGCATCGGTTTCAACACAGCGGCAATCGAACTGATCCTTCCGACCTACGGCGAAAAGCTCGGCCTGAAGGGCAAGATCTGCAAACACTGGACCTTGAACCCACATCCGACCTTGATTCCGGCAATCGAAACGGGCTGGGTTGAGAGTGTGCACTGCTTTGGCGGCGAACTGGGCATGGAAGCTTATGTCGCGGAACGCCCGGACATCTTCTTCACGGGCCGGGACGGGTCGATGCGTTCCAATCGTGCCCTGTGCCAGCTCGCGGGGCAATACGCAGTCGACATGTTCATCGGCTCAACCCTGCAGATGGATGGTCTCGGCAACTCTTCGACGGTGACGCACGGTCGGCTAACCGGCTTCGGCGGCGCACCAAACATGGGACACGATCCGCACGGCCGCCGCCACGCGTCCCCCGCCTGGCTCGATCTGCTGCAAACCGACAGCCCGCTCGAACGTGGCCGCAAGCTGGTGGTCCAGATGGTCGAGACGTTCCAGGCGGGTGGGCAGCCGACCATCGTCGAATCAATCGACGCGGTCGAAGTAGGCCGCGAGGCGGGCATGCCACTCGCGCCGGTCATGATCTATGGCGACGACGTCACCCATGTGCTGACGGAAGAAGGCATCGCCTACCTCTATAAGGCCCGCTCCATTGAACACCGCAAGGAGATGATCGCCGCCGTCGCCGGTGTCACGCCGGTTGGCCTGACGAGCAGCGCAGACAGGCTCGCTGCGCTGCGTCGCGATGGCTTTGTCGCGCTGCCAGAGGATCTCGGCATTCACCGCAACGAAGCCAATCGCTCGCTGCTGGCCGCAAAGAGCATGGCGGATCTCGTCGACTGGTCCGATGGGCTGTACGCCCCACCCGCTCGCTTCAGGAGCTGGTGATGCGCGACAGTTTTGCAAAGGCTCCCGCGACGGTCCCGCAGTTGCAAACCGCCGAGTGGGGCCGGCTCGCCGAACGTCTAGGTGGGCACGTGGCCGCGGCACTCATCGAGGAAGTCACGCTCGCGCCGAAGCCCGGTCTCGTCGATATTCGCAGCCGCGGCGCGCACGACGACCTCGACTGGCACCTGATGTGCGCGTCGGCCCATGCGTTGGAGCCGACCTTTGTGGAACTGGCACACGCGGCCATCGAAACCCGGCCGATGCTGGCGCTTCGCGAGCGCATCGGCGCTATCGGACGCAACGGCGAAGTCCGGATGCTGCACGCGACGGGCGGCGTCAACACCCATCGCGGCGCGATCTGGGCGCTCGGGCTGCTCGTGACCGCTGCAGCGCGCGAGCCGACGGATCTCACGCCGCATGGCGTTACCTCGCTTGCCGGATCGATCGCGCGTCTGCCCGACCGCCACGCGCCCACACTGACCGGTCACAAGGGCGAGCAGGCGTGTCTCGACTACGACGTCGGCGGCGCACGTGGTCAGGCACAGGCAGGCTTTCCGCACGTGGTTGAGGTTGCCTTGCCGGAACTCGCGAGTTCGCGCCTTCGAGGCGACAGTGAAACGGCGGCCCGGCTGAACGCGTTGCTCGCCGTTATGGCGAGTCTCGACGACACCTGTGTGCTCGCACGAGGCGGACGCAGCGCCCTCGCCGAGACGCAAGGCGGAGCACGACGCGTACTGGAGCACGGCGGAGCCGCCATGCTTGCGGGCCGGCGTCACTTGAAGGCACTGGACCGGCGGCTCGTCGACCTTCATGTGTCACCCGGCGGTGCGGCCGATCTGCTCGCCGCCGCACTCTTTCTCGACAGGCTCCAAAACGAAGGCCCTCACACGACGAAGGCATAGGAAAGCAAATGGAAACCATCGTCCTTGATTTCCCGGCGGGCGCCCCCGCCCGAGGCCGCGCACTTGCAGGCGTCGTCGCGTCCGGGGACCTCGAAGTACTGCTCGAAACGAACGACGGGAACCGCACTGTCGTGAACATCACCACTTCGGTGGATGGCATGAGCCGCGTCTGGGAAGCCGTACTCGAACGCATCTTCAGTGACGGCTCGTTGCCGGCCGCAAAGCTCGAAATCAACGATTTCGGCGCGACGCCAGGCGTTGTGCGCATGCGCGTCGGGCAGGTGTTCGAAGCACTGACTCAAACCGGTGGAGCGTGAAGAACATGGATGCACAGGAACTGCTCTCGCGTGAAAGCTTCATTGAACTCAATGCGCGCAGCCGCGCGAAGAAGCTGCTCGACGAAGGTACCTTCAGCGAATTGCTTGATCCATTCGAGCGCGTGAGCTCGCCGTGGCTTGCGCGTCAGGGCATCGTGACCCAGGCCGACGACGGCACCGTAGTCGCCAGGGGAGCCATCGACGGACTGCCCGCCGTCGTGCTAGGCATCGATGGCGGCTTCCAGGGTGGCAGCATGGGCGAAGTGTCGGCGGCGAAGATCGCCGGCAGCCTGGAACTCGCTGCGGAGGATAACCGCAACGGCATCCCGACGCGCGCCGTCATTCTCTTCGAAACCGGCGGTGTCCGGTTGCAGGAGGCGAACCTCGGGCTCGCGGCGATCGCGGAGATCCACGCGGCCATCGTCGATTTGCGGCGCTACCAGCCCGTAATAGGGATCACGGCGGGCCCGATCGGCTGCTATGGCGGCATGTCGATCGCAGCCGGCCTGTGCAGCTATCTGATCGCGACCCGCGAGGCGCGCCTCGGTCTTAACGGACCGGCCGTCATCGAGCAGGAAGCGGGGATCGCGGAATTCGACTCACGCGACCGTCCGATGATCTGGAGCTTCACGGGTGGCGAACAACGGTATCGCACGGGTCTGATCGATGTGTACGTCGACGACGACGCCGATGCGATCCGGACCGCTGTGATCGAACGCTTCCGCGCGGGGCGTCCCGAAGCGTGCCGCAGCGAACGTGTCGCGGGCTTTCTGCAACGGCTTTCCGAAATCGATCCGAGCGAGCAGAGCAGCCCGGAAAATGTGATCGCCATCTACGGCAAGGGGTTCCAGTCATGAACACAGCCGAGTTTTCGAAGCGCGGCGCCGTCTGGCTGGATGCGCTTACTTGCAGCACGCCGTTGCAGCCGGACTACCGGCCTTCGGTGCGTGTCGCCGACGCACGGCTGGGTGACCATCCGGCGCGCTTTATTGCCGTGGTGCCGGACCCCGACAATCCCTTTCCGCGGGCGCGCAGCGGCGAGATCGGTCTCGTCGAGGCGTGGGAGGTCGCCCGGGCGGTGCGCGACGTTGTCGATGCCGATGCTCAACAGGACGACAAGCGCCGCGAGAAGCGCGCAATTGTCGCGGTCATTGACGTCGCAAGCCAGGCGTATGGCCGACGAGAGGAAGCCTATGGCATCCATCAGGCCCTGGCCGGCGCCGCCGATGCCTACGCGAGCGCGCGCCTCGCCGGCCATCCGGTGATCGGTCTGATCGTGGGGCGTGCGATGTCGGGTGCATTTCTCGCGCACGGCTATCAGGCGAACCGCCTGGTAGCGCTTGCGGATTCGCAGGTCATGGTTCACGCGATGGGCAAGGAATCCGCCGCGCGGGTCACGCTGCGCTCGGTTGCCGATCTCGAAGCATTCACGGCCCGCGTGCCGCCGATGGCCTATGACATCGACAGCTACGCGTCGCTCGGGTTGCTGTGGAAACTGCTCAGTGTGAGCAACGCCGATGCACCGACGGGCGCCGATCAATCCATCGTAGAACAGACGCTGCAAGCCGCGCTCGACGACATCCGCGCCGACCCGTCGCGTGGCCTGGGCGGTCGGCTCGGCAGCGTACACCGCGCGGCCTCGGTGAAAGTGCGTCAGAAGCTGCGCGAACAATGGCGCTGAACGCGCAGCGATACCAGTGTTGATGCCCCCCGCGGCGCAAACAAATCCGGCCGACTTCGAGCCGATAAAGCTACTACAGGAGACGCAACATGATCATCTATGGAACTGCACTGCTTGCGTTCTGCCATCTGGCGGGACTCTTTCTCGGCGACCTGCTCGGGGTCGCGATCGGCGTGAAGACGAATGTCGGCGGGGTCGGCATCGCCATGCTGCTGCTGATTTTCCTGCGTCTCTATCTGCACAAGAAGGGGCTGCTGCCGAAGGAAACTGAAGCGGGCGTGGGCTTCTGGGGTGCGATGTATATCCCCGTGGTGGTCGCCATGGCCGCCAACCAGAACGTCGTTGCCGCGCTCAAGGGCGGTCCAGTCGCGCTCCTTTCGGCATTGGGAGCCGCAGCCCTCTGCGCATGCTGCATCGCCGTTCTTTCCCGCACCGGTCACGACAGCACGTCGTTCGTGAACGCTCCGCAACTCGAAGAAATCTGAAGCAGGAGTGCGTCATGTTGCATATGCTCGATAAAGTATTGATCCAGAACGGCCTCGTTACCTCGTTTGCGCTGGTCGGCCTGATCATGTGGGTGTCGTCGCTGATTTCGCGCAAGCTGACGTTCGGGCGCGTGCACGGCTCGGCCGTCGCTATCGTGATCGGCCTCGCGCTGGCCTATGTTGGCGGTGTATTCACCGGAGGACAAAAAGGTCTCGCCGACCTACCGCTCTTCACCGGCGTCGGCCTGATGGGCGGTGCGATGCTGCGGGATTTCGCCATCGTCGCGACAGCGTTCGAGGTGCAGGCCACCGAGGCGCGCAAGGCCGGGCTCATCGGCGTAGTGTCGCTGCTGCTCGGAACCGTGTTGCCGTTCATCGTCGGCGCGAGCATCGCTCACGCATTCGGCTATACCGACGCGGTCAGTATGACCACCATCGGTGCGGGAGCGGTCACCTACATCGTGGGGCCGGTGACGGGAGCAGCGATCGGTGCCAGTTCCGACGTGATGGCGCTCAGCATCGCCGCAGGGCTGATCAAGGCGATCATCGTGATGATCGGTACGCCGCTCGCAGCCGGCTTCATGGGACTGAAGACGCCGCGCTCCGCGATGATTTTTGGCGGACTGGCGGGCACTGTCAGCGGCGTGAGCGCAGGGCTCGCCGCGACCGACCGGCGCCTCGTCCCCTACGGCGCGCTGGTTGCAACGTTTCACACGGGCGTCGGCTGCCTGCTCGGACCGTCAGTACTGTTCTTCGCGACGAAAGCGCTGATGGGCACCTGAAATGCGAAGCCCTGCATGTGCGGCGTGAAGGAGAATCGCTTGTCCATCCCCGAAACCATCGACGGTCTGCTCCAGCCGCACTATCCCCTGCTGGTAGCGGACCCGCGGGCCGCCGGCGCATCGTGAGCGTGCTATTCACTTTCCCTGGCCAGGGCGCGCAGCGCAGCGGCATGCTGCACGCGTTGCCGGATCACGCCGAGGTCGCTCGCGCACTGGAAGAAGCCAGTGACGCGCTGGGCTACGACGCCCTGTCGCTTGACGACACGAACTCGCTGCGCTCCACCGTCGCGGTCCAACTTTGTCTGCTGATCGCGGGCGTCGCCCAGGCGCGGGCCATCAGCGCCTTCGGCCATAAACCCGACATGGTCACGGGCCTTTCGATTGGCGCCTATCCAGCCGCAGTGATCGCCGGCGCTCTGCGCTACGCCGACGCCGTCAGGCTCGTCGCGTTGCGCGGCCAGTTGATGGAACGAGCCTTCCCGCACGGCTACGGCATGACCGCGATCGTCGGCATGACGCAGCGCGCGCTCGAACGATTGATCGCGGAAGTGAACAGCCCGGCCATGCCGGTCTTTCTGGCAAACATCAACGCCCAGACGCAGATGGTGGTCGCGGGCAGCGATGCCGCCATGCAACGCCTTGCAACACTTGCGGGGGAGCACGGGGCGCAACGCTATGAGCGTCTCGACGTGGCGGTCCCTTCGCATTGCGCCTTGCTCGACGCGTCCGCGACTGCGCTCGCCGATGCCTTCGGCCAGGTCTCCGTGCGCGCGCCTCCCCTTGTGTATCTGAGCAGCAGCATTGCACGCCCACTTTTCGACGGCCCGCGCATCGCGGCCGATCTTGCCGGCAATATGGCGCGGCAGGTGCGCTGGGACGATACAGTGAGGCTCGCATGGGAACGAGGCGCGCGCCTCGCGATCGAGATGCCGCCATCCAGCGTGCTGACCCGGCTGAGCAGCGCGATTTTCACGGAGGGGATCGCGGTATGCAGCGCGACCTCACTTCCGGACCTTGGCACGCTCATTGAGCGGGAACAGGCGCGCCAGTAATGGCCGCCTGAGGAGTGGCGGTCAGTCGACGCTTCTCGTGCGAAGACGGCAGACGGCCATGAGCGCGAGCAGGTTCGGATCCCGTTCGCGTGCACGCAGGAAGCTCACGCCAATGGTCTGGCGCATCAGGTATCGCGGCTGTAGCGGAATGAATTGCACCTTGTCGCCGAATACACCGCGTACACGCCCTGGCAAAAGCGTATAACCGACCCCGCCGCTCACAAGGTTCATCAGCGAAAATATATCGCCGACTCTCATAGTGACGTTCGGAGTGAAGTCCGCGACGCGAAACGCCTCCAGAAAGCCATGATACGTCGCGAAGCCCTCGCCTAGCGAAACGAATGTCTCGTCGCGACAGTCCCTCAAATCGACGGCTTGCTGATTAGCGTAGGGCGATCCGGCGGGTGCTGCGAAAAAGATGTCATCTTCGAACAGCGGAATGGATTCAACTTCAGGCTCGGCGTCGGGTACCGCCATCAGGGCGGCATCGATGACGCCCAGCTTCAACTTCTCCATCAGTTCGGCATTCGGCCCGAGCACGAGCTCGACCTGAAGCGTCGGCCGCCGCAGCTTGATATCGATGACGATGCCGGGCACGGTCTTGATGGTCAGCGAATACAGGGAGCCAATCTTCAGACGATGCGACGAGTAACCCGCGGCCTCACGCGTCGCGCGAATGCCATCGGACATCAGCGTGATCACCTCCTGTGCTACATCGGCAAGCATCTGCGCGGCTTCCGTCGACTTCAGGTTGCGGCCCTCGTGCCGGAACAGCGCACACCGCACACCTTGTTCGAGCGAATGCAGCGCCCGGTGCACGCTGACCGTGCTCACATTCAGAGCCTCCGCTGCCTTCGACAGATTGCCGGTGTCCATAAATGCGAGCAGCACTTCCAGCTTGCGAAAGGTGATTTCGTCGTCGATTCGGTCGCGCATCTTGAACTGTTAAATGATCTGATTCGACGATTATCGGCTCGCCTCCGCTTCTGACATATAGCGTTAATCCCGCATTCTTCAGGCTGCGGAACGCCGTGAACATTCTCCTCGCCAACCCACGCTAGAACGCCTCGCCCAGTTGGTCCAGAATGGACGGATTCTCGAGGGTCGAGACATCCTGCGTGATCGTTTCGCCTTTTGCCAGGGAACGCAGTAATCGTCTCATGATCTTTCCCGAGCGCGTCTTCGGCAAGTTGTCGCCGAACCGAATGTCCTTCGGTTTGGCAATAGGGCCGATCTCCGTGCCAACCCACTTACGCAATTCCGCGGCGAGCTGCCGGGCTTGCGCGCCGGACGGGCACTCAAGCTTGAGTACCACGAAGGCGCAGATGGCTTCCCCGGTCACTTCGTCAGAGCGCCCCACCACGGCCGCCTCCGCAACCATAGGGTGAGCAACCAGTGCGGATTCAATTTCCATCGTACCCATCCGGTGGCCGGAGACGTTGAGCACGTCGTCGATGCGTCCTGTGATGGTGAAATACCCGCTGTCCTTGTCGCGGATCGCCCCATCCCCGGCGAGATACACGTCCCCTCCGAGTTCCGCCGGGAAATAACTCTGCCTGAACCGTTCGGTATCAGCCCAGATCGTACGGATCATCGATGGCCATGGGCGCTTGATGGCGAGGAGGCCCCCGCTGCCGTTGGGCAACACCTGCCCGGTTTCATCGACGACCGACGCCATGATGCCCGGCAACGGAAGCGTGCACGAACCTGGGACGAGCGGGGTGGCGCCCGGCAAAGGCGCAATCATGTGCCCCCCCGTTTCGGTCTGCCAGAATGTATCGACAATTGGGCAGCGGTCTCCACCGACGTGATGGTAGTACCACATCCACGTATCAGGGCTGATCGGTTCGCCGACGGTGCCCAGTAGTCTCAAGCTCGAGAGGTTATAGCCCGCAGGATGAATTTCAGTATCCGCTTCCGCCGCCTTGATCAGTGACCGGATAGCTGTGGGCGCGGTATAGAAAACGCTTACCTTGTGGCGCGCGATCATTTCCCAGAAGCGACCCGCGTCCGGGTAAGTTGGTACGCCTTCGAACATCACTTGCGTCGCGCCCGCTGCGAGCGGCCCGTACACGATATAGGTATGCCCTGTGATCCAGCCGATATCGGCGGTACACCAGAACACGTCGTCGGCCTTGATGTCGAACGTCCATTTCATCGTGAGCATAGCCCACAGAAGGTAGCCGGCCGTGCTGTGCTGCACACCCTTGGGCCGCCCTGTGGATCCGGACGTGTACAGAACAAAGAGAGGGTGTTCGGCGTCTACCGGTTCGGCGTCGCAGATATCGGACTGGTCTGCCGAAATTTCGTGCATCCAGCGGTCACGATTTTCTGTCCATCTGATCCTGCCGCCCGTTCGCCGGTAAACGACCATGTGACGCACGGATTCGCAACCTCCCAGTTCGATCGCCTCATCCGCAATCGCTTTAAGCGGGAGCGCTTTCCCCGCCCGCATCTGTTCATCTGCCGTGACAAGCGCTACCGCACCGAGATCCGAGACGCGTTCCTGCAACGCTTTCGCGGAAAAGCCACCGAATACCACCGAATGCGTCGCTCCGATACGCGCGCAAGCCTGCATCGCCACTACACCTTCGATCGACATCGGCAGATAGATGACGACACGATCGCCCCTGGCGACGCCAAGGCCCTTGAGCGCGTTCGCGAAGCGGCAGACTCTGGCATGCAACTCACGGTACGTGACGCTCGTCAGAGTCCCGTCATCGGCCTCGAACAGGATGGCCAACTTGTCGCCGTTCCCGTCGTGGAGGTTGCGATCCAGACAGTTGTATGACGCATTGAGCTGGCCGTCCCCAAACCATCGATATAACGGTGCGTTGCTTTCATCAAGGACTTCGGTGAACGGCTTCGACCACAAGAGATTGGTACGGGCAAGGCGGGCCCAGAATCCTTCATAATCCTCTTCGGCTTCAGCGCAGAGAGCGTCGTAATGTTCCATACCCGAGATTGTCGCCCCTTTTGAAAACGCATCAGGTACGCTGAAAACGCGGCTCTCTCGCGTCATTGATTCGATGTCGGGCAAGTTCTCTCCTCCGAATGGCTTCATGCGGGTGTTTCCTCGGACAATCTTCGCCGTATGTCATGCCACGCCGTTCGATACGGCTCGCGTCCTTGTTCTTCGCTTTCGCACCGTAACCTGCGCGCCTCCGCAGATCAATTAACCTGGGGAGCAGATATTTAGCTCAATTGAAAAGCCCACGCCGTCCGCTTCATGTATTCCGACTTTCGAAAATATAGTTGTCGTTGAACTTTGGACGACCTGCCTTGGCGCGCCATCCCGATTAGTTGGATAAATCCGCCTCACGAAAAGCTGGTTAACCGTGAGGCACAGTGGTCCATTCCGGCCGCGCGTCGTCGACGCTCATGCAGAACCACGGCCCGCATTTTCGAGCGACGCCACTCTCAAAGTGCCCCGACTCCGGCCGCTGCAGCCTGGCTTGAGCCGCCGACGCACACTGCGTTCCGGGCGACCTCAGGTGGCCGGGATCTGGACGCTTGATAGCGCTCCAGCCCCGGCTATATCGATCGCCCGCTCGCCGTGCTGCTATCGGGCGGCAAACACAGATACCCCTCCGTTGACAAACCCGTTCGATGCGCAGTCCGGACAACCAGCCGGCGCGGTGGCAGAAGAGTAGGGAACAAAGACGAGCCCAGTTGCGGGATCAATCGCGACCGAATGCGCATTGTTGCCGGTGTTCAGCCGCGCCGCAACGCTGCGCGAGCCAGCGTCGACGATCGTGAGCATCGGTTTGCACGGCGAGGCCGCGGTGCACGTTCCGTTCGTCGAAGCGTTGCCCGATGCAGTCCACCGGCTTGTCGCGTTGTAGTATCGGTTCGTCGCGGCGTCGTATTCGAGTTGATCGCCGCCGCCCGCGTTAAGTGAAGCGACGAGCGCGCCGCTTGCCCGGTTGAAGATTTGCATCAACAGTGGCGAGCCTGTAGTCGCCTCGCGGCACCCAACGGCGATGTCGGTGCCCGGCCCCAGCGCAAGACCGGTCGGATCGCAATTGCCTTCCGGGTACATCGCTACACCCGAAAGAGCTGTGTAATTCTGCGTCGTCCCAGACGGTATCGCGCGAATCGCTGTGCCGGGCAGCTTGACCAGTTCGCCATGCGGATTTGCAGTGCTTCCATCGACATTGACATAGAAGTTGTCGCTCGCCGCGTCGTACACGCACGCCTCCAGCCCCGCAGTGGGTTGACCGGCCGCGTCCGTGAAGGTGACTTTCGCGATCACACTTTGAGTAGTTATGCTGATGAACGTCGCGAATGGCGTCGGCTCTTCTGGACTCGAGATCATGAAGATGCCGTGCGTCGAGTCGAGACAACCCTCGTCCGCCCGCACGCCCGTGGTGCTGACAGGGATGTTGGTGAGCACGGCGCCCGCAGAAGGGTCGACGATTTTCACGGAGTTGACGTCACCGGTATAGAAGAGGCTCCCGACCGGTGTTGCGCCATCGGGCCCGGACGTCGAATTCGAGCCCGACCCAAGACCTGCGAATGCGAGATTCCCGCTGCCCTGGATCGACTTGACAAAGGTCTTGGTCGGAATGTCTATCACGTCCAGAGCCGCGTTATTGCGATCGGTGAAATAGTAGCGGTTGCCGTTCGTGGTGCCGATATCGAACGAAAAATTGGTCCCTGCTTTCACGTTCGGCACCGCAATGTCGGCGACAAAGTGTGGTCCCGTTCCCACGTTATCATTGCCGCCACAACCGGCCAGCGCAAACACCGCGCATACGACCGAAGCCTTTACCCATGCTGACCTGTGCATCTTATATCTCCTATATTCTCGTTACTCACTGGATGACCGCACGCGCGGTGCGCGTCCGGAGCAAGCGCGGAACCTTGCCTGCGGATACGAGATATGCAACGTATCCATGTGCTCACTACTGTCGCTTTCCTGGGTCGGCGTTCGCGATAATGGCCGAAGCTGCCGACACGTGTCCGCTTTTCGGCGACAAATTTCAACTTCCATACGTCTGCTACGGGTGCCCCGAGGCAGACACTGGCGAGACGGCGTTAGAGAAGGCCGGGTAGGCTCATGTAGCAAGAATTCGCTGGCGTTTTGTGATCTGGCGAACTCCCATATCGCCCGGCGAAATCAGGTTTCGAACGACACCCACGATTCAGTCGATCGGCAATACCACGTCATCCGTGATCGAACCGATGGGCGGCAGTCGGGAATGCTTTCCGCGAGGCGGGTGGCCGAGCCGGAATAGGACGGACTTTGATCGGACATACCGCTCTCGCTGGAAACTTGAATCGAGTCTATGGTGCGAGCGGCATCGGTTCAATTACGCCCGGCAGGAATTCGTTATCTCCGAGCTAACGATCTTGTGAAGGTGAAGAAAGAAGCCGTGAGAGGGCGGGCAAGCCGGTCATCGGCGTGCGCCTTAGGGGTTATCCCGCGTTCGATCGCTGATTGAATCGGGGTGGACTCAGGATTCACCCCAACGTACGTTAGCCGCGTCGCGCACGAGCGCGAGGAGCCGCTGGTTGGAGATGGCGACGCGGTGGATATAGTGCGACAGGCCCCCGCCGGGGACAATGCCATGCAAGTGTGAATGATGCGTCAGTGCCGAGCCCCACGTGTGCAGCACGAGCGTGGCGCCGGTATGCGGCGCTGGCCCGCCACCTGGGGCAATGGCGGTTGCAGCACGAGTTGCAGCCGACCTCGACCTGTGTGCAGCCGGAACAGCGCAACACATGTCCACCCAGCGCGGCACTGCGGCACTGTTCAATCACCTCTGTGTATGTGGGGTCCACACTACGCGTACTTATCGCCGACCGCGCTGCGGATCGGATAAGTGTCGTACACAATTTTCATGCGCTCGACGAGCCCGTTTGCGTCGAACTCGAACACATCGACGCACTCGAAGCGCACGGCGGAACCGTCTTTCAGCACCCAATTGTAGATGAAGTAACCCGTCGCACGTCTAGCGCCCGTTGTGCTGACGCAGATGTCGATAGGTGTAATCTTGCTCTCTCCCGACGCCTCGCTGACTTTGGCAAAGAACGGCGCAGCTTGCATCCAGCCGAGAAACGGCGAGAAAATCTGCGCATCCGGTGCAAACAGTGCGCAGATCGCGGCGACGTCGCCGCGCTCCAGCGCTTTGAGGTAGGCGCGAACCTGATGCGTATAGAGTAATTCTGGCGACGACACCACAGTAACCTCCGATGATTCGTTAAAGACGCTGCCCGGTCAAACGAGCATGCACGCGGTTGAAACAAGATAGCGACGTACCGATGACCGAACAATCGAAAAATCCGCAAGCCGGGTATGCGACCGGAACATACCCCCTGGCCGATCTGACTCGCCCGCTACCATCGCTAACCCGGTTTCAGGCGTTCGTCGCTGCGGCATATCTCGGCAGTGTAAGCAAGGCCGCAGATCACCTGTGCCGCACGCAGGGAGCGGTCAGCCGGCAGATCCAGCAACTGGAAGCACATTATCAATGTGCTCTTTTCGTTCGCCACGCGTCGGGCCTCGCGTTGACAGCCGAAGGAGACACGCTGCTTACGGTGGCAGTCCACGTGCTGACGCAGCTCGTTCAACATGCTGCAATTCAGCATGTCGCGGCGTCGGTGATCACTGTGCGGTTACCGTCCACCTTTGCGATTCGCTGGTTGCTCCCGCGGCTGGCAGAAATCAACAATGCGCTGGGCGGCACTGAGCTGCGGATCTCGACATCCGCTGACGACATGCCGGATTTCACCGCGCCGGATGTCGACGCCATTGTTGTGCGTGGCACCGGACAGTGGGTGGGCGTAGAAGCGGTACCGCTGTTTGCCGAGACGCTCGCGCCAATGTGCACACCCGCATTGGCTGCGTCTCTCAGATCGGTCGCTGATCTTGCGGACGTGACGTTGCTACATCCTGGACCTGGTTATGCGGAATGGCGTGGTTGGCTTGATGGTGTCGGGGCGACGTACATCAATGCTCGACAGGGGCTTGTATTCGACACACTTGAATTGACGCTCACTGCCGCAGCAGAAGGTCATGGGGTTGCAATCGGCGACCCACGCATGGCGCAAGAAAAGCTTGATGTGGGTTCCCTGATGACGCCATTTCGCGAGGTAGTGCGAAACGGTGCGTCGTACTTTCTGGTATATCCATCTCAACGTGCGGCCCAGCCGAAGATTCATGCCCTTGCTGAAATCCTCGTGCGGCTGGCGCAAGAAGAGTGACTTACGCGAGTACGCCAAACAAAAAGCAATCGCCACGTGCGTCCGCAGATCCGTCAGTCGCGTCATTGGCATTGGAGCGGCTTGCGTCGCTCGATGATATGGAATTTACCAATACCATCCCCCTTATGACACATATACCCGACTCCCTCTTCGCTGAACGCATTCGCGCCAGCTTCATGCGCCAGAATGCGATGACGTTGATTCAGGCGACTTTGCCCGTGGTTGAACACGGCCACACCGAAATTCACCTACCAGTTTGGAGTGGTGTCGAGCAGCAGCATGGCTTCGTACATGGCGGCGTAGTGGGCATGATTGCTGACTCTGCTGGCGGATACGCCGCTATGACCTTGGTACCGGCCAGCGCTTCAGTCTTGACCGTCGAATACAAGTTGAATCTGGTTGCTGCGGCCGACGGCAACAGCCTGATTGCCCGTGGCCGGGTTGTCCGTCCCGGCCGTACGCTTATCGTCACTCAGGCAGAAGTATTCGCCGTCAAAGGAGGCAATGAAACGCTGTGTGCATTGATGCAACAAACCATCATGGTGATGCACGGCAAGGAAGAGAAGTAGATCGAGGTTGACGACGGCCGGCGCAGCATGGCGACCCCGCGTGCAGCTACCCCCCTTTTTAACGAAGAGTACTAAATATGGCTGGATATCTCCAAGAAGGCGAGAGCGCCGTAAGCCGCAAAGCGGTCACCGTGTCTTCGCTATTGAACATGAAAAATGCAGGCGAAAGGATTGCAATGCTGACCTGTTACGACGCCAGCTTCGCATCGTTGATGGACCGCTGTGGCGTTGATATGGTGCTGGTGGGCGACTCACTCGGCAACGTACTGCAGGGCCACAGCACGACATTGCCGGTCACTCTAGCGGATATCGCTTATCACACAGCGTCGGTCAGTCGAGGGAACCGATCTGCATTTGTGGCCGCTGACATGCCATTCGGTACCTATGCAACTCCGGAATCTGCATTCGACAATGCTGTGAAACTGATGCAAGCAGGTGCGCAGATGGTCAAACTTGAAGGGGGCGCCTGGCTGGCCGATACCGTAAGATTTCTCACTGAGCGTGGCGTACCGGTTTTCGCTCATCTGGGCCTCACGCCGCAGTCCGTGCATCGACTCGGTGGGTTTAAGGTACAGGGGAAAAAAGCAGAAGACGTAGAGCAATTGAAAGCTGATGCCATCGCACTGCAGGCAGCGGGCGCCTCTCTTCTCCTTCTTGAGGCCATTCCGACTTCCGTCGGGAGGGAAGTGACAAAGTTGCTGGATATCCCGACAATCGGTATCGGGGCTGGTCCGGACTGTTCGGGGCAAGTGCTTGTGATGCACGACATGTTGGGCGTCTTCCCCGGCAAGACCGCTCGCTTTGTACGCAACTTCATGGACGGGGAGTCGAGTATCGAGGGTGCTATCCGCGCCTATATCAAGGCAGTGAAGGAGAACCTCTTCCCCGCCTCGGAACACTGCTTCTAGGCGTGGCCATGGCAAACGGTTTTCGTCATTTCGATGGAAGACCGCGCACGGCTTACGCACCAACGACAGTCAAGCTGCGGTCCGCTGCCAGAGCGGAGTCGACGGTCGAACGCCTATGCGGAAGTGCGAGCGAACCGCCATAAGTGGGTGGGTGATGCATCAAGCGATGAGTATTGCGGCGCGTGCGCCAAGCTCTGCGAGAGACGGTACGCGACCATCATCGGCCGAATCATAAACCGAGACGAGTGCCAACTCTTACCCGACGAGAAGGCATCCCAATACGGCCAGCTTCAATCCCGCGCTTGGGGTCGTCTGCCTGCGTTACGCAATTGATTTCGGTAGTCGCAGGTTCCGTTGCAACGAAGGTGAGCGTTCGTTGATCTGTGGACTGGCGTCTGTTTCGGCAATATCGCCGGCCGCGAACTGTTTACGGTAAGCGGCGGGCGTGAGGTTCTTCAACGCCTTGAACTGTCGGTTGAAGTTAGCGACGTTCGGAAATCCAGACCGGGCTGCAACGACGGAAACAGGAGTGGACGTGTGCGCGAGCATCCGGCAGGCGTGTCCAATCCTGACTCGCGCGATATATCGCCCAACGCTCTCTCCAATGTGCTGCTCGAAATAACGAGCCAGAGAACGTTCCGACACATTAGCAGCGTCGCAAAGGTCGGATAAACGCAGCGGTTCCGCGAAGCGTAAATCGATCATTGAGAGCACGCGGTTTATACGCTCCGGTTCGTGCCCGGAAGGACCCTCTGCACGGTCGCTAAACGCGGTCGGCGAAGCAAGCGGATCACCTGGTGCTTCCGCGAGCATGCACAAGACATTGAGTGCCGCGGCAAGGCGTTCTCGCGCGGTGCTGGACAGCAGATCGTCGACCTGTCCGCGCATCGCTGCGCCGACCTGCGGACTGAATGCCAGTCCGCAAGCTGCCCGACGCAACAGGTCACGCAAAGGCGCATATTCCGGGCAGACGTCCGCAAGCCGCCGCGCCCATTCGCCGCCGAACCAGATCACGATTGCAACCTGAGGAGATGCTGCGTCAATCGAGCGGTTCGACGCCCACGTATGAGGAAGATTCGGCGGCACGAGAACCAGGTCTTCCTCTACATAGTCTGCAATCGAATCGCCGATATAACGCTTGCCCTGACTGTTCAGCGTCAGGGTCAGTTCGTACTCGGGATGATGGTGCCATTCAAACGGAATGCGCGGCAGACGCCGGTGGTAAACCCTGACCGAGCAGTCGTCGCCAAATTCGACATGTTCGTATGCTGGTTTCATGGCAGAAGACGCAAAGAAATTGTCTGGATGATATCACTTTTGTGGGTGCGGTCAGCCTATGCTGCGGTTATAGCAGAACCCACAAGGAGACGACCATGGCACTCATCATCGACGATTTGCCGACAGCCATCCGGCAGGCCAAGCAGGAGCTTCGCGCACGACTTCCGAACTATCGCGATGTTTTCGCCGAGGTGGATGAAACGATCCGCGCCGAAGCCAGCAGAATTGCCGCGCAACGCAGTCGCGGCGAAAGCGTGATCCCCGAAATCCAGTTCTCCGACATCGCGGAGCAGCGCGTGAGCGCCGAGCAGATTGAACTCGTCAAAACGCGTGGTGCATGCGTGATCCGCAATGTGTTCGACCGCGCGCTGGTGGAAGGGTGGGACCGCGACATCGCAGACTATGTCGAACGCAACGACCTGGATACGCGCTTGCAGAACCGCGCCGAGGACAAATACTTTGGCCAGCTCGCGTCGAGCAAGCCACAGATTTACGGCGTGTACTGGTCAAAGCCACAGGTCCTCGCGCGGCAGGCGCCGTCGCTGACTGCGGCCCGTGTCTTTCTGAACCGGTTGTGGCGCAATGAGAGTGAAGGCCGGGTCCATTTCGATCCAGAGCGCGTCCCGGTCTACGCGGACCGGATGCGTCGACGGCCGCCTGGTTCCGAGTCATTGGGCTTGTCCGCGCATTGCGATGGCGGCTCGGTCGAGCGGTGGATCGAGGGTAACTTCCGCAAGGTGTACCGGCTTGTGTTCGATGGCAACTGGCGTCAATACGATCCGTTCGACGCCGCGTTCCGGCCGGACGTAGAGGAGATTGCGTCGCCCGCCGTATGTTCGATGTTCCGCACGTTTCAGGGCTGGACCGCACTGACGCCGCAAGGCCCTGGCGACGGCACGCTGCAACTCGTGCCCATTGCAAATTCGATGGCTTATATCCTGCTGCGCGCCCTTCAGGACGACGTTGCCGAGGACGACCTGTGCGGCGCGATGCCTGGCCGCGCGCTCTCCATCAAGCCGGAATTTCATGCACCGCTTTTCGACGCGCTGTCATCGATTCCCCACATGCAGGCAGGCGACACCGTGTTCTGGCACAGCGATGTGATCCACGCAGTGGAAGACGCGCACCGTGGCGCCGGCTATAGCAACGTGATGTATATCCCGTCGGCGCCCGCGTGTGCCAAAAACGATGAATACCTCAGGCGCCAATTGCCCAGCTTCCTTGAAGGCAAGAGCCCGCCTGACTTCCCGACTGACCATTTCGAAGTCGACTTTGTCGGACGGGCTACCGCCGAAGATCTGACGCCCCTCGGTAAAGCTCAACTCGGTTTCGATCTGTAAGCGCTACCCTGACGCACGCCATCGTGGCGTGCGCCTGTCTGGTGATTCATAAAGAAAACTAACGGAGACAGCAATGAAAAGAACACTCATGTCAGCAGCAATTGTCGCAGCGGCGCTTGCCACAGGCGCACAGGTCGCAAGTGCTGCCGAGTCACTTTCTGTATTGCACTGGTGGACCTCGGGCGGCGAATCGAAGGCGATCAGAGTGCTTAAGGACGACATGAATAAGCAGGGTTACGAGTGGAAAGACTTCGCCGTAGCCGGAGGCGCAGGTGCGGCTGCCATGACGGCATTGAAGACACAGGTCATGTCCGGTAACGCACCGTCGGCCGCGCAGATCAAGGGACCGCTGATACAGGACTGGGCTGATCAAGGGGTGTTGGTCGATATAGACAAGTCCGCTACCGACTGGAAAGCCCAACTTCCAGCGCAGATCAACAAGACCATGATGTCAAAAGGCCACTATGTCGCCGCGCCATTCTCGGTGCACCGGATCAACTGGCTGTGGATCAACAAAGCCGACCTCGATAAAGTGGGCGGTAAGCCGCCGACGACATGGCCCGAGTTCTTCGCGCTAGCCGACAAGTTCCGGGCTGCGGGCATTACGCCCGTCGCGCGTGGTGGCCAGCCTTGGCAAGACATGACCATCTGGGAGACAGTCGTGCTTTCTCAGGGCGCGGATTTTTATCGCAAGGCCATGATTGATCTCGACCAGAAAACACTCACTTCGCCTCAGATGTTGCAGGTGTTCCAGATTGTCCGGAAGATTCAGGGTTACTTCGACAAAGGCTCGACTGGGCGCGACTGGAATCTCGCGACTGCCATGGTCATCAACGGATCGGGTGGGATGCAATTCATGGGCGATTGGGCGAAAGGCGAGTTCGCGAATGCGAACAAGAAAGCCGACGTTGACTATATCTGCGCGGCTGCGCCTGGTACGTCGAACGCCTTCACCTACACAGTAGACTCGTTCGTGTTTTTCCAGCAGAACGGCAAAAAAGAAGCGACGCCGGGACAGCTTGCGTTGGCCAAGACAATCATGTCCCCCGGCTTCCAGGAACAATTCAGTCTTTACAAGGGTTCGATTCCGGTGAGGCAGGATGTTTCAATGGACAAGTTCGACGCCTGCGCCAAGAAGTCATACGCAGATGAGCAAACCACAATCAAATCCAACACGTTCTTTCCGTCGTTCGCCTTTGGTGATGTTCAGTCGTCAGCCACTGAAGGCGCGATTACCGACGTCGTAACGAACTTCATGAACTCGAATGAAGACCCGCAAGAGGCGGTGCGCAAGATCGCCGCCGCAGCGAAGATCAAATAGGTACGAATTTCGGAGCCGCCTCGCGAAAATCAAACGGTCATGCAAGGTCATTCGAGGAATATGAGGTGACCTTTATGAACATCTCCTCCATGTCTCCAAGATGTGGATTTAGGCCGCCGTTCGCGCGGGCTTTCTTTTCGTTGGAGATCCCCTTCCAATTAAGCCCCTCCTGATCCGTCGGCCATGCGATTCGACGCAACGGAATCCGACGACGACCGATATTGACGGTCTGTAGGCCAGTCTGGTGGGCACTGCCGGAGGAAAAGACCAACAGTCAGCAGCCCTTGCGTGCTCTGCGACCAACTGCGCATCGACTTTGATCGCTATCTTTTCTTTCCGCCGAGTCCAACATCCTGCGAATTGACTTGCATCCTGGTCGAATGCTGTATAAATTTAAGGGCTATCCTGTTAGCACCACAATTTCGGATTGCGGGCGTATGGGCGCTTGGTCGGAGTGGGTTTTCGGGTCACCGCCTTGTAGGTGACCGGTTCAGTCATGACAGCCTGCTCGAGCAGGCGATAGAAAAGCAGACCGCGGGATCGCGCCGTGCGGCGATTGAAACGGAAAACGAACTCATCAAGATAGTAGTCGAGCTGGATCGGCTTGACCGCGCCCTGATGTGTCCCGAGGAGCCAGCGCTTCAGCAACGACGCTACGCGATGCACGCCTGGCAGTGGGACATGCGCCGGGATCGACCCCGGCATGACAGATCTGATAGCGAACCGCTCATGCTGATAGGTGTCGCCCAGAGAGCCATAGATAGAGCCGCCATCAGTGCGCACTAAGGAGCCGGGCTCCACTACCTCTTCGATGAACGGCAAGACATCCAGGGCAGTCTCTTCTTCGA
>NZ_JBNDMO010000032.1:0-48607 GCF_050436625.1 Paraburkholderia sp. GAS334 | reverse complement strand
GCTCCGCCTCGCGCGCGAGCTCGCACGCCACGCGCGTCGACGGTGATCCGATGCCCGCGATCACCGGCAACCTCCCGTCCGCACGCTGCACTGCGTGCCGATACAAGTGCACGTGCTCGTCGAGCGTGAGCGTTGGTCCCTCGCCTGTGGTAGACGCCACCACGATCGCATCCGTGCCCGCATTCACGTGAAGATCGATAAGCCGATCGAACGCGTCATAATCGATGCCTTCTTCCACCGACATAGGAGTTAGCAGCGCAACAATCGAACCTTGAAGAAAATCTGCACGACTCATGACATCTGCCCCATCTGAACTCCAACGTTCGCTGCACGATCAACTTCGGAGCGAAGACAAATCTCCGGCCCGCCTGATCTTGTGAGAGATCTGCGATCGCACGTCCTCATGCGTGTCCACCGATTGCTGCGCCACGAAGAGATGGGCGAGCAATGCTTGTGGCGCGATTGCCCACGCCGGCGGCGAACCTGGCGTAAAACGCCGGGAAAGGCTCACGCCATAGGCGACCAATATAGGGAAAAGGTGACGGCTTCGACAGAAGCAGATGTCGATTCTTTTGTCGAAGCAGCTTTCGGCTGGGACCTGGACGAGTCATGCTCGCGGATATTGACCTTGAGCCCTCTTACATCAATGCCAGCAGGCTTTGCAGCAAGTTGGACGAACGCGATCGCTCGTTCGAGTTGCATCGCAATCGAACGTATCGACCGGCCTGCAACCAGCGCCCGCGAAATCTCCTCGCGCTCAGTCAGCGTGAGTGCCAGGCGGGAGCGATGTCGCGGTGCCGGCCGGATGCCGCCCGTCTCGGCCAGAATCCCTTGTACCGATGAGTGATTTCGATCAAACAGCTGGGCGATCTTCTGAAGAGATTCGCCCTTCTGCCAGCGCTCCCACATCAGCGCCTTCTGGCTATCCGTGTAATAAATCCGTCGTCTCTGCTTCATCTGCAACACTCCTGCTGCTTGCGCAGGCTTAAGTGTGTTCCATCCACCGGTTGAATCCGCAGGCCGTAGCGGTCTTTCACGAAGGCAGGATTTCGCCGGTCTCACCGACGGTAGTGAAACAAATCTACAGCTATTAAGCTGACGATAAGCTTGGGCCTCTTATCCTGATGATGAACCGAAAGCAATTCGCTCACTTCCTTTTTTTGAATGGAGGCCTGACATGTTGCGTCACATTACTGCCACTACCCGAACCGTTCTTGCCATCACCACCCTGACTGGCCTCGTTGCCATCGATCAGGTCGCCACATCACACCGCAGTCCCATAAGTGCGCCCGAGCAGACGCAGACGACTATAACGGATGACGCCAGGGGATCGCCGATGGACGCGGGCAATGCGCCGCTGTCCTCGCTGCAGCTCGCGGTGTTGCTTGAAGGATTCGACTGGCAGGCGCTCAGCGATGCCGCACTCACTCCGTAATCGGCATAGGGGACGGCCATGAGGCCGTACCCCTGCCACACCACCCGGCATGCGGGTCCGCACCGGGCGGTTCGGGAAGTTGAGGTTATGAGAGTCGGGGTACACCGAGCCTGTCGAAGTAGGCGATGCTCAGCACACTGTTGAGCAGCCGCTCACTATTGCGCCACCAGCGGCGACTGTTGGCCGCCACCTGTCGCGCAACGTCAGCCGGCGCTCCCAGCGCACGCAGTTCCCGGTAGATCGTGGGACCACGGCACCAGTGTTTAAGCTGGATGGCGCGCAACCGGTGACGCATCCACTCGTCCAGCTCACGCCAGATCTTCGGTGTCTGCGCCAGCCGGAAGTACGCCTTCCACCCCTGCACATAGGACCGTAACCGTTCCACCAGCTCCTTCATGCCGCGTCCGCCACTACGACGGGTCAGTTCGCGAATGCGCTGTTTGAACGCCAGCAGCGGTTTGACCGCCACCTTGCGCTTGACCACACCGCCCGGAGCTACCCACAGGCTGTAGCCCAGAAACTTGCGACCGAACACACTCGCCACTGCGCTCTTGGTCTCGTTGACCTTCAGGCGCAGTCGACCATACAGGCGCCGCAGCAGTGCCATCACCCGCTCGCCCGCCCGACGGCTACGAACATAAACATTCGCATCGTCGGCATAGCGTGCGAAGCAGTGGCCCCGCCGCTCCAGCTCCTTGTCCACTTCATCGAGCAGTACGTTGGCCAGCAGCGGGGATAGCGGCCCGCCCTGCGGCGTGCCCTGATCCCGCTGCTGGACCACACCGCCATCCATGATGCCGCTGTTCAGGTACGCCCGGATCAGCCGGATTACCCCGGCGTCCCCAATGCGTTTCTGTAGGCGGTCGATCAGGATGTCGTGGTTGACCCGGTCAAAGAACTTCTCCAGATCAACGTCCACCACGATTCGCCGACCTGACTGCACGTACGACTGCGCGGCAAGCACCGCGTCGTGCGCCCGCCGTCCGGGTCGGAAGCCGTAGCTATGCTCGCTGAAGGTGGGGTCCAGAACTGGCTGCAGCACCTGCAGCAGTGCCTGCTGGATCAGCCGGTCCGTCACCGTCGGAATGCCAAGCTCGCGCTCGCCTCCATCCGGCTTCGGAATCGTCACCCGCCGTACCGGACTGGGCCGGTACGTCCCCTTCAGTAACTGTTCACGGATCGCAGGCCACGCCGTCACCAGATGGCGCGACGTCTGGTCGATGTCCAGACCATCTACGCCAGCGGCTCCCTTGTTAGCCCGTACCCGTTTGAACGCCTGCTTCAGGTTCTCTCTCGTCAGCACCGCTTCCAGCAGCGCTGACCCTGTGCCCCCGGATTCATGTCGCGGGCAACAGGCTTCGTCGCTCGTGGGTACACGCGCAGCTTCACCGCGCGCTACTCCCGCTCGCCCCGTTTGCACGGGCATCTGACGCACGCCCCGAAGGAAGTCCCCTCGGGGGATTGCCTGCTGCATCGACATGACGCTGGACACTCCTTCCCGTTCGGCCCTTCATCACCAGCCTCAGCCTCACCGGCCTATCCTGTGACTGCTACGGCCTCCGCTGACTTCTCGCTCCGGCTCGACGCTGTCGCCCTTTCAGGCATGAGGCGAGATCTCCCCAGGTAAGAACGCACTCCTTCGCTGCACAACCGCCGGATTTACGTCACCGCCCCTTGATCACGAGAGCTTCACGGTTACGTGCCCGCTCGCCCTGGTCGGCAACGCCTTCTATCCGGTTCTTGTCCATCGGCTCGCAGCTTCGCTCCACGCTTCCTCCCCACGCCTGGTCGCCCTCACGCAGTTGCGCTTCGCTTCGCTCGCTGTGATCAACTTACGGTGGGACTTGCACCCACGAGAGTGCGCCCATGCTGGGCGCACACGCCCAAGCATGCGGGCCATGGCCCGCATGCTTGAACCTTGCAGGCGCAGGCTGGCAATTGTCAGCCGCTCTTCAGGCTGCAGTTGTTGGTATCGTTTTTCCATGGCAACACCTTATACGAGCCAAGGTGTTGCACTTCAGATTTGAGAACTCGAGGCCTTACCTTAGCCCGGGATAGCACCTTAGATTGCTAAACATTTCCTCTCGCGCTCCGTTCGACACGTCGAATGCCGCTCATAGCGAGCGGCATCGTCCCCATTGCGCTCAGCCGCCGTGAAGCGCCTTGCTCAAGCCTGCGTCGGACAGCGCGCAAAGCGCCACCGCCGACCAGTCATGCTCGGCGCCGAGCCCTTGCGAGCGCAACGTCAGGAACCGGTCGTGGACGAGACTTGCCAGCGGCAGCGGCACGCCAAGTGCCTCAGCGGCTGCCAACATCAGGCGGTTGTCCTTCTGGCCGAGCGGCAACGAGAAGCCAGGCGGCTGGAATTGCTGCGATGCAATCAGCGAACCGTAGATCTTGTATGGCGGCGCATTGAAGTTTGCGCTCGTCAACAGCTCGACCAGACGCATCGGATCGACGCCGGCCTTGCCCGCTACGGCACAGGCTTCGCCCAGCGTTTCGATGATCACGGACAGCATGAAATTGCCGATCAGCTTCACCAGGTTGGCCTGCGAAGGATCTTCGCCGACAATGCCCACCGACTGCCCAAGCGTTTCGAGAAGCGGCACGGCAACCTTGAGGTGCTCGTCCGCTCCGGCCGCCATGATGAACAGCTTGCGCGCCGCCGCGGCATCGGGCCGGCCGAATACCGGTGCGGACACGAAGGCAAGACCCGCTTCACGGTACTTCGCTGCGTGGTCCTGCGCGGTGGCGACGCTGATCGTGCTCATCGAGATGTGCAGTGCACCCCGCTTCAGCGTGGTGGCGATGCCCGCCTCGCCGAACGTGACCGCTGCGTGCGCGGCATCGTCGGCCACCATCGTGAACACCACATCGGCCCCCTGCGCGGCCTGCGCGGGACTCGATGCGACGCTCGCCCCCGCTTCGCGCAACGGTTCGGCGCGAGCCGGACTACGGTTGAAAACCTGCACGTTGTGCCTGGCATCGATCAGGTTCTTCGCAATCGCGGCGCCCATCGAGCCAAGTCCTACAAATCCAATTTTCATAATGACATTCCAAATGACCAGCCGCGCGAATGCGGGCCTGTTCAGACTGCAAACTGATAGACCTGACGGCTCACGTCGAGCGTCACGTCACCGTGTTCGCCCAATGCCGTCATCCCGTGCTCTTCGAGCTTCGCGATCAGCGTGCCGATTGACTGGCCGCCAATCTGGTAATCGCGCAAGCGGGTTCCCACCGTCATGCGCTCGAAGAACACGCGGGTCGCCGTAATCGCCGCACTGATACGCTCGTCTTCGCTGCCCTCGGTGATGTTCCAGACGCGTTCGGCGTACTGCAGCAACTTCGCGCGCTTCGACTCGCGGCGCACGCTCAGCATGGCCGGCAGCACGATGGCGAGCGTCTGCGCGTGATCGAGTCCGTGCAGCGCCGTGATCTCATGGCCGAGCATGTGGGTCGCCCAGTCCTGCGGCACGCCGGCACCGATCAGGCCGTTCAACGCCAACGTTGCCGTCCACATCAGGTTGGCTCGCACCGCATAGTTGTGCGGCTCGGCAAGCGCGTGCGGGCCGACTTCAGTCAGCGTGATCAGCAGGCCTTCGGCGAAACGGTCCTGTACCCTGGCGCCCACCGGATAGGTCAGATACTGCTCGACGATATGAACGAACGCATCGACGACACCGTTGGCAATCTGCCGCTGCGGCAACGAATATGTCGTGGTCGGATCGAGCACCGAGAAGACCGGATAGGTCGCCTCGCTACGGAACGGCAACTTGTCGCCTTTCGCGCGGTGGCTGATAACGCCGCCGTTGTTCATCTCCGAACCGGTGGCAGGCAGCGTCAGCACGCTGCCGAAGGGCATCGCGTCGCGTATCTCGGCCTGCTTCGCCAGAATGTCCCACGGCTCGCCGTGGAACTTCACAGCGGCAGCAATGAACTTGGTGCCGTCGATCACCGAGCCGCCGCCCACCGCCAGAAGAAAATCGATGTTCTTCTCGCGGGCGAGCGCAACCGCTTCCATCAGCGTTTCGTAAGTGGGGTTCGGTTCGATGCCACCGAACACGTGCCACGCGCGGTCACCGAGCGCCGCCTGCACTTGCGCCAGTACACCGTTGCTCTTGATGCTGCCGCCGCCGCACGTAATCAGCACCCGCGCGTTGGCGGGGATCTGCGCATCGAGTGTGGCAATCTGGCCTTCGCCGAAAATGATTCGAGTGGGGTTGTGAAACGTAAAGTTCTGCATTGAATCTCTCTTCCTTACATTGAAATGACCGGTCGTCTCAAAACGGTATAAACGGCTGCCCCGAATCGAAACCCGTCGCCGCTCAAGCCAGCTACGACCGTTACTGCGGGGATTTGAAAAACAGATCGAACATTGAATGCACGCAAGCCTTCAGCGGCTCGACCGAGTCATCCAGCTTCATGCGCAACAGGCTGCCTTCCCACGCGTTCCAGAAAACGTCGGCCATTGCATCAGCCGAAAGATCGCGCCGCACGGAGCCGTATTCCTGGCCGCGCCGCAGATAATCGGCACAGCCGACACGCCATTCGTTGACCGTCCTGCGCGCAGCGACCCGGCACAGATCGCTCGACTGCGCGATCTCGCCCGCAAAGTTGCCGACCAGACAACCGTAGCGGTCGTCACAGTCTTCGTAGTCGCCAACGATGCGCGTGTAGATGCCGCGAAGCGCGAGCAGCGGATCAGGTGACGCCACTTCGAGCGAATACTGCTTCCATTCAACGGCCTGGTCCTGCGCGTAGTGGTGCAGGATCGCCGCGCCGAATGCCTCTTTGCTCTCGAAGTAGTTGTAGAACGAGCCCTTCGGCACGCCGGCACGCTCGACGATGTCTTTTACGCCGGTGCCGTGATAACCCATTTCGGCGAACAGCGCGACACCCGCTTCGAGTAGTCTTTCGCGAAAGTCTTCAGTGCGTCGTGTGTACATAAGCATTACAACTTCAACCCTAACGGCACGATGTCGCTCCGCGCGAGCGGGCGCCACCGTGCACATACATCGATTTCAAGCCGCGTCAGGCGCGGCGTGTCGCGAGTTCGGCGCCTTGACGCAGTGCTTCGAGCAGGCTGCGTTCGTCAGCGATGCCTTTGCCTGCAATATCGAACGCCGTGCCGTGATCGACCGAGGTACGGATCACATCGAGGCCGACCGTCACGTTGACGCCGGCTTCGAGGCCGAGCACCTTGACCGGACCGTGGCCCTGATCGTGGTACATCGCCACCACCAGATCGAAGTCGCCACGTCCCGCACGGAAGAACAGCGTGTCGGCAGGGAGCGGGCCCTCGATGTCCCAGCCGCGTTCACGCAAGACCTGCACGGCTGGAACGATCTTTTCCTCTTCCTCGCCATAACCGAACAGGCCGTTTTCGCCGGCATGCGGGTTGATGCCGCACACGGCGATGCGCGGATTGGCGATGCCCGCCTTCACCAGCGTCGCATGACCTCGCTCGATCGTGCGCTGCACGAGGCCCGGTTCGATCTTGCGGATCGCATCGATAATGCCGATGTGGGTGGTCACGTGGATCACGCGCAGTTTCGGCGCGACCAGCATCATCGACACCTCCTCGATGCCCGTGAGGTGCGCGAGCATTTCGGTGTGGCCAGGATACCTGTGACCGCCGGCGTGCAACGCTTCCTTGTTCAGCGGCGCCGTGCAGATCGCATCGATCTCGTCGGCCTTCGCGAGTTCGACGGCGCGCGCGATGTACTGATACGCAGCGTCGCCTGCGAGCGCCGACAGCGCGCCGAAAGGCAAGTCGGCGGGAATCAGCGCGAGGTCGATGCAGTCGATGGTGCCCCGCTCATATTGCGCATCCGCCGGCTTCGCGATGCGGCGCACTTTCGTGCTGCCGCCGACAATCCGGTTGGCCTGTTCAAGGCGCGCCGCATCGCCGATGACAAGCGGGCGGCACTGCCCGTAGACGGACTCGTGCGTCAGGCTCTTGACGACGATTTCCGGACCCACGCCCGCTGCGTCGCCCATCGTGATGCCGATGACTGGAAGATAGTTGCTCATGATGTTTTGCCTGAATGACGTTGGTTCGTTTCGCGAGCCGGTGAAGATGTCGTTGTGGCGCCCGGGTGCGTCGATCCGGACTCGCTATCGGCGAACTCCGGTGTGCGCCGCAGATGAAGGTAGGCGCCATACAGCGCGTGCTCGCTGCCGAAGGCGCCGGCTTTGGTGACGATGGTGAGCCGCGGGTTGCCGTGCGGGCGGCCCACCGCCACGCCCGGCTCGATTTCCGAAAGCAATTGCAGGCTGTCGATACCGGCTGTACCGAGCATCGCGCGCGCGGTTTCGCCGCCAGTCGCGATCAAGCCGCTCAGATGCGTGAAAAACGGTGCGACGAGCGAAGCGAGCGCTGCCGACAATTGGGCGCCCTCGGCGGGATCGAACAGATCGTCGCGACCAATTCGCACCAGCAAATCGGTGTGCTCGCTCAGATGTGCGCCGACGCGCGCTTGCCAGGCTGCCCACTCCAGATGAAGCTCACCCGCACGCAGCACGACCGGCGGCACGATCAGCTCGCCAACGCCCGCACGCTCGCGCAGCATCGCGCATTGCTGTTCCGAGACGGCCGACAGGCTGCCCACCAGAATCAGGATCGCGCCTCTCTGCTGCTCCGACTTCGGCGGCGCGTCTTGTGCTGCTTTCGCGGCAACATCGAACAGATCGCTCAGCGACGCCAGTTCGCGAGCCAGACCGCCTGAGCCCACCCAGAACAGACCTTCGCCCATCGACGCCGTCGCCTGCGCGAGGGCCCTCAAATCCGCATCCGTTTCCGCATCGACGATGAGCGCCTGTGCGCCGCTGCTCGCCACCGCGGAAATGGCATCGCGCAACGCTGCGGGATTGCCACGCAGCGCGTCGACACCCAACGGTGCGGTGCGCAAGCCGACCGCCTCGACCATGGCGTTGAGGTCTGCGGAACGCACGGCGTGTTCGAGCTTCCACGTTTCCGTGTTTTCGAGCGGCACGCCGCGCACGAATACGCGGCCCTCACGCACGGTGCGCCCGGTTGCAGGAAAGGCCGTGGCGACGATGGCGAGGCCCGCGAGCGGCTGCAACGCGGCCACTTCCGTGGCCCAGTTGCCGCGCAAGGTCGAATCGATTTTCTTGTACAGACGTCGCCCCGGCGCGCGCTGCGCCAGCCACGCGGCGCTGGTGCAGCGGGCTGCTTCGGCCGAGGGCATGCGGCGCGTGTCGGTGTCCACTGCGATCACCTCCGCCGCGCCCATCGCGCGCGACGCATTCAGCGTAACCGCCGTACTGCGCCCCGCGCCCGCAAACGCAATCGCGCAATCGGCGGCGCCGGACAGGTCGTCGGCGATGATCAGAATGCTGGTGTTGCTCACCGGGTCGCCCCCAATGCAGCAGCGCGGTTGGCGTCGGCACGCTTGCCGGCCCGCTTTGCGACGGCCGCAGTGAGGATCGGCGACACGATCGCAGTCACGACAACGCATGAGGCGACCAGCAAGGTCGCGCTTTTCGCGGCCTCTGCATAGACCGGGTTGGCCGCCGCAATCAGCGCCGGCACAGCCGCTCCGTTGCCTGCCGTGTTGGCTGCCGCCACGCCTGCGACACCCGTGCCGCCGGTCAGGCGATCGGTCAGATAGAGGGGGATGCCCGTCACGATCACCACCGCGACGCCGAGACCCATGCCGAGCAAGCCGGCCTGCCATACTTTGTGCAGATCGAGGCTCGCGCCCAGCGCCAAGGCGAAAAACGGAATCATCACAGGCACAGCGCGGCCGAGAAAGCTGCGCATCTCACGGTCCAAATTGCCGAGCAGCATGCCGGCCGCGAGCGGCAGGATGCTGCCGACCAGCGTCTGCCACGGAAACGCCGACAGCCCGGCCACGCCGAGCGTGACCATCGTAAGGAACGGACCGGATTCGAGCGACATGATCGTGTAAGCGCCGACGTCTTCAGACTTGCCATATTGACCCATCAACGCCATGTACAGGCCGCCGTTCGTGTCGTTCATCGCGGCGACCACCGCCAGCGTCGACATTCCCGCGAACAGCCCGGACGAAACCGGCTGCTCACCCAAAAAGTGGCCCAGTACGACACCCACCAGAATCGCCGACCCAACCTTCGCCGCGAACAGCGCCCCGCCCTTCTTGAGCAGATAAGGCGTCGCCTTCACATCGATCGACGAGCCCATGCACACATAGAACACGGCGAGAATCGGCAACGCGCCGGTAAACAGCGCGTTCGTGAACGAGCCGAAGAACTTCGGCATGTCCGGCAATAAGGTGGCGATCATTGCGCCGAACAGCAGCGGGACGATCATCATCCCGCCCGGAACGCGTTCGATCGCGCGCTTGATAGGAAGTTGGGCCATCATTGTCTCCTGTTTGAAAATGATCGATGCAATCATATTAATTGATTGTTTCGATCATTCAGAGTGTACGTGACGAACCGACTATGCGCAATCCGATCACTAACAAATCGTGGGGTTAATAAATTCGCCGTAATAAGCCGTTCCAGGCGGGACGCGCACTGAAATTGATCGAATCGATCAAAAATAGGCTAAAACACTTGCATACCGTGACAACGCCGCGGGTGCGGCGCGCCCCGCCCGCGGCGTTGCCCCGGCAACTGGTTTGATTACACTTACGCCCGTTGACGCCTTTCCTTTCTATGGCGCGCACCATTCGGACGACCCCTTACCCTCTATCACCATGAAAGTTACGAACCGCCGCGAGGCGATGCTGAAGGCCGTCCTGTCCGGCATGAACGACGTAGGCGCCCTGTGCGAGCATTTCGGCATGTCCGAAGCAACCGTGCGTCGCGACCTGCGCGCGCTCGCCGACGAACGGCTCATCGTGCGCACGTACGGGGGCGCGGCCGCCTCGGTCGGGATTCACGAACCCGAGGAGTCGCTCGATCTGCGGCGCGAAAGCTTCCGCGAGCAAAAGGATGCGATCGCGCAGGCCGCGGTGAGCCACGTTCAGGACGGCGACACCATCTTTCTCGACGGCGGCACCACCACCGCCGCACTGGCCCGGCTGCTGGCCGGCCGCCGCGACATTCGCGTGGTCACCAACAACCTGCTGGCAATCGGCCTGCTTGCATCGAGTGACGTGCCGGTCACACTGATCGGCGGCGACCTACGGCCCTCGAGCATGAGCACACTCGGGCCGCTCGCGCAGATCGCGTTGAACCGCCTGTCCGTCGACAAAGCCTTTCTGGGCGCGGACGGCGTAGTCGCCGGCCGTGGGCTCTGTGAGGCGACCGCCGAGCAGGCCTATCTGAAGGAATGCATCATCAGGCAGGCGGCCAACATCTTCGTGCTGGTGACGTCGCACAAACTGGATCGCGCGAGCCAGCAGCACTGGACACCAATCGAGCGCAACTGGACCCTGGTGACCGATGCTCAACCGGGCGCGCCGGAATTGGCAACTTTCCTGCTGCACGGCGAAGTGACGATCGAAACCGCGTCGCAGCAGGCGCTCCAGCCTCTGCCTCACGGGAAGTCATAGTGTCCTTAAGGGGGGCGGCGCCGCGCGGTCCTTACAGACCACGCAGTCGCACAGGACAGCCGCGAGGCTTCACACGCGCGCAGCGCCAAACGCCTTCACGACGTTCACCCAATACGACGCACCGGTAGCCAATGCGTCGTCGTTGAAGTCGTAGTGCGGGTTGTGAAGCGGAGCGCCAGGCTTGGGCCCGTCGACGCCCATCCCGACATACGCACCCGGCTTGGCCTGTGCCATGAACGCGAAGTCTTCCGAGGCCATCGACGGCTTACAGCCCAACGTCACCTTCGCCGCGCCGACGGTCGCACGCGCCGCATCGAGCGCGACGTCGGCTTCGGCCGGCGCATTGATCGTTGCCGGATAGCCGTAGCGGTAAGACAGCGTCGCTTTCGCGCCATGCGCCTCCGCGGTCAGCGTGCCGATTTCATCCAGCAAGCTCCGTACGCGCTCCTGCACGTTGGCATCGAAGCAGCGTACGGTGCCGCGAATCACGGCGCGGTCGGGCAACACATTCCAGGCCTCGCCGCCATGAACCTGCGTGACGCTAACGACGCATGCTTCTTTCGGCGAGACGCGCCGGCTCACGATAGTCTGCAGCGCGATCACAACATGGCTCGCGCAAACCAGCGCATCGATCCCCTCTTCCGGCATCGCGGCGTGCAAGCCTTTGCCGTCCACCAGAATCTCGAAGGTATCGAACGAGGCCATCATCGGGCCACGGTTGATCGCGAAATGGCCGAGCGGCAAGCCGGGCCAGTTGTGCAGACCGAATACCGCGTCACACGGGAAACGCTCGAAGAGTCCATCTTCGACCATTACGCGCCCGCCTCCCGCCACCTCTTCGGCGGGCTGGAAGATCACGTGCACCGTACCGTGCCAACCGGTATCGCGGCTTAACGAAGCAGCGGCGCCCAGCAGCATCGCGGTGTGACCGTCGTGACCACACGCGTGCATTTTCCCGCGGTGTTGCGAACGCAAGCCAGCCCGCGTCGGCCCACTCGGGCAGCCAGTCGTCGGAAACCCACAGCACGTCGATCGGCGCCTGCCCGACGAACTTCGTCACCATCGCCTCGCGATACTGTGCGAACGGGAGGTTGTTGTAGTTGACGTTCAGCCCCGATTCCTTCTGAAACGGTACGAGCATGCACTTCACCGTATCGACGCCGGCCGACCAAGTATGGAGATTCACGCTGTCGGCAGCGAAGGCCCGTGACATCCCACCCATCAAACCGGAAGCAGCGAGCCCCGCGCCCGCCGACACTGTAGAAATCGACGACGATCGTTCCCGAATCTATTGACCTTACTCATGGTTCGCTCCGACCGCCTGCGCGGCGCTGTTCACACGTGGCGTAGCCGCTGATTCGGCTACCTCTTGGGAAGCGAAGATATCTCCGAGAAAATAAATCGTCAACTGACGACATATAATTCTTTCAAAAAATTTTTAACCTGCAGATGGCTGCAGACCTGCTGAGCACATCCCACTGTTTCATCGGACCTTTCCAGCCATTTAATCAGATGAATTTCTCGACTCAATCGCGCGGGTTTGCGCGTTCAGCCTGTGCTCCCCGAAATATTCGGCAGCCTTGGCCAGCACGCGTGCCTGACACTCGGCACGCGGCAAGCGCTGTGGCGCCTTTTTCACCGGCCGTTTGACCGGGGCCCGAGCTTCCCCGGCCCCGCGACCGGATTCCGCAACATCCTTTGGCTTGGCCTTCGCGACTCTCCCGCGCCTATCATTTGACAAATACATCTTCACATGACGACTTATGTTTTTGATAGAATATATCGTCACGGCGTAAAAAGCAGCGCCGCCTGCCACCTGGCATAGCCAAGTCCGTCTCAGGCTGTCGCGAAGCGAGCCTCATCTTTGACTGCTGACGGCTGCATGCACGTCAACCGGCGCACCGCATCCGCAAAGGACAATTCGACTTTGTGGAACTGGGCTTCACGGAAACCGTGGTGCCCGCCGTCTTGAGATGCCCTCCTTACTGCACGATGAAGTGACTTACCGACAGGCCGCTTCTCACATAGACCAGATATTTGAACCGGAACCTTCCATTCATGTACTTCCTCGCTACCTTCATCTCCAAACTCGCCACCGGGCACGCCTTCACTCGTGTGGAGTCGAGCACCACAGCAACGCGCAGAAAGAAATCGCGCTTTCCCTGGCTTTAGTCGTTGATAGCGTTTCCGCTCGCGACGATGCGTGATATTAGTTTGCTTTCCTAATCAATAAGCATGAGTTGGATCAGCCGCGGCTAAACGTTTTTAGGGCGCAACCAACTTGCCGCAGGCGTGACGATCTTGCTGTCGGGCATCGTCGGGAAAGACACGCGTTGGACGAATGCCTGGCGCCCGCGTCAACCTCTTTTGCAAGCGCGCTTCTTCCGGTGTTTTCGCAAGACTTTCATAGTGCTGCTAAGTCTCGTGATAAATGGAGAGATAAGACTGCGGCCACGCAACCAGTTCATCGACGCCACGCGCCTCTGAGTGAAGGACCGCCTGGTCGAGCGTGGCGCGCACAATCGTCAGGTGGCGTAGATGCGCGCCCAACGCTTTCGCGCTCGCAGTCGGCATGGCGACGCTACGGCGAGTTGCGTTGCAACCGCCATCAATGCACCCATCGACTAGCGCAGTGGCTGGCCGGTCACTGTGTCAAGAAACAACTTGGAGTTCTGATGCGAGCCGAAGTCGAACATGTTATTAATTGCGCCGGCCATGACATCGAATGAACCTTGCCCAACGCGCACCTCGGTCAGCCAGTTGTCTTCGATGAAGCGAAGAATAGAAGTTTGGTCGGTCAGCGTATGATCGACGTAGTTTGCCTTCGCGTACGGCGAGACCACAAGCAGCGGGAGACGCGGACCATACCCGCAACGGCCCTGCACCGGTACACCTGTTAGCCCATCGAGCGGCGTGCCTCGGCCGCAAGTATTCGGACCGTTGAGCGCGTCCTGCGTGCTTGTCGATCCGTTGACGACGTGAGATACATGGTCATACCAGCCGTCCGAATCGTCGTAGGCGAGCACGACCGCCGTGCTCTTCCAGTCGTCCTGTTGCTGGAGAAAGTTGATTACCTTCGTCACGAACGCCTGCTCATCGAGGGGGTCCGAATTGCCCGCGTGCGCATCCTGGTACGCCGGCGCCTTAAGAAAACTGACGGCAGGAAAATTCCCCGCGCTTACCGCCGCGTAGAAGTCGTCGATGTCGTATTGATGGTTTGCGCCGCCGTCGCTGCTGGTGCCGATTGCCGCAACGGACGCGGGACGCTCGTGCTTCGGATTAGCGGTGGACGCGTAATACTGGAACGGCTGATGGTGCGGCACGTAGTCGACCTTATAGCCCTGCACCACCGGCGAATATGAGCTGCGCGCGCAGCCTGTCGTTCCGTTCGCATTTTTCGCGCTGAGGTCGAAGCCACCTTCAAACCAGCCCCACGAGATATTCTTCGCGTTCAGCAGGTCGCCGACATTCTTCCCCTGCATACTGATTGTCGTGCCCTTGGAGCAGACGTCGCCCGTCGGATCGAGGTCACCGACGACTGTCAGGCCGCCGGCGCCGTCGCTGACGATGTTCCGATTGTTCGTATTCGTGGGTGCCACCGTCGCCCCATTCGTCTGCCCGGAGATCAGGTTCAGCGCGCCAGGCGTGGATGGGCCAAACGTCGTGTCGAACGAATTGTCGTTTAGCGCGAAGTGTTGCGCATAGTTCCACAGCGCGGTAACGGTGTTGCCGTCGTAATACCCCATCACGAGCCCCTTTGTGTACAAGGCACTCGAGCCGCCGGTTGCCGAGGTGCGGCCGGTGTATTTCGGAAACAGGTCCATCGCGCCATTATCGAATGCCAATTGCTCCGGCTTGTAGGCGTGATCTTGTGACGCCGTAAGCGCCTGCGAGCGATCGAGACGGAATGGATCTGCAGCGCCGGAGCCGTTGGCGGCGTTCGTCGAATTCGGATTGGACCTGAGTAGCCCGTCCAGTAGCCCGTTGATCCGTCGCGTATTGGGCAATGTGCTGAAGGTCGGCTCACCGGCCGGGTTCAGCGCATTCGGATATGTTCCAAAGTAGTGATCGAACGAAACGTTCTCGCCAAATATCACGACAAGATGTTTGATCGGGGTAGCCGTCTGCACTCCATCCTGGGGCCGCGGTACCGAGGCAGTTGCGACGCTCGATGTGACGCCGGCTTCACCATACGCTGCGAGCGAGATAGACAGGCAAAACGCTAGTGCAGTTGCCAAGAGAAATTGCCGACGAACCAACATCATGTCTATGTCTACCTATTGAAGTGTTTCCCAATACATCGCATTGCGAACGGAACACGCCCATTCTCGCTTGCATCGGTGTCGTGCCTGTTAAGCGACGATTACGAGTTCGTCATCTTCCATCGGAGCCGTCATCTCAGCGTGACTGAGATGACGTGTGACCCACGCTACAAATGCATATCCACACCTTCCTCTCGCAAGCATATGCGTGATGAGAACACGGCGGCGCCTAAGCTTTCGTCGAACCCCCGGTTACCATCCGTCGGCTCAATCTATGATCGTCATTTGACGATATATATCGTACACCGTTATGCGCATATCATGTTGAAGTCACATCAAAACGACATCCAATCACCGTTTTTAAGGGACATCTCGCCAGCAAACATCGGTGCAAAAGTATGTCGTCGCTTGACGACTACATTTCCACTTTCATTGTTCATGATGACACGCTCGCGTCACAGTAGTTCCGTAAAACGTCTCCCGCGTCGAAGGTGAGCGCGTCGGACATGCGATTCATGATGTCGATCCGATCAACGTCGATGAGTACCTGCGCTAGTTAGTCTGATTGGACCTTTTTTAGTCATCCTATCTAGTTGTTTACACGGCGCAATTTTCAAGAAGGTGCCGAAATTTTCACAGTCCTGACACTACGAACGTGGGTAACCAGTCGGGATGTTTGCAACGGATTGATGGAGAATCAACATGCCGCACAGGCATATGGCAGGGTTGTTGGTGGGATTGATGAGTAGCACAATTATGACCGTCGCACATGCAGCGGACACGGCGACTTTGCAGGGTCACGTGTTGGCAAGCGCGGACAAGCGTCCGCTTGCCGGCGCTCGAGTTCAGATTCGCGAGACGGGGACAAGTACCACCACCTCGGCTGACGGCGCCTTTCGTTTCACCGGACTTCCGATGGGCAGATACACACTGGTCGTCACGCCCAGTCGCTCATCCGCGGTCGAACGGACTGTAGTGGCGCGCGCAGACAACACCACAAACGACGACTTCATCGTGGACGCACCCGTTGCCTCGCTCGACCACGTGACCGTCGCGTCGCAGCGCACCGCGAACGTCGTCGCACGTGCGACTCAGCAGAGCGCTCCGAACATGGTGACCATCCGGACCGCCGACGACATCCGCAAGGCCCCCGACGTGAGCGCCGCTGAAGCCGTTGCGCGTATGCCGGGCGTGTCGCTCGAGACGGACTCCGGCGAAGGCCGCTATGTCAACATCCGCGGCCTCGACACCAACCTGAACAGCACCACCTTCGGCGGCATCCATTTGCCGCCGACCAACCCGGCTTCGGCCCAGAACGGGGGGCGTGCGGTCGCGCTCGATACGATTCCGGCCGGCATGATCGGGAAGATCGTCGTGACCGACACCAACACGCCCGAACAGGATGCCGATGCGCTCGGCGGCACGATCGACATTTCGCCTCGCACGTTGCCCCCTTCGGGCAAGCCGTTTTTGGACGCCAAGCTCGGTTCAGGTGTCGAGACGCTGCGCGGTAGCACAACTCAGGACGTCGAGGTGACAGCGGGTGCGCGCTTCGGCGCGCACGGCATTGCCGGTCTCGGTTCCGGCATCACGTCATATTCCGACGCACCGTTCACCTTCATCGGTACCTTTGCCTACAACCAGGACCACCGCGGCGTCGACGACGAAGAAAACGCCTATGTCGATGCGGCTGGCGTACCGAACAAGGCCTACGCGCAAACCGACCCGCGTTACTACAATTATCATCGCAAGCGCCTTGGCTACGGCGGCGAACTGGACTTTCAGCCTAACGCCGACAACAAGTGGTATTTCCGCTACTACAACTTCGGCTATACGGAGAACGTGAACCGGCAAGACCTCCAGACCAACTTCACTGGCAATCCGGTCCAGAATGCAAACGGCACGCTCACGGATACGGCGACCTATGCGAAGGGGTTGCGCGACGAGAAGGAGACGCTGCGAACGCAACTCTTTGCGCTGGGCGGTGAAAACAAGATCGGCCCGGGCAAGATCGATTATCGCGCCGGCTTCACTAGTGGAACCTACGACAAACCGTATGACCTGAATTCGACGTTCAACAACGGCGCGCCGGCCACGGTGACGTATTACCCCGGCTCTGACTACGCGACGCAATCGATCGTGTCCGGCCCGAACCCGGCTAATCCCGCCGGCTACACGCTGGGCCAGATCGTCAATTCGTCGCAGTATGTCAAGACCAATGAGTGGTCGGCCAACGTCAACTACACGCTGCCGACTCACTTCACGAGTGCCGATGACGAACAGTTCAAGTTCGGCGCTGGCCTGCGCCGAATGACCTTCGCCAGCGCGCAGAGCAACTACACGTACTCGCCGGCCGCGGGAATCCCGCTGTCGCAGGCGGTGTTCGGCGCGCCGAACGTTTTCTACAACGGCATGTACAACATCGGGCCGTCCATCAGCGATGGCGTCATGAGCGGCATTTATGGCGCCGCTGCGGCCAACGGCAACCTAACGGGTAACCCGTTGAAGGACGCCGCTGCGTTCTCGGCTATCAACGAGAACATCTACAGCATGTACGGCCAGTATCAGTTCGGCTGGGGACGCCTGGGCGTGCTGGCGGGTCTGCGCGGCGAATGGACGCAGGATGCGTTCAGCGGCAATCTGGTCAACGGCAGCTCCGTCACGCCAAACCGGACGGCGAACAACTACTTCAACCTGTTTCCGTCGCTGCAGTTGCGCTACGATTTCACGCCGACGCTGGTGGGTCGCGCGATCTATTCGAGCACGATCGCGCGTCCGGGCTTTGCCCAGAGCAGTGCGTCGGTCATGGCCGATCCGGGAACGGGAATTGTGACCACCGGCAACCCGAACCTGAAGCCGACCACTTCACAGAACTTCGATATTCAGTTCGAGAAGTATTTGCCGCATGGCGGAATTATATCGCTCGGCGCGTTCGACAAGTCGATGTCCGACTACGTCGTTGGCGAGACATCCACCGTCTTCAGCTCGCCTTATCTCCCGGGGTATTCGGGCCCCATCAAGCTCGTAAGCTTTGCCAATATCTCATCGGCACGTGTACGCGGTATCACCGCCAACTATGAGCAGCACTTCACGCAGTTGCCGGGGTTCCTGAGCGGCCTGGGCGCAGGCGCTAACTGGACCTGGACCAATTCACACCTGGACATTCGCCCGGGTGAAGACCACACGCTGCCATCCGGTCCGCGCAATTCGTATAACGCCAGCGTGTTCTACGAGCGTGGTCCGTTGGACATGCGCCTGTCGGCCTCCTATGTGGGCAAGAGCCTGTGGGCAGTGGGCAGTTCTGCTGCAACCGACGTCTACACCGCGTCGCGCTTCTCGCTCGACTTCGGCGGCAGCTACCAGATCAGAAAAGATGTGGGCATCTATCTCGATGTGCGCAACATCCTGAACACGCCGTTGAAGTTCTACGAGGGCTCGCCGGACCGTCCGATCCAGCGCGAGTTCTACGGCCCGACCGTGATGGTCGGCGTGACGATCAACGAATAACTTTCTTCACACGGTTGAGAATAATGAAACTTAAAACATTTGTGCAATCTGCAATGGCAGTCGGTCTTTCGTCGACGTTGTTGTGCGGCGCGCTGCACGCCGCCCCGGTCGCCGAGCACGCGCAGTTCGAAGTCGCGAAGCACTATACGTTGGGTGGCACCGACGGCTGGGACTACGTTGGGTATGACCCGGTTCGCCATCACCTGTTTATCAGCCGCGCCAGCCATGTCCAGGTCGTTGATACCGACACGGGCAGGCTGGTCGGCGAGATCGAAAACACCGATGGCGTGCATGGCTTCGCGTTTGTCCAGGACCAGAAGCTCGGCTTCATCACCAACGGCCGTGCCGACACCATTACGGTGGTCGACCTCGACACGTTGCGAACCGTCGACACGATCAAAGCGGGTGGACCGGACCCCGACGGCATCATGTATGCGCTCAACTTGAAGCGCCTCTATGTCAGCAATGGCCATGACAACAGTGTCAGCGCCATCGACCCCGCCACTCGCAAGGTCGTCGCTACGATGCCTGTTGGCGGCAAGCCTGAATCGCTCGCGGTTGACAACGACGGTCGAATCTTCGTCAACGTCGAAGACAAGGGCGAGATCGTGGCAATGGACGGCAAAGCGAACAAGGTGCTCGCTCATTGGTCGATCGCGCCTTGCGAAGGGCCGTCCGGACTGGCAATCGATACGAAGGCCGAACGGCTGTTCACCGTCTGCGCCAACAACCGGATGATGGTGATCGATGCTCGCTCGGGGCATCAGGTGGCCCAGTTGCCGATCGGCGGCCATCCAGATGCCGCCGCCTTCGACCCGGTGCTCAAAACCGCGTTCAGTTCGAACGGCGCGGATGGAACGCTGACCGTGGTGCATGAAGACGACGCGGATCACTACACCGTGCTGCAGAACGTGCCGACACAAGTGGGCGCGAAGTCGATGGCGCTCGACGACGACACTCACCGCGTATACCTGGTGTCTTCGAAATTCGGTTCGGTCCCTGCTGCGACGGCCGGCAATCCGCATCCGCATGCGAGCATCGTGCCCGACACATTCAACGTACTGGTCGCACAACGCAAGCCGCAGGGCGCCGGCAACTAACGTATAGCCACTGCCTCAACCGCGCCACCGGCGGCATCGCAACGGCGATACCGCCGGTAACGTCGGAAGGTGACACATTCAAGACACAACGTAGAGGGTAGCACCATGCTTCGCAGCATTATCGATTCATCGGTTCAGTCATTCGGCTTGTTGCCTTTGATGGCACTGATCTTTCTGGCCGCGCTCACCATCATCATCGAGCGCCTGATTTTCTTTAGCACCTCCGTACGCAGAGGCAGCAGCCTGGAATACGACCTCAAGCAGGTCGGCCGGGCAAGGGCCGACGACGTCCAGAAACTGATTCACCATTACCAGGGATCGGTACAAAGCGAACTGATGAAGTCCGCGATCGAATTGCAGGGCCAACCGGCCGAACACTTCGAGCGCGAAGTCGAAGAAAGCATCATGTTCCAGATGAGAAAGCTCGACCGCAATCTGTGGGTGCTGGATACCGCTGTGACGCTCGGGCCGTTGCTGGGCCTGCTGGGCACCATCATCGGCATGATCGGTTCGTTCAACATTCTGGGCGCGTCGGGAACCAGCGACCCGATGGCTGTGTCCGGCGGCATTGCCCACGCACTGATCGCCACTGCCTGTGGCCTGACGATCGCTCTCGTGGGCGTCGTGGCGCTGAACTACCTGAACAAGCGGGTACGGATGGTTCTTCTGCAGATGGATCTGATCAAGTCCATGCTCGTCTCGCGGCTCGCCGCGTGAACCGCGACCACCCCACATACCGGAGAACACCGTGAGGAACCATCGGGCTCACTACTTTGGCAATGACGAAAAACCGCGGATCGAGATCATTCCGATGATCGACATTATGATGTTCCTGCTGGTCTTCTTCATGCTGGTCATGCTCAGGATGATCCAGGGCACTGGCCTCAAACTGGAATTGCCGCAATCGTCCACGGCTGCGCGGCTCGACACGGTCACCGTGACTGTCGGCGTGGAGAAGGACGGAGAATTGCACCTCGACCGGAATGACATCTCTGCGCCGCAACTGACAGCACGCCTTAAGGACATGGAGGCCACAAAGCAGGTCAATGTCACGATCGCAGGCGACAAGGGGGTCGAATATGAAACTATCATCAAAACCATGGATCTGGTGCGCTCTGCGGGGATCAGTTCAGTCGCGCTCGCGACCGATGTGGACTAGCCTCCGGAGTCAATCAGAATGAACATGAGTATCCCCGGAAAAGCCCGTGGCGCGCTGTGGCCGACCGAGACGTCACGGCCACGGACCAGCAACGCGATGTCGATCGCGATTGTCGCTGCGCTTGCGATCGAGGGCTCGCTAGTAGCGGCCGTGATGTCGATGCGGGTGCCGACGCCTACACCAGCACCCGCGACGCCCGTTATGCAAATGCGGTTCGTAAAAGCCGTTACACCGCCTCCGCCCCCCCCACCGCCGCCAGTCATCAAGAAGATCGTGAGGCAGCAATCGGAGGTGCCGGCGCCCAGACCCATTGCACGACCGGCCGCGCCAGCACAACGGCACGTTGCTTCGCCGACCGTCGCACCGGTCGCGGTCGCAACGCAGGACGCGCCCTCCAATACGCAGGCTGCGCCAAGCATGCCCGGCCCCACAGCCGCGGCGTCCGGCAGCACGACGGCTGCTCCTGCGGAGCCGGCCGACATTGCAATCGTTTGCCCCGTCCAGGCCAAGCCGGAAATGCCGCCGCGTGCGCTCGCTGAGGGAATTGTCGGCGCAGTAACGGCGCGCGCCACGATCAAAGGCGGCAAGATCGTCCGTGTCGACATCGTCAAGTCGACGCCCCCGGGGGTTTTTGACGCGTCGGTACGACGCGCGATGACTCAGTACCAATGCAAGGTCGACGGCAACGATCCGGTTGTCGTCGAACAGTCCTTTGATTTCACCCAGACGGACTAGAAAATCGCGTCCTGCGTTTGGAACATGAACTTCGACAGCGACACTAACGTGGTCGAAGTCGCCACTCGACGGCTGCGGACAAAACTTGACGACAATTATCCCGTGAAGCTGATCTATTCTGTACGCAGGGCCGGTTACGTGCTCGAGTCGAAGGACGCGACCTGATGCGGGGCCGCTCGCTTACCGCGATGCTCTCTCTCGCGTTCGGCGGCACGACGCTCGCGGTGTTCGTGCTGGTGGGCAGCTTTGTGTATATTGCGCTCGATCGTCAGGTCAAGGCGCAGGACGATCTCGATATCGTGCTCGCCGCGCGTCACGCGCGACGACTCGCGCAGGAAATCGACACCATCGCTGGCATCCGCGAGCATGCCGATCGCCTGTCCAGCATCGTGCTCGGGAATCAGGCGATGGCGATGGAGATGAAAGACTCCAGTGGACGGGTCCTGATCGAACACAACACAGCGGACACGATCGGCGCTGCAGCAGCATCGACAGCGCGCGGCAGCGCGGCCGCCAACGTCAAGCGAGTCCCGGCGTCGGAGCGCATCACCGATGGGGCGATCGCCGAATGGCATGCCCGCAACGGAGAGCCGATTCGCGGAGTGGTCGCGGACGTACTGTTGCGCGACGGCGAAGTAGCGACCGTGCTCGTCGCGCGCAACATGAGGGACCGCCGGCTTCTGCTGGATCACTATCGTGACAACCTCCACGTCGCCGGCACCTTGGGTGTGCTACTGGTCTTTGTCTTGAGCTATCTGCTGATCCGCGCCTTGTTGCGACCGCTGCGCGACATCGCGGCGAGTGCGGGCCGGGTGACCGTCGACCGCCTGGATACCCGGATTGCCGCCGAATCCGTGCCGCAGGAACTCGAGACGCTAGTGGCTTCGCTGAACGCGATGCTCGCGCGGCTGGACAGCGGCTTCCGGCATCTGTCCCAGTTCACGGCAGATCTTGCCCACGATATGCGCACGCCGCTCGGCAATATGCGTGGCGCGACCGAGGTCGCGCTCGCGCGGCCACGATCGAGCGACGAATATCAGACGCTGCTCGAGTCGAACCTCGAGGAATGCGACCGCCTGTCTCGGATGATCGAAAACGTGCTCTTTCTCGCGCGCGCGGAGCATCCGCAGTTCGTCAAGAATACGCGCGTGTTCAACGTCGGGCAGGAGTTGACGCGCATCGCCGAATACTTCGAAGGCCCCGCCGAAGACGCAGGTGTTATCGTGCGGGTGGTCGGCGGCGGCCGGCTGATTGCCGACATCGAACTGTTCCGGCGCGCGGTCAGCAATCTGCTCGCCAACGCATTGCGCTATACGCCGCGCGGCGGCGAGATCGTGCTCGAAGCCAAGGATGCAAACGACGAACTGCGCGTCCTCGTCGCGAACCAGGGGACGCCCATCGATGCCACACATCTCGAGCGGATCTTCGACCGCTTCTATCGGGTCGACCCGTCGCGCACCAATCCGCCGCAATCGCCGGGGTCGGGCTGCTACAGCGGATCGGCCGGACTTGGGCTCGCGATCGTTCGCACGGTCATGGAACTGCATGGCGGCACCGTTCACGCCAAAAGCGACGCAAACGGTACGCGTTTCATCCTGACGTTTTTGCGGTGTGGTGGGGATTTTCACGGACACGCAGCGCCCTCGCTGTGTACCTCGGGATGAGCAAGGCGCCGAGCGAACGCTGGTATCGAGCTTCTGACGGGGGCCTTTCATGAAACCTCAAATGCAGCGCCGCGGCACGGCCACTACCGACGAATCCTCGCTGCCTTCGACACCTCATGTCGCCCGTGTCAGCGGACGCTGAGCACCTGTAGTCCGGCCTCCGCTGCCTGGGGGCTCTTCGTGTGAACGACGTACAACCTCTGCAGCGACGGAACATAGATCGAGGTCTTGCCACCGAGAGTGTCGATATGCTGTTCAATGGCGTAATGGTTCGAATCGACCTGTTTAACGACATCGAGGCCGCCGGCGCCAGTCACGTAGAGGCGATGATGCAGCGCGTCGAACGTCATGTCGTCCGAGATGTCCACGATATCGAGAGACTGTATGACCGAGCCGTTACTTGCGTCCATGACGAACAGCTTGCCGGGGTTACGAGAGCCGATGAACAGGCGCCTGGTTTTCGGATCGAATGCCATGGCCGAATTGAGGCTTGGACCGGGAACATGCCAGATACTCGCCAATTTGCGGGTATTCAGTTCGATAACGCCGATTTCGTTTTTCTCGCGCATGTTCACGAACAGGCGGTGGGTGGAACGGTCGATGACCATCGCCTTCAGTTGTCCCGCAGGAACATCGATTCTCCCGACGACGGAATCGTCGGCAAGCGAAATCAAGCTGATGTAGGCATTGCCCTTATGCGATTGCACACCTCCGTTGCCGACGTAGAAAATGCCGCTCTGTCGATCCCCGATGCCGGAATCCGGCTGCGGCTCGAGCGGAACGACTTTCTTGACCTTGAAGGTTTTCGTGTCGACAACCTTGACGTTCGCGTCGCCCGCATCCGCTATAAGCAGTTCCTTACCGTCGTTCGCCAATACTATCTTGTGCGGAGCCCTCGCGACCGTCTTTACACTTGCAAGGTGCTGGCCGTCCGGCAATCTGAAAACCTCAATGGACCCATAGTTCTCGGCTGACACGTACAGACGGGAATGAGCTAGATCGACCGCAAAGTGGTCGAAGTCGCCGCCGGTGACGTCTGGCAGCGGCGTGGTCGAGAGAACCGCCAGGGGGCTGGCCGAAGGTCTTGCTGCAAAGGATATCGACGCAAAGCAGAGGCATGCAAGGGCAAGTAGACGGGCGGTGATCGGCATCATTTTGTCGGGTAGGTAGGGAGCGGAATTCAAAATGACACGCTACCGCACAGCTCCCAACCACACGGTGACGAATGGATTACCAACTTGAAATATTGGTCCGCTACCCAAGCGTTCGCAAGCAACCCTTGAGCGCGCCCGCGACGAAAACGTCCCGCCCGTGATGCGCGCACTGCGTATCACAGACACCTTGTGTCTACAGCCATGCCGCAGATCGTGACGCAATTGGGTGGCCTGCACCTTTATAGCTGGGTCTTCTCTTCCTTTCTACTCACGCAGACCGCGATGAACGTCGTATTCGGCAAGCTTGCCGACCTGTACGGTCGTAAGCCCACCATGCTCGTTGGCATCGCCATCTTTCTGGTGGGATCAGTGCTCGCGGGTTTTGCACGGTCCATGCCCGCAATGATCGCGTTTCGACTGATTCAAGGTGTCGGCGCTGGTGCGATCCAGCCTGTTTAGCCAAATACCTGAGCGCCTTCGTCTATGCGACTTGCGCCAAAGTGTTGCCAACGAGAGTCACCCGCCTAACGCGGCCTTCGCCATCATCCCGAGCGCCACGCAGATCAACACCCCCGCGAAACCCACCTGCACATGCAGCGCGGAGAGACGGTGTGAGACCAGCCGCCCGGTCACCATGCCGGCGGCCGTCGCCAGGCTGAACCAGAGCGTCAGCTCGAGCGGCGGCGGCGCGCCGTGCAGGACCGTCGCGACAACACCGCCGCTGCCGACCAGAGCGATCACCATCAGCGACGTGGCGACGATCCCATGCATCGACACGTTGGTCAGCTTGCGCAGCATGGGCACGATGATGAAGCCGCCGCCCACCCCGAGCAGTCCCGTCATCAGCCCGGTCAACGCGCCGGTCGCCGCAAGTGCGGCCCCGGTCGTCCACGACCAGATCAGCCGCCCGGTGTCGGGATTGATGTGGCCGACGCAAAACCGCGAGTCCGCACGGTCCGGGCGTCCGCGCCGCAAAGCCTGTGATAACAGCCTTCCGGCCACCGCCAGCATGACGGCGGCAAACAGCGCCAATAGCACGCGTTGCGGCATCGCGTGGGCAAGGCGCACGCCGAGCGAGGTCAGCGGCACACCCGCTGCGGCCATGAACAGCGCAGCGCGGTAACGGACGAGCCGCTGCCGGAATGCTTCAAGCGCGCCGATCGCAGCGCTGCCCGCCACGGCAACCAGCGCAACCGGCGTCGCCTGCTGCATCGGCCAGCCCATGCCGGCCACCAGTGCCGGAACTGCGAGGATGCCGCCACCCGCGCCGGTCAGGCCGAGCACCGCGCCAACGATGGCGCCGAGGATAAGTGAAGTTAGCATGAGGAATCCGACAGGTTGTGAGCCACCACTGCGTTAGCCCACGAGTTCAGGCTGCGCCATCCACTCGCGCCCCTTGAGCATCCCCTGCCAGTAAAGCGGCGGCAGGATGCGCTCCTTCAGCAACCACGCGAGGCGCGACGGGTGCTTGCCGTCAATCAGCCAGGTCGGCAGCGTCGGCGCGACCTTCCCGCCATAGAGGAATTCCGCGAGCACGATCTTGCCGCGTTCGACGGTCAGCGGGCATGATCCATAACCGTCGTATGCTGCCTCGCCCCGGACCTTCCCGAGGGCGGCAAGCACGTTGTGGGCGACGACTGGTGCCTGCTTGCGCGCGGCGGCGGCGGTTTTTGCATTTGGCGTGTTCGCGGCATCGCCGAGCGCGAAGACGTTTGAGTAGGTCTTGTGGCGCAGCGTCGCCTGGTCGACGTCGACCCAGCCCGCCTTATCGGCCAGCGAACTGACGCGGATGAAGTCCGGTGCCTTCTGTGGTGGTACCACGTGGATCATGTCGAACTCACTGGTCACCGATTCCACGCTGCCGTTTTCGAGTGTGCGCCTGAATATCGCGCGCTTGCTGGGGCCGTCTATCGCACTCAGGTTGAAACCGAAGTTCAGCGCGATGTCGTAACGCCTGACGTACTCCATCAATGCCGGGACATAGTCGGCCACGCCGAACAACACAGCCCCGGCATTGAAGAACTGGACATCTATCTGCTCGAGCCGGCCTGAACGCCGCCAGTGATCCGAGGACAGATACATCGCCTTTTGCGGCGCCCCGGCGCATTTGATCGGCATCGGCGGCTGGGTGAACAGCGCGCGGCCACCCCTGAGCTCGCGCACGAGCTGCCAGGTATAGGGAGCAAGATCGTAGCGATAGTTGGACGTCACGCCGTTCTGGCCAAGGGTTTCCGGCAACCCGTCGATAGCATGCCAGTCCAGCTTCAGTCCCGGACAAACGATGAGCTGCCTGTAGCTCACCACCCGGCATCCTTCGAGAACAACCGAATTCTTTTCCGGCTCGAACGCAGCCACCGCGGCCTTGATCCAGTGCACCTTGCGCGGCAGCACGGCGGCCATCTCGCGGGCGGTGGTCTCGGGATCGAACACACCGGCTCCGACCATGGTCCAACCTGGCTGGTAATAGTGGACGTCGGCGGGGTCGATGATGGCGATGTCGACGTTGCGGTCGCGCGCGAGCAAGCTCGCGGCTGCCGCCACGCCGGCGGCGCCTGCGCCGATGATCACAATGTCGTGACTGGCCACGGCGACTTCGACGGGCACCTTGCCGCCGTTGGCAATACGCCGCGCCAGCGCAGACAGATCATAGCCTGCTGCCTTGGCAGCGGCGACGATGTCCGGCAACGCCCGGCGGGGCGCTTCGGACAGCGCCCACAGCGTCGCGGCACGCATCCCGGTGCGGCAATAGGCGAGCACCGGCTTCGGCAGTGCCTGCATCAGTTCGCCGAACTGTGCAGCCTCGCCATCGCCGACCTTGCCGGACTCGATTGGCAGGTAGTGGGTCTCGATACCCTGTTCACGGGCCGCCGCCTCGATCTCGCTAAAGTTGGGCTGGTCGGAACCTTCGCCGTCGGGGCGATTGCAGACGACGGCGCGAAAGCCAGCGTCCGCGATCGCACGCAGGTCGGATGCGGCAATCTGTTGTGATACTGCCAGTTCAGCCGTCAGTTTCTTGATGTCCATCGACTTCTCCTGTTGCTTCTACTAACTACGTGCACCGGCTCAGATTGCGTTGAGGGGAATCTTGAGATACGGCACTCCGTTATCTTCCGGATCGGGCATATGTCCGGCGCGCATGTTGACCTGCACCGACGGCAGCATCAGCACCGGCATGTTGAGCGTCGCGTCGCGCGCGGTGCGCATCGCAACGAAGGATTCCTCGCTGATACCGTTGCGTATATGGACGTTGTGTTCGCGTTCCTCGGCTACCGTGCTGACAAACTGCAAAGGCCGCCCGCCGGGCTGGTAGTCGTGGCACATGTACAGCTTCGTGTCCGCCGGCAGGCTCAACACCTTGTTGATTGACCGGTAGAGCGTACGGGCGTCGCCGCCGGGAAAGTCGCAGCGCGCGGTGCCGTAGTCGGGCATGAACAGGGTGTCCCCGACAAAGGCTGCGGTCTGCACGCCGTCGCTGACCACAAAGGTCACGCAGGCCGGCGTATGGCCCGGGGTATGGATGGCGCGCGCCTGCAACGCTCCGACGGCGAATGTTTCGCCGTCGGAGAGCAGGTGATCGAACTGGCTGCCATCGTGCGCGAATCTCGAGCCGGCGTTGAAAAGCTTGCCGAACACGTCTTGTACGTGCGTTACCTGCGCGCCGATCGCAATCGTTCCGCCGAGTCTTTCCTTGAGGTAGGGCGCGGCGGACAGATGGTCGGCGTGCACGTGGGTTTCGAGAAGCCACTGGACCTTCACGCCAAGCTCGTGGACGCGAGAGACGAGTTTGTCGGCGGTCGTCGTGGAGGTACGGCCTGACTTCGGGTCATAGTCGAGGACGCTGTCGATCAGTGCACAGTCGCCGGTGCGGACATCCAGCAACAGGTAGCTGATCGTCCAGGTACCGGGGTCGAAGAAACCTTCGACCAGCATGGGGCTCGTGGTATTCAACATCCTCTCCTCAAACGAATGGATCTTGCGAAGCGGCAAGGCCGGCCAATCAACACAAGAACCGTGCCATCGCAGTCTTATTTGATTTCTGTTACATAACACTTTGATTTTTATAAAAAGTTCCGTCCTGCCGGGTTGAATCGCACACCCTCGCCAGGACGTCCGGGAACGAAGGCTGCCATTTCTGGCAGTCAGGTGGCAGTTGTGGCAGTGCCGACGTATAGTGAGGTCTACTGGAGCCGCCACCGTGAAATCCCCAAAGCCGTCCATACCCATCACACCCGTCGCAACGACCTCGGTCGGGTCGCCTCAAGCGCCGGATGTCGACGCCCTCGTGTCGTATCTGGAGCACGACGCTCAACCGATGATCGTGCTCGATCCCGAGTACCGCATCCTTGCCGCCAACACCGCTTATCAACGTCAGTTCGGCGTCGCCAGCCAGCCTCATGTCGGACGCAAGTGCTACCAGGTCTCGCATCACTACGACGTGCCGTGCGACCAGGCGGGCGAGCACTGCCCAATGAGGCGGGCGTTTGAACTGCGCGGCCCCGACCGCGTGCTCCACATTCATCACACGCCTCGCGGGCCTGAGCATGTCGATGTCGAGTTGCGGCCAATATTCAATGCGCAGCAGGAGGTGGTGGCTTACGTCGAGCGGCTCTCCACGGTGCGCGGCGCGTCCGCCAAGCCGAGCGAGGAAGGTCTGGTCGGGCGTTCGACGGCGTTCAACGCAGCGATCTCGGCGCTGCATCGCGTCGCGCCTTCGATGCTGCCGGTCCTGCTGCTCGGAGAATCTGGAACTGGCAAGGAACTGTTCGCGCGCGCCGTTCATGAGGCAAGCGAGCGCGCGCAACACCCTTTTGTCGTCGTCGACTGCTCCGGCATCACGGAGACCTTGTTCGAGAGCGAACTCTTCGGCTATGAAAAGGGCGCGTTCACGGGCGCAGCCGCGCGCAAACCCGGTCTGGTCGAGACCGCGCAAGGGGGAACGCTGTTTCTCGACGAAATCGGCGATGTGCCACTGTCGATGCAGGTCAAGCTGCTACGCCTCATCGAATCCGGCACGTTCCGCCGGGTCGGCGGCATTGAGACCTTACGCGCGGATTTCCGACTGGTGGCGGCGACGCACAAACCCGTGCGGGAAATGATCGACGACGGCCGATTCCGCCAGGACCTCTACTACCGCATCAGCGCATTTCCGATTCACTTGCCGGCGGTGCGCGAGCGCCCAGATGACATCGCGCTGCTCGTCGACTCGATACTGCAGCGTATTGGTAGCGCGCGAGGTGCGGCAGGCAGCGCGGTAGGCCGCAAGTTCAGCGTTACGCCGGAAGCTCTCGCGAGGCTCCATGCCTATTCCTGGCCGGGCAATATCCGGGAACTGCGCAACGTGCTCGACCGGGCGTGCCTGCTGGCCGGCGACGGGGTGATCCGGATCGAACATCTGCCAGGTGACATGGTGGCGGAAGAGTCGGCGCGTCCGGAAAGCAGCGCGGGCTCGACGTCGCTTTCGGTGCCCGGCGAGCTCACCGATCGTGAGCTTGTACGGCTGGTGGAGGGATTTACAGGGACACGCAGCGCGCTCGCTGCGTACCTCGGGATGAGTGAGCGCACGCTGTATCGTCGACTGAAGACGCTAAGGCGAGTGCGCGTCGGGAGGTAGCCTGGGTTTCCATGGCCGGTGACAGCGGGGGGGAAATGTTGGCGGCAAGCACTTATGCCGCGTCGACCATCAGCAGACCAAGTGATCGCGATACCCGCACAACCTGGCCCTTATCCCCTGTGCTGATCACGCCCGCTTCAATAGCGCGCTATCGACCGGCAACGCCCGAATCCGCGTGCCTGTCACATTGAAAATCGCGTTGCAGATCGCAGCCGTTGTCGGCGGCACACCCGGTTCGCCAACACCGCCGGGCGGCGCAGCGCTCGGCACGATATACACGTGAGTTTCCGGCACGGAGTCGATGCGGGCGACCCGGTAGTCGGTGAAGTTCGACTGCTCGGCCGCACCCTGACTGAACGTCAGTTCGCTGTATAGCGTGTTGCCGAGCGCCATCACCACCGCCCCTTCGAACTGCGCGATCACGCGATCGGGATTGACGATGCGCCCGCAGTCGACCGCCAGATCGACACGCGTCACTCGCACTGCGCCATCGTCGGCCACCTGCACCTGCGCGACCGCCGCGACGTACGTCAGAAAGCTGCGGTGGACAGCGATCCCGCGCCCATGGCGAGCGGGCAACGCTGCGGACAGTTCGAACGCACCGCCGCCGCGCGGACCACCGCCGCATAGCGTGCAGTATCGATCGGGTACTCGTCGATCGACGCGCCGTAGTTCGGATAATCGCCCCCCGGCGCATGCAGATCGACACGGCGCGGACTGCCCAGCAGCGCGAGCAGATGCTGCACCGGATCCTGTCGCGCGGCAGCGGCAAGTTCGTCGACGAACGAGCCCAGCGCGAAGCCGTGCGGAATGTTGTACACCGAGCGATACCAGCCGATACGTGTATGCGCCGGCGCCGCTCCGTTCTCGCACTGCACATTGGCAATTTCATAAGGCATATCGGTCACACCCTGACCGAGTTCGCCCGCCGAGCCATAAATCACGTTCGGCGTGAACGTCGAACCGATCGACGGAAACACGCTCCGGTGCAACCACGCAATCGTCTTGCCCTGCGCATCGAGTCCGCCTTCCATGTGCTGCGCACACACGGCATGGAAGTAGTCGTTACGTATGTCGTCCTCGCGTGTCCACGTCGGTTTGACGGGTGCGCCAACTTCGCGCGCCAGAAACGCGGCCTCGGCCACATAGTCCGGCTTCGACTTGCGGCCGAAGCCACCGCCGAGCAACGTGACGTTGATTGTCACAGCCTCCGCGAGCGCGCCGTATGAAAGACGCCGCCCGCTCGCCGAATGCACCACGTGGCCGGGTTCGGTCCGGCAACTCGCCGGGCTCACGCGCCACTGCGCAGCGGCGGCCGCCACCAGCATCTGCCGCGCGGAGCCGCCCGCCTCGCGCAGTGGCTGGAAGAACTGACGGATGCTGCGCGAGCCATCGGTATTCTGGTCGCCGTACTTCGCATCGCCTTGCGCCTGCACAACCTTGACGGTCTTCCAGTCGGCATCGAGTTCGTCGGCGAGAATCATCGCGAGACTGGTGCGGATGCCGGTGCCCATCTCGGAGCGATGCACGACCAGCACGATCTCGCCGGACGGCGCGATCGCCACATAGACGTTCGGCGCAAACACCGCTTTGACGCCGCTCGACGAGGTGAGCGGGCTTGCCCTGTACATCCCGCAAGCGACGTGACGCACGAGCGCACTGCCACGCCATCCAGATGGACGGTGCACGCGCCGCATGCGCCCACGCCGCAACCGAACTCGGTGCCATGCAGTCCCAACAGGTCCCGCACCGCCCACAGCAGCGGCATGTTCGCGTCGGCGTCGACGTTGTGATGCACGCCATTCACAATCAGTTCCATCCGTTCAATCCTTGTTGTCGACGCACGCCACACCTGCCGGCGCTGCCTGGTGATCGCCTTACCTGCGCACGCCGTTCATGCTCTTGCCTGATAGGCCTTGCACCATCCCGCACCGCTCACCTGCTCTGCGCCGAACAGCGCACAGAGCGCGTTGGCGTCGGCTGGCTTACCTTCGTAGAACTGGCAGTTCGCGCAGCGCTGGTTGTTGCTGAAATGGGGGTATTTCGTGTGGTCGACCTGAGTTGCATCGGCCTTGTACCCGGGCGCCTGCGCAGCGGGATCGCTCTCCTGAAGCTGCGGGGGTGCCGCCCAGACGGAGCGTCCGGTGATCGCAAGCGCAGCGGCGCCGATTGAATGGATCATGAAGGTGCGTCGATGGGTTCGCATGTTCAATGGCTCCCTGTCACGCTACGAACACGCGTTGCGGCGGCGCCATGAACTCCGGCCCCACGGGATCCTTGACGAACTGCGCGACAATCGCGTCGATCTGCTCGAACGCCTTCTCGTCGAGGCGCCAGCCGAACACATCTTCGATCCCGTCCAGCTGCGCCGGACGACGTGCGCCCCAAAGTGCGATCGTCGGGCCGCGATCGAGCACCCAGCGCACCGCCAGCGCGAGCACCGATTTGTCGAAGTTATCGCGCGCGAACACGTTCAGCGCTTTCACGGCCCCGACATATTGCTCGCGACGCGGCTCGCGAAACTTCGGATCGCGCTGGCGCAGATCGTCGCCCTCGAAGCGCGTCTCGACGCCAATGCGCCCCGCCAGCAGTCCGCGGCACAGCGCCCCATAGGCAAGTGCGACGAGCCCATGCTGTTTTGCGTACGGCAGCACGTCACAGTCGATATCGCGCTCGAACAGGTTGTACGGCGGTTGCGTGGCCGACAGCGGCGCCACACGCCGGAACGCATCCATTTGCGAAGGCGAGAAGTTGCTGACGCCCAGCGCCCGCACCTTGCCCTCCTTGCGCAGATCGTCGAGCACCGCAGCGGTCTCTTCGATCGGCACCAACGGGTCGGGCCAATGGACCTGATACAGATCGATGTAATCTGTCCGCAAGCGCCGCAGCGTATTCTCTACTTCCTGACGAATGCGCTCCGGCGACGAATTGCGAAATACCGCGCCGTCGTGCCATTCCAGTGCGACCTTGGTTGCGATGACCGCCTTGTGCCGATACCCATCGGCCAGCGCCTTGCCAACGATTTCCTCCGAGGCGCCGAAGCCGTACACCGGCGCTGTATCGATCAGATTGACACCGCTGTCGAGCGCCCGGCGGATCACCGCGATCGAGTCTTTCTCGTCGGTGCCACCCCACATCCATCCGCCGATTGCCCAGGTGCCAAGGCCGATGCGTGAGACGGGGGTCGTTAAACCTTCAATTGCGATTGTTTCAATAGTCATGTGAAGCTCTCTAATCAAAGCGCTACATCAAGCACCGCATCCGGGTCGAATGCGATCTGACAAACGGCGACGTGCCCATAGGACGGGCAGGCGAGCCGATTATTTCAGCGGCATTCGGCGATCACAAGAAGGCACCTGACGGTTTCATACTTTCCCCATGGAAACTAATTGCTACGACGGCGCTTACGCGCACGACAACCCGCAAAAAAAGACCGACGACCTGGCGCGCAACATCATCGAGCAGATCGCGGACAAGTGGACGATCCTCGTCATCGATGCGCTCGGCACGCACGGCGAGATGCGTTTTTCGCGGCTGCGCGAAGTGGTTGAGGGCGTGAGCCAGAAAATGCTCACCAAGACGTTGCGGCAGCTCGAGCGTGACGGCCTCGTTACGCGCTACGTGCATCCGGTGATCCCGCCGCGGGTCGACTATCAGCTGACGCCACTGGGGCGTAGCCTGCTCGCCAAGATCTGCGGAATATGGGACTGGGTCGAAGTCCACATGAGCGAAATGGAACAGGCGCGACGCGAGTTCGACCACGGCGAAAAGCGGATCGATCATCTGCATCCGCGTAATGTGCCCGTAGCCGCCACCACGTGAGGTCGACGCTGACCGCCACCATCGAGCAGCCAGCAGAGCTGTGAGAAATTGCCCATAATCGCCCGCAGTCTTCGAGCAACCGTTGGGACTTTTGATGAAAGCAGCTTCTGACGCATCACAATCCCCGATCGCATTTCTGGCTGTAGCGTTGGCGTTCGCGATCAACATGATGGGTACAACGCTACCGACGGCAATCTATCGGTACTACCAACTGCAGTATGGTTTTACACCGACCGTCATCACCGTGATCTACGCCTCCTATGCAATCGGGGTGCTGGGTGCGCTGCTGCTGATCGGCAACTGGTCCGATCAGCTAGGCCGTCGTCGCATGTTGCTGGCGGGCCTGTGTGCGTCGGCCGCGTCGGCGTTGACGTTCCTGCTCAGTGACGGGTTGGCGCTTCTGATGCTGGGCCGCCTGCTGTCGGGAGTTTCTGCCGGCATCTTCACAGGAACCGCCACCGTAGCCGTGATCGAACTCGCACCGCCTACACGGCGCGGCAAAGCCATGCTCGCGGCTACCGCGTCCAATATGCTCGGGCTGGGTTGCGGTCCTTTGCTAAGCGGCATCCTGGTCGAACTATTTCCCTGGCCGACGCAGTTGCCCTATGCGGTGCATCTGGCGCTTGTCGGCGTCGCCGCACTCGCCGTCCTCGGCGTGCCGGAGACCGCCACGATTCCCGCGCGGGTGAAGCTCGGCATCCAGAGAATTTCGCTTCCTGTCGAGGTACGCCATGCGTTCATTCCTGCCGCGCTAGCGGGGTTTGCCGGTTTCGTCGTGGTGGGCTTCTTTGCGGCGGTCGCCCCTCAACTGATTCGGGTCGTGCTCGGCTTTCACAGCGGCATCGTGACCGGCTCTATTGTGTTCCTGCTGTTCGCGTGCTCCGCCCTCGGGCAGATCGTGCAGACGATCATTGCTGCCCGGTGGCGGCAGGCGGCCGGCTGCATTGGACTCGTCGTGGGACTAATGTGTGTCGGCCTGTGCGTGCCGGAGCGCTCGCTCGGCGCGCTTTTGCTCGGCACTGCCCTGGCAGGAATCGGGCAAGGCATCAGCTTCCGCGCCGGGTTGGGCGAGATCGCGTCCGCGGCGCCCGTGCACCGGCGAGCGGAAGTCACGTCCAGCTTTTTCGTCGTGCTTTATGTGGCAATCTCACTACCTGTGATCTGCCTTGGCATCGCCGTGCAACTCGCGGACATTCAACGCGCGACGCTGCTCTTTGTCGGCTTGACGATAGTCCTTGTTCTTATCGCGCTGCTCCTGCTGATGCGCGGGCAAGCGAACCGGGAGCAGGACGCCGAAGCAATCGGTGACTGAACAAGAAACCCCTTGCGGCTCAAGCGCAGCACCCGCTTGAAGAAGCGTCGGCGGCGACCGCCTGGAAACCAGTTGATGGATTCCGGGCGACTTCGGTCAATTCGTACCGTGCGGCGAAGCGGTCCACGACGCGCGCGTTCGCGCGTCGGTTGATGGTTATCTTCCGCGCTGGACGAGGCCGCCAGCGCCTCACGCTCAGGAGCCTTCCAGCGCCGGAAGCAGCGCTGGCGCGCTCGTGAGGAAGGCGCGCACGTGCATCGCAATCACCGCGTCGCTGGGCGTTGTGTTGTCGTTCGAATAAATACGGCGGCGAATCGCAAGGTGGGATACCGCGCCGTGCAGCAGCCAGCCCACCTCGGTCAGATGAGCCGGATCGGCCGGTACGCCGCGTCCCAATTCGTGCGCCGTCTCGATGACAATGATCTCAAGCGCATGCGTCACGACGGCATTCGTGTACGTCGGCGCCATTTGCAGATCTTCAAGCGAAGAGTAGAGGAACAGGCGAAGCCACTGCCGCGTCAGCAGGGTGTCGTAGTACTCGCGATAAAAAGTATTGAGCCTGCTTTCGATGGGCACACTGCGGTCTTTCAGTTGAACAAACCACATCGCCTTGAAGGTCCCCACAATTTCGCGCTTGTAAACTTCGTCGATCAACGCAGCCTTGCTAGGGAACAGGCTATACAGCAAACGTTGCGACACGCCACAAGCCTCGGCAATTGCGCGAGTCTGCGCGTTCAGGCCGTGCTCGGCGAAATATTCGGCGGCCTTCTCCAGCACGCGCGCCTGACGCTCGGCGCGTGGCAGACGCTGCGGTGCTTTCTTCATCGGCCGCTTGATCGGCGCGCGACCCGCTACGGTCTTGCTGCCCGGCTCTGCAACATCCATAGGTTTGGCCTTCATGACGCTCCTGTATCCATCGATTTTAAAAATACGTCTTCACATGACGACTTATGGTTTGGTAGAATATATCGTCCGGGTACGAGGAAGAGTCTCGCCAGGCACCGGGCGCAGCCATTCATTATCTCAGGCTACCGCGAAGCGAGCCCCATTTTTGATTGCCACCGACTGCAAACGCCTCAATCTGAAGCGTTTGAGGGCCTGTCGCACAACCCGAATTCCATTCTCCGCCCATGTCTTTGTCAAGCCGCCAGCCAGTCATCATCGCGCTGCACGCTGCGGTCCTGGTTCATGGAAATCACGCACAGCTCTCACTGGCTGATTTCCGGGTCGCTTTCCTGCTAGTGGCTGTGCTGGTGCTGATCTCGGTCCTCTACTTTATCGGCATAGAACCGGATGCAGGCCGGGAGGTGAGCGGTCATACGCGGACCGCATCGCGATAGCGCGAAATTGAACCGGGCGAATTCGCATGTCCTGATGGACATAACCGTGGAAATTGAACAGAGAGACAGTCTGTGCAGGAAAAGAGCGGTACCCCGTCCGCAGCACGACCGGCCGCCTCGGCCGGTGTCGTGCCAACAGTAGACGTAGCACCCCCCCGTAGCACCTCGCAACAGATGCTGATCCTCGTGGGCATTTGCATCGCAGTGCTCGTGCTGCCGCTAAATTTCGGCGGTGCGGCCGTGTCCGCGCCGACCATCGGCACCGCCTTGGGAGGGAGCCCAGTGGCGGTCAACTGGATTCTCAATGCCTTTATGCTGAGCTTCGGCAGCAGTCTGATGGCCTCGGGAGCGCTTGCCGATCTGTTCGGACGAAAGCGTGTATTCGCCATAGGCGTGGTGCTCTTCGCGCTGACGTCACTTGGAATCGCCGCGGCGCCGACTCTGTTGTGGGTCGATTTTCAGCGCGCACTACAGGGCATTGCCGCCGCATTAGTCCTGGCCGGCGCGTCGGCAGCGCTCGCACAGGAGTTCGACGGACATGGGCGCGCCCGCGCGTTCAGCATGCTCGGCACCACCTTCGGCCTCGGCTTGGCGCTTGGCCCACTACTCGCCGGATTTCTCACGGAGACGTTCGGTTGGCGTTCGTTCTTCCTGGTGGATGCCGCAATCGGCTTGACCGGGTTTGCACTCGGAGTTCCGAAGCTAAGAGAATCGTACGACCCCAATGCCATGGGTCTCGATTGGCCTGGCGCCGCCAGCTTTACCGCCGCGCTGACACTCTTCACATTCGGGCTGTTGCAGGGGCCGGAAAGCGGCTGGAACAGCCCTCTCATCATTGGACTGTTCTCGGGCGCCGTAGCGATGTTCATCGCGTTCGGCTGGATCGAGAAACGTGCTTCCCGGCCAATGCTCGACCTGTCGCTGTTTCGCTATCCGCGCTTCGTTGGTGTGCAGGTGCTCCCGCTAGCGACGGCATTTTGTTACGTTACCCTGCTTCTGGTCTTGCCCACGCGATTCATCGGAATTGAAGGACATTCTGCGATTGACGCCGGCTTGATGATGGTCTCGCTATCGGCGCCGATGCTCTTTGTGCCCATTACGGCTGCATTTCTCACGAGATGGATATCGGCCGGTGTCATTTCAGCGGTCGGCCTCGTCATAGCGGCCGTTGGTATGCTTTGGTTCAGTGGCATCGCGCGTGACGCGCCATCCGGTGCCCTGACGCTGTCGCTCTTCGTCATCGGAGTCGGAGCCGGCCTGCCGTGGGGCCTGATGGATGGCTTGTCAGTCAGCGTCGTTCCAAAGGAACGCGCGGGCATGGCAACCGGGATCTTCAGCACGACGCGTGTAGCCGGAGAGGGCATGACGCTCGCAATCGCTGGTGCGATATTGGCGGTCCTCACACGTCTAAGGCTATCCGATGCACTCGCAGCGTTCCCGCTCGCTTCGCGCGATGCCGCCGCGGAAGCCGCCCAGCGCGTGGCAACCGGCGATCTGCCACATGCCGTCGCTCTTCTGCCCGCGCTGGGGCAGCCCATTCTCGCGCAGGCGTACGATGGCGCGTTCCGCATCCTGCTCCATATTCTTGTGGCAATCACGCTGGCCTCCGCGCTCGTCGTGCTTGGGTTTCTCGGCCGCACGCCATCCACTGCCAGCCCGAACGATACCGGCCCCACGCTTTTGGGCGGCGAAGGGGCGGTTGACTGAGAACACGTCCGGGGCGAATTGGTGATCGGTAAGGGGCCCGCCCCGATCTGTGACGGTTTCTCACAAAGTCAATATTTTTCGTGCATTGTCGTACCCCTGGTCAGGGCGCTTAATCATCCTCGATGAGCATTCCGTAACGCGTAAATCTGGAGGAAGCCATGGATCTCGGACCGCCCATACCAGCCGCATGCTCGCGTCCACATCGACGTTGTGGTGAACGCCATTCACTATCCTTTCTATTCGTGTCCAGATGCGCTGGACGACGCGCCCCCCCCACAGCTCGATCGTTGGGTCGGTGATCCAGCACTCAGCGCACGGCGAGCGCGAGCACGGCTTTGCCGAAGGTGTCCTGAGCAAATACGTCGAGCGCCCGCCGGATCACTGCGATCGATTTCCTTTCATTGGCGCCACCCCACTTCCCTTCGCAGATAGCACGCGTCAGAGGCCGAGGCGCTAAACAGGTGTACATAAAAATTCAATCGCAAGTGTTTCGATAGTCATGCGATACTCGTTGTTTGACAAACCGCACCCGTATCGGATTCTGTCCGAGGAACTGAGGCATGCTGATTGAGCAAGCATGCTGACGATTATTTCAGCCACATCAGGCGACCACAAGCAGACACCTCGCGGCCCCATACTTTCCCCATGGAAACAAGTTGCGACGATGCGCTTTGTGCCGACTACAACGCGCAAAAAAAACCGATGATCTTGCGCGCGACATCATTGGGCAGATCGCCGATACGTGGACCATCCTGGTGATCGATGCACTTGGGACTGACGGCGAGATGCGTTTTTCGCGCCTACGCGAACACATCGGTGGCGTCAGTCAGAAGATGCTCACGAAGACGTTGCGCCAACTTGAGCGCGACGGCTTGGTTTCGCGCCACGTGCACCCAGTGATACCGCCGCGCGTCGACTATCGGCTGACACCGCTCGGAAGCAGCCTTCTGGACAAAATCTGCGGAATTTGGGATTGGGCCGAAAGTCACATGACTGAAATGGAAGCGGCGCGGCTGCAGTTCGATCGTGGAGAAAAGCGGGCCGACACCTCACGGTCACCCGACGGGGCGACTCTTTAGACGGCAAGGTTGAAGCTTGCGAGTTGCGAATGCATGCGGCAGTTCGATGCCCACAAGGGTGACCGAAGCTCTATACGAGCGGATCAATCACGCTCCGTTGGCAACGAACCGCGTATCCGGAAAGCGCCGACTGCGCTGCGCAACGCAAAGGCCTGCTCTTCCAGTGATCGCGTAGCCGCCGATGCCTGTTCAACCAGTGCGGCATTTTGTTGCGTCGCTTCGTCCATTTGCACGATTGCCTGTCCGACCTGTTCGATGCCGATGCTCTGCTCTTCCGACGCCGCGGCGATCTCGGCCATGATCTCGTTGACCTGCCGTACCGATTGCAAAATCACACTTCCGCGGAATGCAATCGCATAGGTTTCCTTGACACTGTTAATGTCGTTGATTGTCGTGAGGCTCGCATTGATCTTGTTGACTCGCGTGATCCCTACAATCGTTAGCGCGACGAGCGCAAACAGAATCAGCCCAAATCCCACGGCGACCCGCGTGCCGGTGCGAACATTCTGAAGTTTCAACATCGCCCCCTATGCGATCACTCTCACTAACTTGTGTACCTGCTTGCTAACGACGAACGCGCCCGAGCTTTGCGAACGGCCGACTCACGACCTTATCGCCCGCCAAAGAAGTCCCGCACGACGGTAAGCGCAGCCTCGACGGCGTCCGCGGAGACGTCGAGGTGCGTAACCCAGCGCTGCTGCGTCGTGCCATACACAGACGTGACGCCAATACCGTGTGCAGCCAGGTGAGTGGAAAACACCCCTGCTATCTCTTCGGCGACATTTACGAAGACGATATTCGTGTCGGGCGCTGACACGGTCAAGCCAGGGAATGTCGACAAACCCTGCGCGAGAATCCTGGCATTGGTGTGGTCAACCTCTAACCGATCGACGTTGTGCTCAAGCGCATACAGTCCGGCTGCCGCCATGATGCCGGCCTGCCGCATGCCTCCGCCGAGCATCTTGCGCAGCCGCCGCGCCCGCGAGATAAAAGGGAACGAACCGGCAAGCACCGACCCGATAGGCGCCCCCAATCCCTTTGACAGGCAGACGGATGCGGAGTCGAACGGTGCGACCAGCGTCGCCGCCGGGACGCCCAGTACGGCGGCCGCATTGAACACACGCGCGCCGTCGAGATGGCATGAAAGGCCATGCCGGCGGGCAAGTGAAGTGGCGGCGTCGACGTAGGCCAAAGACAGGACCTTCCCGCCGATTGTGTTCTCGAGCGCAAGCAGACGCGTGCGAGCGAAATGTGGATCATCTGGCTTAACGGCCAGTTTGATATCAGCGAGCGACAGCGTCCCATCGGGCTGATTGGTCAACGGCTGCGGCTGAATACTCCCGAGTGCGGCGGCCCCACCGGCTTCCCAGCGATAGCAGTGGGCTTTCTGGCCGACGATATACTCGTCGCCGCGCTCGCAATGCGACATGAGTGCGATAAGATTGGCCTGCGTGCCCGACGGCACAAGCAGGGCAGATTCCTTGCCGAGCATGTCGCAGACTGTTGCTTCCAGCCGATTTACGGTCGGATCGTCTCCGAGAACGTCGTCGCCCACTTCGGCCGCTGCCATTGCGGCACGCATTTGAGGGCCGGGTCGGGTAACGGTGTCGCTGCGGAAGTCGTAGCAGATTGCGGGGCTCATCGGATTTCCTTCAAAGAGCAGCGATCTTGGCATTCCGATTGCGTTAGGCCAATACACAGTAAAGGCGAATCTGTTAGATAACAGATTCGCGGCGATGAATTGCACAGCATGCAGGCAACTAAATTAGTTTTGCCACGATATAAACGACTCGCCCAGCAATTGTGGGAGGGAATCGTCCACGCGGGACTGTGCGAAGGCAGTCGCATACTGTCCGTGCGTACGCTGGCAGTGCAACACGACGTGAGCCTCACTACCGCAGTGCAAGCCCTGCGCTGGCTGGAAACGCAGGGTCATATCGAGGCTCGCCCCCGATCCGGTTATTTTGTCGCCAGGCGACCGGAGCACTCGTGCCCCGCGCGAGCAACAGGGTGGCCCAACCCGCCTCCAGAACTCGATGCCCAGGCCCGTGATCACCTTGCGATGGTAGGTGCGCCGTGTGCGGTTCGTTTGGACCTCGCTGTCGGGGAGCCGTCGCTGTATCCGGTCGACAGGCTGAGCGTCCTGCTACGCCGCCGTGCGTACCAGCAACCGGACCTGCTCGGTGCACATGCGCGGGGGGCGGGACACCCTGACCTGCGGCGAGAGATCGCTCGTCAGGCGATGCAGTATCGCTGCGAACTCGCCCCGGACGAGCTGGTTGTTACCAACGGCTGTATCGAAGCGCTGAATCTTGCGCTCAGGGCCGCGACGCGACCCGGCGATGTCGTGGCAGTCGAGTCGCCGACTTATTTCGTGTTGCTGCAAATGTTGGGCGCCCTCGAACTGCGGGTCCTGCCGATCCCGTGCCGAACCGACACCGGGATGGATCTCGACGCGCTGAAAAGTGCGCTCAATGAAACGCGTATCAATGCGGTCGTCACGATCGCAAACGCCAACAACCCGGTTGGCAGCATCGCGTCAGATGCGGACAAGGCTGCGCTCGTGAGGCTGCTACAAGCGCGCAACATCCCTTTGATCGAGGACGACATTTTCGGAGACGTCTGCTATGACGAGCTGCGGCCGCGTCCAGCACGGGCCTTCGATACGTCCGGCAATGTGCTTCTATGCGGCGGCTTCTCGAAGAGTCTGTGTCCCGGCTTGCGCCTTGGCTGGATTGCGGCGGGAAAGTTTAGCGACAAAGTTCGGGCACTGAAATACACCACCAGCATGGCCACGGCCGAATTGCAGCAGACCGCAGTCGCCGGGATGCTCTCCAGTAGTGGTTTCGCTTTGCACCTGAGACGGCTCAAAGGTGCGCTGCAGGACCAGCAGAGTGAACTACGCGATGCCGTCCTCCGTCACTTTCCCGACGGCACAGAAATGAGCCACCCACGCGGCGGATTCGTTCTCTGGCTAAAGTTGCCCGCCACCGGCCACCTTCGCGTCAGCACGCGCCCTATGTTTGAGCAGGCACGCACCGAGGGTATCGGTTTTGCCCCAGGACATCTGTTCGGCCAGGGCGGCGCCTACGACGATTGCCTGCGATTGAACGCCGGTTATCGGTGGACGAACAACCTGGAAAAAGCGGTCGAGCGTCTCGGCGCGCTAGCACGGATCGCCGTCGCCGCGTCGGAATAGGCAGCGCGCGACAGAAAACACTGGCAGCTGGCCCTAGCTGGTTTTGTCGCGATAAGGAAGGCGAGTCAAATAAATGTCGATATGATGAGGACTACTCATGCAACAAGCGAGTAAAACTGCTGGGCGGGGGTTTGCGCGACGCCCCCGTCTTTCATCTGGCCTTTGACGATCATGTGCATGAACTCGATGCCGCCCAGAATGATACGTGCACAACGAAAATTCTTGAAGCCCAACATCGGTCGGGTGCGACGCTTGATGGCACGGTGGTCCTGCTCGACGACGTTGTTCAAGTACTTCTTCTGGCGGATCCTGATCGGCGCCTCACGTTGAGCGTTGAGCGCCTGTAGCGCCGCCAGATTTGATCCGCTTTTATCAATCGTCACGGTCTCCGGTTCGCCGTGCTGGGCGATCACCTTTTCGAAGTAGCGCCGGGCCGCAACCTTGTCACGATGGGCTCGCAGCAGGAAATCGATCGTGTTGCCAGCCTTGTCCACGGCGCGATACAGATATTTCCATTCGCCCCTGACCCGAATGTACGGGTGAATAGACCCAGGGAATTTCACCCGGAGTCTCTCGCAGAACCGTGCGTAAACCTCTCGATTTACACGGCTGCCGGGTCGGCCGGTGGAATTTCACCACCAGCCGCCCACAGAACCGTGCGTAAACCTCTCGATTTACACGGCTCGTCCCAGCCATTCTTCCGCCATCTCGCGATGACAGATCGACGCGGAAGGTAGATGCTCATCCCAGTTTCCCGGTTGGCGGCAACCTTCTCTGAGCTGAGTCATCCCCTTCGCTCCACTCGCATTACACGAGTTTCAACACTAATACGGGATGATCCGCCCCCTTCATGTGCATCGGTACTTTCCCCCTTCGTGGGTCCCACTTATAAGGTTTTCCCTTGGCATCACATGAAGAGTTCCCAAGTTCCGCACCCGAGCCCGGATTCGATTCGCGCCGCCTATACACCGGACACCACGTGGCCACTAAGCAGGTTGCCGCCACGCTGATCCCGGGAGTAACGGGCGCCCCCAGTTTTGATGTCGTCTAAGTTGGTTTCGATGCGTCGTCAGCGGTTCACTTTCGTTCGTCTCTCTAATCCATACATGACGTGTTTGATCACGCCTTTTGACCGTAACGTTCACCACCGCAGCGTTTCCGACTGAAGCAGCTTACGGCTGTTGTTGAGTAGACCCGGGGAGTTTCACCCCGAGTCTCTCGCAGATCCGTACGTGAGACTCTCGCCTCATACGGCTCCTGTCATCCAACCCCGCCTCCCTATACCTGCCGGTAGTGAAACATCCGTGGACATTTATTCTTCATCTTGCTGAGCCACTCCGCACTGCGCTGCTTGTGCCGCAACAGTGTTTTGTATTTTCTTCTAGCCCATTGCTCAAGCCGACGATCCAGATACAGAACGGCTTGTGCATTACCGTCTGATAGAACGCGCCATAGTAGTTCCACCACCCCCGGGTCGTTGAGTTGCATTGCTGCGCCAAATCGGCAAGCGCTTTCGGCGTTTGTCGATGAAGCTTCCACCCCCGCACTGTCTGCCGCATACGTTTCAAGGCATCCTTGCTCACTCCCGGCAGGAAGCTGGTAAATAGCCGGCCTTGCTTGCTCTGAGCCCTCCTCGGCCTAAAGGTAAAGCCGAGAAACGTGAACTGCACATGCGGATAGACTTCGGTGCGACTCCCGTCTTTGCAATACACGATCTTTGATTTCTCAGGATGCATCGTCAATCCACACTCCTCCAGCCTCGATGCGATAGATTGCATCACGAATTCCGCCTGCTTCTGGTTGCGGCAGTGAACCACCGCATCGTCGGCATAGCGGGCAAAAGGATATTGAGGATAGGTGCGCTGCATCCAGCGGTCGAACGTATAATGCATAAACAGATTCATCAGGATTGGGCTGACCACTCCGCCTTGCGGAACGCCCCGCGCCCGTGGCAACCGGGTTCCGTCTGCAGTCTCGAACGGCGCAGTCAGCCACCGCTCGATGTACAGCAGGATCCAGTCTTCCCTGACATGGCTTCGCACTGCTTTCATCAACAATGCGTGATCGATCTGGTCGAACGCCGCCTTGATGTCAAACTCAACAACCCAGTCGTACTGCCAGCAACGCTTGCGCGTCACGGCAATCGCCTGTTTCGCCGACTTTCCCGGCCGGTATCCATAGGAATCCGGATGAAACACCGGATCGAGTGTCGGCTCGATCATGAGCTTGACCACGGTCTGCGCGATTCTGTCAGACACAGTGGGAATTCCCAACTTTCTCGTGCCACCCTTGGCCTTCGGAATTTCCACCTGCTTCACCGGTGGCGGGAAGTACGACCCCGATGACATCCGGTTCCACAGTTTGTACAGATTTCCCGATAGATTCTGCTCGAACATGGCGATGGTTTCATTGTCCACGCCGGCAGCGCCACGGTTGGCCTTCGCCAGCTGATATGCTTCCCACACCACACGCTTCGCAATGCAATAGGATTTTGTTGATGTCATGTCACTCATCCCCGCAATGCAGGTTGGTGACCTTCGTCAACCGGATAACGCTGCCCCTTCGCTCCATTCTCATTACAAGAGCTTCAACACTACTACGAGCAGCTCCGCCCCTCGTTCTGGCATCGGTATTCTTTCTCATGGTGTCTGCCATTCGTCATTTCCCTTCACATCCAGAACAAGGTTCTCACGTTCCATACCAGAGCCTGTGTTGAGCTCATGCCGCCTATACACCGACTGCCATCGGGCCCGTAAACAGGTGTCGTCCCGACTGATCCCGGAGTTACTTCACGCCCCCGGTTTTGACAGTTCTTTGGAGCTAACGATGCGTCATCGGACGGTTTGCTTGCGCTCATCTTCTCAACACGTACCTGACGTCTTAATGACGCCTTTTCCACAGTCGCTCACGACCACGTCTTTTGGACGCAGCCGCACTGGGCGGTTTGATATCTGCTCCTGCAAGCCGATTTCGGGAGGCCAACTCCCATCTCTGGTACAGCATCGCAGGCTCACGCCTGCGTTCGTGACACACTGAAGCCTGCTCCTGCAAGCCGGCTTCGGGAGGCCTACTCCCATCTTCAGTACAGCACCACAAGCTTTCGCCTGTGTTCGTGACACACTTTCGTCCATACGCCAGCTCTTGCCGACCGCCCGCTTGCAGCGTCGGAACGCTTTCTCCAGCACCGGCAACAGTTTGAGCGCCCAGCGATGCACGGTCGAATGGTCAACCGAAATTCCTCGCTCGGCCATCATCTGCTCGAGGTGGCGCAGACTCAGCGGATACGCAACATACCAGCGCACGCAGAGAAGGATTACATCAAGCGGATGGTGCAGACGCTTGAGCACCTTCGCCACAGCCGGATTCAGGTTCTGCTTCATCGATCAGATCGTTTTCGTTCTCGAGACTTCAGCATAGCAGGTCCCTTATTGCGACAAAGCCCGGAAACGCGCCCCCCGAAAAACGCAGCATGCGACTTTCACGGCACTGCGCTCGCGCACAGTATTAAGCATCTTACTGACGCCGGCCGTGCCGCACTCCACACGACCTTCGTACGCGTCACATCGTTGATTCACCTTGTCACCAAGGCGGGGGACGCTGAACCGTAGTCTTACCGGTCTCTCGCAAGGCTGCCCTTCGTCGAACCTCAAATGCTGGCCTACGACAACTGCACCACGCGGAAGTCTGCACCCTTTCAGGTCAGGGTAAATCTCGAACCCCTATGCGGCCCATTGAAGGCCACCATTCGCTTTTTCCGCATTCTCATGCCCGCTCCCTCGACAGCTTCCGTTGCGAGTCACCTGCCACCGCGGCCCAAACGACAGGGCACAGTGGCGAGGAGTCGGGTTTTCCACGTTCCCATCCGCCGACCCAAATGCACCTGGGCCTGTCCGTTTAGCGCCTGTCTTTCCCCCGGCAGCGCTGATGACGATGTGCCTGCTTTGTTGACGCAAGCAACCGGCTGCATACCTTTTGGTTAGAGCCCGACAGCACGCTTTGGCTCATCTGTCATTACGGGGTTTAGCAACAGTTCACGTCCGTTGCGCATGCGGAAATTGCCTGGCACCTCGCACCGCACGGCGGCTGGCAGTGTCGATCTCTTCCTCGTCACCGAGGTAAACCGTCAATCGAGAGGCACGTTGTCTCCAGAGCTTCACACCCAACCGTTACCGGTTACGCATGTCCGGATAGGCAACTGCTGGTCGTACAGCAGGTCACGGCACCGCGATCAATGTTCCGAACTCAGAGCGTGACAAGGCAAAGAAGAGCTTTACCGCCTACTTCATGCCGCATAACGCGCGGCTGACGGCGACACGTGTCGCACCAACAAGTTGACAATACCTAACCGACCAGATCGGGGACGTGACAGCGCGGGCCGAAGCCCTGCACTCCTGTGCCTCGCGACCTCGCCTATCGCGACTCCGTCATTCGCCTTGCTGGGCCGAAGGCACGTGACGCAGGCGCACTCCGACGATGCGCCGCGCACAGGCCACCGCGCCGCATACCAACACGACGTCGATCGCGAACCCCATATGGATCGCATGCACGACAGCGGCCTGACCGCCGGCGAGCGCGCCATTGCCGGCGCCTGCGACGACACCTGCCAAGCTGCGCGAGACGAGCGTGCCGATCGTGGCCGTCCCCAGCATACCGCCCACCATCCGCGTCGACTGGATCAGCGCGGTCGTGATGCCGAAACGTGTGCGCCCACTCAACTCCTGCGCAAAAACGTTGAGGTTGTTGAAGATGAAGCCGAGGCCGACGCCTACCGCGCCCATCGACAACGCGCCCAACGCATGAGGGCTTGTGCTGTCGAGCATCGACGTACCGACGCAACCTGCGCCGATCAAGGCGAAGCCAACCGTGACGATCGTCATCGGGAAGCGCAAACGCGTGACGATGCGCGTATTCGCCAGGCTGCCGAGAGCCAGGCACACCGGCAGCGGCGTCACCGCGATGCCTGCCGCCTGTGGCGTCATGCCGAAGCCCGTTTGCAGCAGCAATGGCGTGAAGAACAGCAGCGAAAACATCGCGAAACCGGCGACGAACGAGAGCACGAAGAGCAGCACGAGATTGCGGTCGGCGAACAGGTCGATCGGCAGAATCGGCTGCGCGTGGCGTTTTTCCCACTTGTACAGCAGGACGCACGATCCGATCGCAAGCGCGACAAGCGTCAGCGTCGACGACGCAAGCCCTTTGGTGGGCAGCCGCTCGATGCCCATTTGCAGCGACGCGAGCATGACCGACAGTAACGCTGCGCCTGTCCAGTCGATCGTCGTGCGTTGCCTGCGGTCATGCTCGATATGAGGCAAATACCGGATCACGCAATAGAGGCCGGCGAGCCCGACCGGCAGGTTGATGAGGAACGTCGCGCGCCAGCCATAGACCGCGCTCAGGAATCCGCCGAGAAACGGCCCGGCTGCGGTGGCGATTCCGTAGGAACCCGCCATCACGACCTGCCAGCGTACACGGGCGTGCGGATCGGGAAACAGATCGGGGATCGCGGCGAATGCCGTGCCGACCATCATCCCGCCGCCGATCCCCTGCAGGGCCCGCGCGAATACCAGCATTGCCACGTTCGGCGCGAGTCCGCATAGCGCAGAGGCGACCGTGAACGTGATGATCGACACGATGACGAACCGCTTGCGGCCGAAGTAGTCGCCGAGCCGGCCGAAGATGGGGACCGAGACGACGGATGCCAGCAGGTAAACGCTCGCAATCCAAGCGTAGTATTCGGCGCCCTTCAGATCGGCGACGATGGAAGGCAGTGCGGTGCTGACAACCGTCTGATCGAGTGCGACGAGCATGTTGACGAGGCCGATGCCAAGCATCGCCAACAGCGAATCGCGGAACGAACGGGTAGCGGCTGCGTCATGCCGTACAGAATGATCTTCAACGTGCGCCATCAGTGCCTCCACGCGGCGTTGTCAGGTTGTTTGTGTCGGTTGCGTAAGATGACGTGATGAAGAAATCGAAATCGCTCTATCACGGTCACCGTTTTCCAGCCGGAGTCAT
>NZ_JBNDMO010000031.1:0-50154 GCF_050436625.1 Paraburkholderia sp. GAS334 | reverse complement strand
GCATTGAGCACCGATTTCAGCACCTGCGGCGCCAGCGCTCCCAGCGCTACAAACAGGTTCGGCACACCGCCTGCAACCTTCTTGACCTCGGCATACACTTCTGCGATTGCGCCGGTGGCCAACTCAGCAGCGGGAACGTTAATACGGCTCATGGTGATACTCCTTTTCAGGTAAATTAGGAGTCTGCACTTTACGCCGCCAACGTGATCTTGATCAGTCTCTCGAGGATCAATAAAGTGCCCATTCGTATCACTCAAGATCTTTTGCCTCTTCCCTCGACACAGCAGGGGCGTCTACTATCGCGCGAGCCCGAATTAACTTCGGCACCGAAAACATGTCAAGTATGACGCACTCGCGTTGACAGGTATTCGTGCGCGATAGTAACTAACGCGGCAACTTTGCGTGGACGGGCACGGCCTCGCCGAAACGAGCCGCGCGAACCGTCACTGCGTTTTCAACCGGTCCTGACTGTAGCCGCATAACGCGCCAATGGTGCCGCGAACCGCACATGAGACGGTTTTCCCCTTAGCAACGGCGCGCACGACCGCAGGTGTTGCTTAATCGTACGCCACCGGACTGGAAGAACTCCCCATGCCTTGCAGGAATGGAAGTTATTCTCTAACGCGGCCTACCGTTTAAGACGTTCTTCACTCACGGTTATCGGTCGGCGAACGAGAAATAGAACGCCTGACGAGACCCGCGCACGCGGCTGCCATTTCCTCGCATCACTTGCGCCATGCCCGTACCGCCACTTGTACCTGCTTGTGATTGGTAGGGTGAAATCTCATTCCGAATCGACATAACAGCTATTCCTTACGCAAACCTACCCCCGGGTTACGCCTATGAATAGCATCAATTCGCGTTGATCGCGTTTTCAAACCCGTTTTCCCGGCGAAAGACGTACTGCCGTGTGCGAGGGGCGATCCGGCTAAGGACTCGCTTCATGCATTACCCATACGCCACTCAACTCGGCCAGCAAAGTGTCGCCTCAGTTCTTTCATCGACTCCAGATGAGGCAGCGAACAGTTGTATGCGCACCCAATACACGTCGTCGGGATTCGAAATAGCGCCGTGGCGAAGAAAAGACTCCCGTTACAGCGCGATCACCGGTCGACGAAGGAAACGAGGTCCCGCATTCAAGGCGAGGTTCGATCATTCATAAACTTCATGCAAAAGCCGACCAAAATGCGTTTGATGTCGCTCTGAGTCCCGCGCAGACTTCGGATACAGGCAGTGCGGAACCAGTTCGGAGCGCTGGATTCCTCGGTGTAGTGCCAGCACTCCGTGGGGCCGACCCGACCTACGGACCACTCAAAGAATACACATGCGTTTCGTGAAAAACATCGTCGGTGGTACCTGAAAACAAAGCTCAGGTAGCCGAAGAGAGCGCGACAAGTCGTTGTATTACGAAACATGTATGACACGGCCGACGATGGGTTTTGACCTCCGTCGGCAAGGAGACTTGAAATGCAAAGAGAGATATCTGCCGACTTCCCGTTTGATCTCAAGACAACCCGCGTGCACGACGCAGATATGGCGTACGTCGATGTCGGCAAAGGCAATCCGATCGTTTTCCTGCATGGCAACCCCACATCGTCCTATACGTGGCGAAATGTCATTCCACACGTCCAGCACCTCGGACGATGCCTTGCCCCCGATTTGATCGGAATGGGTTCTTCAAGTCCGTCCCCGACGTATTCCTACAAATTTTCTGACCATGCGAACTACCTCGATGCGTGGTTCGACCAGCTCAACCTGCGCGAGAACGTGATCCTCGTCGTCCAGGACTGGGGGGCAGCGCTTGGCTTTGACCGTGCAGTCCGTTTTCCAGACTCGGTATCCGGCATCGTCTACATGGAGGCAATGGTTCGCCCGCGGCTGTGGACCGACATGGCTCCAGAGCGCCAGAAGATGTTCAAGCGGCTGCGCGGCGAAGAAGGAGAAAGGATGTGCCTCCACGATAACTTCTTCATAGAGAAGATGTTGTTCGAATACGGCGTAATTCGCCAGCTTACCGCCGCGGAAAAGGACGTCTACTTGAAGCCATTCCGCGAACCTGGCGTCTCGCGTCTACCGACCCTTGTGTGGCCGCGCCAAATCCCGTTTGACGGGGATCCGCCCGACATGTATGCGCGCGTCAAACGATACAGCGATTGGCTGACGCAAAGCGTTCATTTGCCCAAGCTCTTCATCAACGCAGAAGAAGGACACGGAACGGCCGGTGCGGCGCGTGAGTTTTGCCGCGCGTGGCCCAATCAACGCGAGATCTCTCTGCGCGCAAAACACTATTTGCCCGAAGACTGCCCGCATCAAATTGGAGAAGCGACTGCCCAATTCGTGACGGCAGTTCGTAGTGGGACGTGGACCGCTCCTACCGCATCGTAACGTCGAATCCAATGCAAAACGGCTCATCATGTCGACAATAGAATCCGCGCAACCGAATTTGACTCGTGGCGATGAATCGCCTGTCGGGGCGAATGGGGTACGAGACCCATGGACCGAGCTCCGTCTCGAACTGGTCGGCACTCTCGGCACGTCAGTGCACTTCGGTGCGGGTCACCTGGCTGTGTATGCGGCCGATGCTTCCAATTACCGGCAGGTGCCGCTGGCGGTAGTTATCCCACGGTCGATCGACGAACTGATCAAAGGAATCGAGGTATGCCGACACCACGATGCACCTGTTCTGATGCGGGGCGCCGGTACTTCGATGAGCGGGCAAACTGTAAATACGGCGGTCGTATTCGACGTATCCGCCCACTGTTCCAGCATTCTCGATGTTGACCTAGTCTCACGCACCGCGCTTCTTGAACCGGGCGTGATATGCGATCAGCTCCGCGATGCAGCCGAACTGCACGGGCTTACTTTTGCGCCGGACCCATCGACCCATAGCCGATGCACGCTAGGTGGAATGATCGCGAACAATTCCTGTGGTCCACATTCCGTGATGGCGGGAAAGACGCTTGAGAACGTTGAAGAACTCGAGGTTCTGACCTACGACGGCGCCCGGTTCTGGGTCGGTCCGACGAGTGAGGAGGAACTCGAGCGCATCATCGCCGAGGGCGGACGAAAGGGAGAAATCTACGCAGGCCTGCGGGCGCTTCGCGACAGGTATGCCGATCTTATCCGCAGCCGGTTTCCGAATATCAAGCGTCGCGTCTCGGGCTATAACCTGGACCAGTTGCTACCCGAAAACGGATTCAACGTCGCCCGCGCACTTGTAGGAACCGAGGGCACCTGTGCGCTGACGCTTCGCGCCCGTGTTCGCCTGGTTCATAGCCCCGCGCATCGCGTGGTCCTCGCCCTGGGATTTCCCGACATATATGCCGCCGCCGACGCGGTCCCCGACTTTCTGCAGTGCTCCCCGCTTGCGATCGAGGGCCTCGACCGCCAAATCATTCGAGGACTCGAAGCGCGAAAACTGGCAGCCGCCGAGATTGCGATGCTGCCGGAGGGTGATGCGTGGGTGCTCATCGAATTCGGTGGCGACAATCCCGAAGAAGCGGTTGCCAATGCGGAGCGAGCCGCCGCGAAGATCCTAAATCGCAACAGCGGACCCGTTCCCACCGTCAAACTTCTCGCAAGCCGCGAGGACCAAAAACGGATCTGGTCCATTCGCGAGAACGGCGCCTCCAGTACGCAATTGTCGATTACTCCCGGAGAGCCGGATCCCAAAGTTGGCTGGGAAGATGCAGCGGTCGACCCGCTTCGGCTCGGGGATTACCTGCGCGCCTTCCAGGCGTTGGTAGATCGTTACGGCTACAGGACCTCGCTGTTCGGCCATTTCGGCGATGGGTGCGTCCACGCCCGTATCACCTTTGACTTGCGCGACGCAAAAGGGGTACTTGGCTATCGGCAGTTCGCAAGGGAAGCCGCCGGGCTCGTCGTCGATTACGGCGGATCGTTGTCGGGCGAACACGGCGATGGTCAGGCCAAGGGCGAATTGCTGCCAATCATGTTCGGCAACGAACTGATGGAAGCGATGCGCACCTTCAAGAAGATCTGGGATCCCCAAGGTCGTATGAACCCCGGAAAAGTCGTGGACGCACGCGGTCTTGACGAAGACCTGCGCATGGGTCCGGCTTACAAGGTCGTGAACTTCGCCACCAAGCTTCAGTTTAGGAGCGCGGAAGGAAACGGCTTCCAGCGTGCGGTGGAGCGCTGCGTTGGAATGGGGCGTTGTCGCACCGAGAAGGGAAACACGATGTGCCCCAGCTATCGGGCGACGCGCGACGAGCGCTTCTCGACTCGAGGTCGAGCGCGAGTTCTATGGGAGATGTTGCAGGGAGACCTGATCGAGGACGGCTGGCAAAGCGAATCCGTTAAGGAAGCGTTGGACACTTGCCTCGCCTGCAAAGGTTGCCGAAGTGACTGTCCGACCCACACGGACATGGCCTCTTACAAAGCCGAATTTCTCTCTCACTACTACGAAGGCCGCAGACGTCCCCGCCAGGCGTTATCTATGGGTCGTATTGGAGACTGGGCGCCCCTCGCCGGTCGCTTGCCGGGTCTCGCGAACGCACTGACACAAACACCGGTGATTTCGTCCATTGCAAAGCGAATCGCCGGTGTTGCTTCGGGAAGAAAGCTGCCCCGATTTGCCCCGAAAACGCATAGCAGCATTCACAAACGCCGCGCCACAAATCCCTCTCGATCACTAAAGAAGGTGGTTCTTTGGGTGGACACCTTTTGTGAACACTTTCATCCCGAAATCGCTGACGCCGCGGTAGACATACTCGAGATCGCCGGCTTCGACGCACACTTACCATCGCGTCGCCTATGCTGCGGCCGTCCGCTCTATGACTTTGGTTACCTCGACGCGGCCCGCGACCGTTTGCAGACGATTCTCGACACGTTGTCTCCCATGTTTGACGGAGACAATGCCGCCGTCGCTCTCGTCGGACTGGAACCCGGATGCATGTCCGTGTTCAAGGACGAGCTGCTGAAAATGTTCCCCGATGATCCACGGGCAAAAATCCTCTCCGACAACGCTTTCCTGCTTGGCGATTTTCTCAACGTGAGCGGGTACCAACCGCCCGAGCTTCACGCCGAAGTGATCGTCCATGCGCACTGCCACCAGAAGTCCCTGTTCGGTGTGACGGGCGAAAAAGCCATTCTCGCGGCGATGGGCGTAAAGGCGACGTGGCTCGACAGCGGGTGTTGTGGCATGGCCGGTTCATTTGGCTTTGATCCGAAGCATGAAGAGATCTCTACGAACGTGGGCGAACTGGTTCTGTTGCCTGCTGTGAGGGAGGCGCCGATGCAGGCATTCATCCTGACAAACGGCTTCAGCTGCCGGGAGCAAATCCAGCAAAAAACCGGACGCAAAGTCGTGCATTTCGCCGAGCTTCTGAAGATCGCGCACGCGCTCGCCGAGGCCCCCTTGGGTGAGGGCAATGCCGTGAGTTCGGTAGCCTCAACGATAAGCGCATAGAACTGCGCCTGCAAACATACATACCGTTTATTCAAGGAGTGCACTGTGACAACCTCTCTAACTCCCGACACTCCCCAGCCTATCCGGGGCGTACTTGCGCCCGTCGTGACTCCATTCGGATACGACCTGGAAGTGGACACCCGGGCATTCGTCGATCACTGCCGGTGGCTGGTGGATGCCGGCGTAGGTCTCGCCGTGTTTGGAACAAATTCGGAGGCAGCATCGCTTTCGCTTTCCGAACGTATGTCGTTGCTCGACACATTGATCGACGCCGGGCTGCCGGCCAGAAGGATGATGCCCGGCACGGGCACGTCTTCGCTGAAGGAGACGATCGAGCTAACTCGTCATGCCGTCAGCATGGGGGCGGCCGGTGTTCTCATGCTGCCACCGTACTATTTCAAGAATCCATCGGAGAACGGTCTCTTCGACTATTTTTCCCGGATCATCGACTCGGTTTCGGACTCGCGCTTGAGGATTTATCTCTACCACATCCCGCAATTCACCCAGGTTCCCATCACCCTGCCTCTCATCGAACGCCTGATCAAGCGCTACCCCGACGTTGTTTGTGGCGCAAAGGATTCCTCAGGAGACTGGGCAAACACCGAGGCGATGATTCGCAGCTTCGGGGCTGAAGGATTCGACGTTTTCCCCGCGAGCGAAGCGCTCCTGGCTCGAGCGGTAGAACTCGGCGGTGCCGGATGTATCAGCGCAACGGCAAATATGAATCCGCACGGCCTTGCCGATCTGTACAGCGCGCTGGTTTTAGGTAAGCCGACAAATACATTGACTGCCGCATTGGCAATTCGAGAAATCTTCACCTCGGTGCCAATGATTCCGGCGATGAAATACGTTATCTCGAAGGTCACCCACGCGGACGCATGGTCGATCGTTCGCCCGCCGCTGACGTCCCTCGTGGACGAGGTCGGCCTGGACCTGATGAAGCGGCTAAGCGACGTCCGATTTGTCATGCATGGCCTAGGCCTAAACCCGTAGCAACCAACCCCGCCCACCTGCGTGGGACAGGGACCACAGATCACCATTGCCGCCTCGTGATAACAGGAAACCTGCGTTGCGCCCTATAAACATAGGCGGGCGCGACGACAAGAAAGACGAAGGCATCTGGATCTGCACCAGGATTCGAAGAGGAGACACGCATGAACAGTTTAGAAAGCTATGCCGTGCAGGCCGCCGCAGTGGGTCCGGCCAGAAAGTTATCGAATACCTCCCTCGTATTCGTCATGATTCTGCTCGGCGTCTCGTACATGTTTAACGCGATGGACCGTCAGGTGTTCCCCGCGTTACTCGGCGGAATTCGGGCAACCTACGGACTAACCTTGGCTCAGTCAGGATTCGCCAGCACCGTTTTTACGATCAACGTCGCCGTTTTCGGGGCCATCTGCGGATGGTTTCTCGCACGCTTCAAGCGCCGTTCGATTCTCGTCGGCGGTCTGATTGGCTACTCGCTCTTTACACTTGTTACACCCTTAGCCGAGGGTTTCGTCAGTCTGTCGGTATATCGTGCTCTCACGGGGGTCGGGGAGGCGCTGCAGATTGCAACGATCTTTAGCTGCGTAGGCAGTTATTTCGGTCGGAGCCGCGGTGCGGCAATGGGGGTCATGCAGGCGTTTTTCGGCTTTGGGGCGCTTATAGGTCCGATCGCCGGCACACGTCTCGGTGCATGGTTCGGATCGTGGCAGATGCCGTTGTACATCTTTGGCGTCGCTGGGATTCTTATCGCCATCGCGGTCTTCATCCTCATTCCTTCCGGTTTTATCGAGGCCGTAGAGCCGGGCAGCGACGCCACCGGCACAATTCACGGAAAGCCCGAAGAAATTCCCCGACTGCTCAGTCGAAATGTCATCCTTGGTTCAATCTCATTTGCGCTAGTCGGCCTCGCCTTCTTTTCATATTCCAGTCTGTACGCAACATTCCTTCACGAGACTTTGCATTTTTCGCCGATCGCGGCGGGCTCGGCGTTGGGGATGTACGGACTTGGCGCAATGGGCGCGGTAGTTGGAGGTTGGGCCGGCGATCGTCTCGGGAAAATGGGCGTCTTTGCTGGTCTTGCCATCCTTGCAGCAGTGAGTTTCACGCTCTTCAATGGTGCGTCGCGCCCGCTTACGCACGCCGCTCTTTCCTTTGTTTTCGGACTAATGGTCAGCGGCTTTTTCTATGCCCGCTTCGTTTCCATCATTCAGCGCAGCGCTCACCCCTCACAAATTGGATACGCAGTATCGGCGGCGATGGCTGGATTCTATATAAGCGGACCGTTCGCAGGATTTCTGTTCGGGAAGCTCGCGGAAATGTGGGGGTGGTCCGTTGCCGCCAACGTGATGGTGTTCGCGCCACCGTGTGTTGCCATTGTGCTCATGAGCTTCTTTGATTTCTCCCGCCTTCGATGAGTGTTGAGAAATCGTAGTTGTTAGTGTACCCCCCGCAGTCACTTCCCTTCGATCGGAAACTCCGAAAAAAGGCCGTAGAACGTCTCTATTGAATCCGCTTTGTTGTGAGGTAAAGCAATGAATCAACATCACACTCCGTCGTCCCGGCGACGCGCGCTGGTCATCGGCGCCTCCTTGGCCGGACTCTCTGCGACCGCGTTGCTGCGCAAGGCCGGCTGGTCTGTCGAGGTTTTCGAACGTTCCGATGTGGAACTGTTCGGGCGCGGGGCGGGCATCACCGTCCAACCTGAGCTTCACGAGGCGCTCGTAGAAAGCGGCGTGGACGTTAGCCGCCTCGGTGTTGAGATCACCGACCGCATCGCTATCGATCAGAAGGACCGCGTTATCGACCGGGTGATCTATCCTCAGATCGTGACATCCTGGGACAAGCTCCATCATTTGATGCGGACGATGATCCCGAGCGAGAATCACCATCTCGGTTGCAACTTGCAATCCGTCGAGCAATCGTCATTTGGCGTAACGGCCTATTTTGCAAACGGGCGCGTAGAGAGAGCTGATCTGCTCATCGCGGCGGACGGTTATCGCTCGACGGTGCGCGAAATATACATGCCGGAGATCCAACCGATATACGCCGGCTACGTAATCTGGCGCGGCGTTGCGGACGAGAACGCCATGCCGAAGTCTGCGAAAGACACAATCTTCGACAAGTTCGCGTTCTTTTTGCCGCCGAACAACAAGATCATCGGATACCCCATTCCGGGTCAGGACCACGCACTCGAGCCCGGTCATCGGCGATACAACTGGGTCTGGTACCGCCCGGTCGACAAGGAAGCGCTCGAGACGATGCTCGTGGACGAAAGTGGTGCTTACCATCCGGTCTCGATCTCGCCGGCGAAAGTTCGCCAGGATCTTATCGACGAGATCAAGCGGGCGGCCAAAGCCCAGCTTCCCCCGTCATTTAGTGACACCCTGGCGGCCATTGCTCGCCCCTTCTTCACACCCATTTACGACCATATGTCGCCGAAGATGGTGTTTGGCCGTGTCGTCCTGATAGGCGACGCCGCCTCTGTTGGCCGGCCCCACATTGGCATGGGCGTTGCCAAAGGCGCATCCGACGCTCAAGCACTCGCTGCTGTTTTGCGCGACGCTTCTGTGCCGATCGAACAGTCATTGGCAAAGTTCGAAAAGGACCGCCTCGAAGTCGGCCTTAAGGCGGTCGAACGTGGCCGTATGCTCGGTGAGTATCTGCTGTTGCCACATCACTCCGATAGCGCGCCGCACGACGCGCATTGGAAGGAATTCCACAGTGTCAACGGCATTCTTAAGAATACGGCATCGTCCGAGTTCCTTAAGACGCACTGATTGTAGGCTGCACATAGATCCCGGCGACGCCGGACATGCAACGCAACTAGAGAGATTGAGATGCCCACTTCCGACCTTCCAGTCCCTGAATTTTCGAGGAACATGCGCATCATTGGCCACTCGGACCAGGGCGGCCGCCCCGACGGAGTACAGCTCATGGTTCATCACGGCTATGCATACGTGGGTCACATGTTTTCAAAGGGATTCAGCGTCATCGATGTACGGGATCCGAAGAATCCGAAGCCGGTGAACTATATACCGGCATCGCCCGACACCTGGAATATTCACCTGCAGACACATGACGATCTGCTGCTTGTGATTAACGCCAAAGACATGTTCGCCGCGACCGAATTTCAGGACGAGCGCGCGTACTATAGCGGTGCGCTAGGTCAGAAGGTCGGCACCGCCAGTAAACCCAGCACCGGACGTCATTGGCGGGCAGGACTAGCTGTTTACGACATTTCAAAGGGCGACTCTCCCCGAGAGATCGGCTTTATGCCCGTGGAGGGCGGTGGAATCCACCGAGTGTGGTACACCGGGGGCCGCTGGGCCTACGCATCGGCTCTGCTCGATGGATATACGGACTATATTTTCATCACCATCGACATGTCCGATCCCCGGAAGCCGATGGAAGCCGGCAGATTCTGGTTGCCTGGCATGCATGTCGCCGGCGGAGAGGTACCTTTGTGGGACGGTTCCAGACGAAATGGCCTGCACCACCCCATCGTTCACGGTGATACAGCATATTGTGCTTGGCGTGATGCCGGGATGGTCATCCTGGACGTGGCGGATCGATCAGCGCCGAAATTGACCAGTCATAGAAAGTGGTCACCGCCATTCGGCGGCGGCACGCACAATTGCTTGCCACTTCCGGATCGTGATCTGTTGGTCGTACTAGACGAAGCGGTTCTCGACCATCAAGAAGACGGTGAGAAGTTTATCTGGATGTTCGATGTCCGCGATAAGCGCAATCCGGTAAGCATCTCGACATTTCCGTCGCCTGCGGAGTCCGAATACAAAGCGAAGGCTGGACATTTCGGGCCACATAACCTGCACGAAAATCGTCCGGGTTCGTTGGTCAGCTCCGACATTATCTTCGCAACGTATCAGAACGCTGGAATACGCGCGTTTGATGTACGCGATCCCTACCGACCCGTCGAGGTCGCAGCGTGGGTGCCGCCGGAGCCGAAGCGATTGATGGACCAGCGTCCAGACCGTCCGCGGGTCATCCAGTCTGCTGATGTATTCGTGGACTCGGAAGGCATTGTCTACTCGACCGACTACAACGGCGGCCTCTACATCCTGGAGGTGGATCCGTGGCAATAAAGGCGGCGATTGTGGGGCTCGGTTGGTGGGGAAGGCATCTAATGCACCAAATGGCGGGGTCCGATGCGCTCCAATTCGCCACTGCGGTTGGTAGTCGAGACGCCCATCGGGAAGTGGCCGATGCCTATGGCGTGCCATTCACCACAGACTTCGAGAGCATGTTAAACGACAGCACCATTCAGATGGTGGTGCTGACTACGCCACATGCCCTGCATGCGGAACAGGTCATGAAAGCTGCCGCCCGGGGAAAGCACATTTTCTGCGAAAAGCCGCTGTCGCTCACCGTTGACGACGCGATTAAGTGTGCTACCGCATGTGAGAAGGCAGGTGTTCGACTCGGACTCGGGCACGAGCGTCGCTTTGAGACCGCAATGGTAAATATGCGCGGGCTCATCGAACGCGGCGAGTTGGGGACCGTTCTACACGCCGAGGGCAGTTTCAGCCATGACAAGCTGGCGAATGTGCCAACCGAAAGCTGGCGATTTACGGACACGCATCTCGCTCCCCTGCCGATGACCGCCACGGGTGTTCACCTGACAGATCTCATGCTCGATATGCTCGGTGACGTTTCCGAGGTGTACGCTGTTTCACCTCGCCGCGAAGCCGCCAAGGTTAGCAAGACTCTCTCGCTGCATCTGCGTTTCTCCAGCGGAGCAACAGGTTACGTCAGCTCCGTGCTCGAGACTCCGCTTTACATGCGATTCGCTGTCTTCGGAACCGCTGGTTGGGCCGAGATCCGAAACTTGGCCCATCCGGATGCCGGAGGGTCAAGCATCACGACCATTCGCATGACGAACGGAGCCGAGACAACAATCGTGCATGGCTGGAACGATTCCGTGAAGGCAAATCTGGAAGGCTTCTGCCGCGCCGTTGTCAACGGCGAACCCTACCAAATTTCTGTCGACCAGATGATTCGGAACGTCGCCATCACCGCGGCCGCCTCCAAATCACTACGGAGCGCTCGGCCCATTCAGGTGTAGTTCGAGAAAACGACAATCGATATGTTGTCAAACTAAAGATAAATCCATTTGGAGACTAGTTGATGAACATGCCAGGTTCTTCCCGGTATGCTGCAATTGCATTGGCATTCGCCACCCTCTCTCCCGTCGCGGCAAACGCGCAGTCGTCGGTTCAGGTATATGGGATAGTGGACGCTGTAGTCGGCAGTTTTAAAGCTAGTGGTGATTCGGCCGCAACGGTCGGCCTGCTGAACGGGGGGCAAACAACCTCGTTCTATGGGATACGAGGAACTGAAGATCTCGGCGGTGGCTACAAGGCCGATTTCGAAATAGAGGGGTACTTTCTCGTCAATACGGGGCAGGCCGGCCGCTTTACCGGCGATACGACGTATTCCAGAAACGCCTATGTTGATCTCGCCGGCCCCTATGGAACGCTCCGTTTTGGGCGCATGGTGACCACGTTGTTCTATATCACCGCGAGGACGAACCCGATACCTAGTTCCTATAGATTCAGTCCGCTCCAAACCCAGACCTGGATCGCCGCCTACGGCCGTAATGTTCTGGGTGACACGGGTTGGGACAGCGCTATCCTCTACGAATCCCCATCAATCCACGGCGTAAAGTTTTCTGTAATGGAAACTGCTCCTGGCACTGGCGCACATAATCAGTCGGCGGCCTTGGTATATGACCGCGGACCGCTCTACCTAGCGGGTCTCGTGCAACGAGTGAAATACGGACTCGGTTTTACTCCGGGTATTAATCATCAGGACACCTATTTTCTAGGAGGCGCCTACAATTTTCAATATGTTCACTTGTACGCGTCATACGCTCACAACGCTGAGTCTAAAAACGGCGCGATCGACAATACCTACCAGGGAGGCGTGGCGGTACCATTCGGCAACCTCGCATTGCAGATGGCCTATTCGAGGACGAATACGACCGTAGGAGGTGGCGCACCGGACCACTCCCGCGATACAGCAGGTGTGACGTTTGACTACCACTTGTCCAAACGAACGGATTTATACGCGAGCTATCTTTTCGACAAGCTGAGCAACGCCGGAACCGCGAACAGCTTCGGTGTCGGGATCAGACAGGTATTTTAGGAAGTTCTAATTTCGCTTTGAGATAGCGCTATGAAAATGAAATGTATTCTCACCCTCCCCGAGGTTGATGGAATTTTGATCGCCGCGCGGAATGAGGCGGCCAAAAACAATTGGCCAGTCACGATAGCTGTGGTTGATGATGGTGGACATCTGCTTGGACTCTCCCGACTGGACGGTGCATCACCCGCTAGCGCGTCCATTGCGACCGAAAAGGCGCGCACATCAGCGATTGGGCGCCGGGAGTCCAAGGCGTTTGAAGACATGATCAATGGTGGTCGATTTGCTTTCCTGAGTACTCCGCTGCTAGCTACTCTGGAAGGCGGATTGCCTATTATGTTCGATGGTCAGTGCGTCGGAGCGGTTGGCGTTTCAGGGGTTAAATCTGATCAGGACGCGCAAATCGCTGCGGCAGGCGTCTCAACCGCGTTGAGACGATCACCAACCGACAGTTAATCTGAAATCGCGTATCAGCATGACGTGATGGTGCACTTCGAAGCAGCAAGCGACGTGCACCCATACACGACGAGTAGCCATCCACGCAGGTCCAGCCGAGACCTTGCGTGGTCAATGAGGTGCCTATATCGATGGATGACGTTTTTCTAAACAGTTAGGGAGTGTGTCCGCAGGTAGTGTTCCCTGATCTCTCACGACCAGTGCGCGATATCAAACTCTTCAACCACGCGTCTGACTGTCGCCCCTCAGTTATTCCAATAAATTAAATCGCAGATATCCAGACCATGAAGTTATCGTTTTCGCAAAAACTCTGGTTGCCGCTGGTCCTCAATCTTCTTTGTCTCGCAGCGCTCTCAGTTACTGACGCTTATAGTACGCGCGATGTGCGTCTTGAGGAAAGGAAAGCCGATCTTGTGCATACCACCGAAATCGCGCTGACAGTGGTAAAGGCCTATGCTGAGCAAGCGGAAGCGGGAACGATGCCGGTCGATGAGGCCAAGAGAAAGGCCATGGCCGTCATGCGGAAAATGCGCTACGGCGGATCAGGAGGATTCTTCACAATTATGAATTCGGACGGCGTGCTTCTCATGTACCCGATCACTCCAGAACGAGAGGGAAAGAACTTGCTCGGATACGAGGACGCGAACGGCGTTCGCCTCTATCAAAACATGGTCGACATCGTCAAGCGCGAAGGCAGAGGATTCACGCGCTACTCATTCGCCAAGCCGAACTCCAACGGAGTCTTTCCGAAACTCTCTTACGTCGACAGCTATCAGCGATGGAATTGGATCTTTATCTCAGGCGTTTATATCGACGATATCGACACTGCGTTTCGTGCCACTCTCTATCGTAGTCTAGGCCTTCTGGCAGTCGCGTCCGTTTTGTTGAGCATGGTGGTCGTCGCCCTGAACCGCGGCATCTTGCGCTCCCTTGGCGGCGAACCAGCTTATGCTGCGGAGATCGCAACACGCATTGCCAATAACGATCTTGCGGTCGTCGTTCATACGGAGCCTGATGACCGTGTCAGTTTGCTCTACTCGATGAAGCGAATGCAGGAGCAACTGGTTCGGACGATTGGCACGATCAAGATCTCCGCAGAGTCCATCGCTTCTGCGACGAGCCAGATCGCAACGGGCAATCAGGACCTCTCGCAGCGCACCGAGGAACAGGCCGCCTCGCTGGAGGAGACGGCTGCCAGCATGGAAGAGCTCACGTCAACCGTCAGCCACAATGTCGACAATGCCCGGCAAGCAAGTCATGTTGCGGCGCAGGCCGTGGATGTTGCCGAGCGCGGCAGTCTGGTTTTCTCGCAAGTCGCAGAAACAATGGCGGGTATAAACGCGAGCGCCGATAAAATCGCAGACATCGTTGGCATGATTGAGGGTATTGCGTTCCAGACAAATATCCTGGCATTGAACGCAGCCGTCGAGGCAGCGCGAGCGGGCGAACAGGGGCGTGGCTTCGCAGTCGTAGCATCGGAAGTTCGTTCACTGGCGCAACGCTCCTCCACGGCATCAAAGGATATCAAAGACCTCATTGTGGATTCCGTAGAGCGCGTGCGGGACGGCACAGAGTCTGTTCGTGCGGCCGGCGAGACGATGAATGAGATTAGCCGATCGGTACAGCGCGTAACCGACATCATGGCTGAGATTGCTGCTGCATCCATAGAACAAGGAAAAGGCATAGGCCAGATAAGCCAGGCGGTTATTCAGATGGATTCAGTGACGCAACAGAACGCAGCTCTCGTCGAGGAGGCCGCGGCGGCGGCAAGTTCCCTCGAGTTACAGGCGGACGAATTGCGGGCTTCTGTAGCGATCTTCCGGATAGCTTGAGAAATGTGTTGTTGACAACGGGCACCCGAATACGCGGTGCGCAAGATTGTGCAGGGGCAAGAGCCGACACCCGTTGCAGACTTAGCATGCACGGTATACCGATAATCAGACCGATGGAGCAGCCATGATCAATTTCGTAATCACACCGCCAACTCATCCATGCGTTGCGGTCGCAGGGAGTTCAGCGCGCTTTCCTGTCCGGAGGGTTTTCTGCGTGGGTCGGAACTACGCTGCGCATGCGCGTGAGATGGGAAATGACCCAGACCGCGAACCGCCGTTTTTCTTCACGAAGCCTGCCGATGCGGTCGTGCCTGCCGACGGCACGATTCCTTACCCGCCGTTGACTTCAAGCCTTCACCATGAAGTCGAGATGGTTGTTGCAATTGGTCGCGCCGGCTTCAATGTGAGTGTTGAAAGAGCGCTTGACCATGTATGGGGTTATGGCGTGGGCATCGACCTCACTCGCCGCGATATCCAGGACATTGCCAAGAAAATGAGCCGCCCATGGGATTGGGCAAAGGGCTTCGACTCCAGTGGTCCTTGCGGCCCGTTGGTGCGCGCGAGCGCAATAGGGCATCCGTCACAGGGAAAAATCTGGTTGAGTGTGAACGGGACGATTTGCCAGGAAGGTGACCTGAACGAGATGATCTGGTCTGTCGCGGAGATCATTGCGGCAATCTCAACAGGTATCTCACTGGCTCCGGGTGATCTGATTTTCACGGGCACGCCAGCCGGCGTTTCAGCGCTATTGCCTGGCGACGTCGTCAAAGCAGGTGTTGACGGTGTTGGCGAGATCTCGTTCGATATAGCACACGAAGCATAAATTCAGAGGATGCTTCGGGCAGCGAGACGTACTCTGCTTTCGAAGCATCACCCATGATCACACGGATACCTGCCTGCGCAACAATGCGTGCCCGGGCAGTATCACGCCTCCCGCAGATTAGCGAGAGAAGTGTCTCGCCGCCATTGGCCAGTTGTACGCCAGATACCACATAGGGGCAGGCGCCCTCTGTACACGGAACGCGCCATTGGATGCCGATAACTCTAATACATTACTACGGCCATCCGACGGCCGACCGGCCGCGCGGGAAATTTGAGAAAAATCGACAAGCCGTCCTTCGCCAGGCCTGAACGTCTCGAACCTGATCGGATGGCGATGACTTCTGGCTCCGGATAGCCGGTACTACGCAGGCAAGCGTCATCCCTGATGACGCTTGCGCGGCTTCCTTGCCGGATGCCTCGAACTTGCACCTCGTGCACCAACTGACACAATCTTCAGTGCCCGTGATACAGATTGTCGCCAATGCCAGGCTTTCCCGCCCCCGTCGCACCAGTCCTGACACCAGTTTCGGATACGCCAGCTGCCGGCGGTCCGAACGATGACGCGCTTTCTCCCTTGCGTGCTGCGTAGATCAACGCGCGATCTGGCTGGCTGTCCGGGTAGTACGTCTTGCTGAATGGAATCTGACCGGAGATCTCTGCCGCGATAAGTTCTTCTCGAACTTTGGAGCGCGTCTTCGACGCCACATCGATTGCATGGCTGGCGATCGGCGAACCGATAAGTGCGGAGATGACTACGAGCTTGCTAACGTGATTCATGATTGTTCACCTATAGAAGTTAATGAAGGTCGCAGCGCGAATGAACGGCACCTCTACATCGAGTTCACGCATGCATTCTTTTACGCATTGATTATTTCGATACGCTACGAAGCATTGATACTTAAATATCGACAATCAAAACGTAACTATTAGTCGACGTACAAAATCAAGCGATGAATCGATGCCTGCAATGTGACTATAACTTTATGCTGGAGCAAAAGAAAACGCTTCCGATTGAATTCACTTATGCAGATTGCAATACAATACATTTAACTTTGTCGCGTAGCTAACTCTATGGGAGGGAGATACTATTGAGCATTGTTTTTGCGAAAATTCGGCATTTCAATTCGACAATACGCGCACTAAGCTAGTGATCAACAGAGCTGATCGGCTCAACAGATCACAATCGATGTAGTTTGATCACGAGGTTTTTTAGTTTCGCCGTGCATCACGCGCGGTTTTTCGTTCGCCCCAGCTCGCCCAACAGGCGCCGGCTTAGCTCCCTTTCGCGTCGGTGACCCCAGGATGAATTCAGAGTTGCGCAACTGACAACCCGCCATCCTGAAACGCGCGACGTATTTTCGGAATTGGGGACACCAGTTTCGTTTTGCAACACCCAACACAATCCGGCGGGACCTAATTGCATGCCTTCGCCGCGTTTTTCGGATCAGACAGTCGGCAAACTAACCTGCGAGTAAATTAAAAATGATCCAACGGTGCATCGTATGCAAAGTCTTCATCTTTAAAACTGCTTATCGATGCACCCAGCTTTCTTGATGATGGATTTCATGGTGATGGACTCCTGAATACGATTGTGAAGGGCTGGACGCAAGCAACGTCTGCAGCAGTTGGTCGATTCTAGGAAACCGTCGTACAAGGGTAAACAACAAGAGTATAAAATGACTGATTGCGCATCGTGAATAATCACGACGATGGTCCCCGGCGTCAATGTCATGGGAGTTTCTGGCTAACGCGTGTAGCCCGCCCGACTTGCTTTAACACGGGGATGGCGTCGGCATCCGCGCCGTTGGATCTCGCATCGTGCACGCGGTGCATCCGGCCGCGCGGAACAGAATTCTTGCGGAGCGAAATCAACGTATGACCGAATAAAGCAAGCCGTGCAACTCGGCGGCCTGCCGCGAGGCGGGATCTCGTTGCGTCGCCATCCACGAACGTTTCCGTCTCGCGAGCAAGTGACGGGTTCCCTTCAATTGCGAACGACGCACGACAATCCCGACCGACGGAGCGTCCTGCGAGCTCTGAGCACGCTAAGTTGTCGCTTGCCGCCGGAATTGAGCGATGGAGTGCTACAAGCGCGACGCTGTTCGGAGATACGGAGCAAACCGCTTGACCATACCCTACGTCGCTCGAGCGAATCAAGATGGATCCTCACGCACAGCGGACCAAGGTACTGGAATATTCGGGCGCCCTGGACTGTCTATCAAATATTGCGATTTGAATTAATAGCGCAGCAAGCGCATGCGGACATATCTATTCGACATTGTGTCTACGAGATTGAGCGGACCATTCCCGACGGGAATGAAAGATATGTGTGTCTACATACTTCTGCGCGGCGAAGCAAGCATGCACCATCTCGCCATGTCAACTTTACCTTAGGTAAGTCATCATGCTACGCCTTTATCGAACTCTCATCGTTACAGCGCTTCTTGCCACGCCGCTGGCCAGCCATGCAGACGACACGACGCCCGTAACGCGTCAGCAAATGTGAAACGAGCATATTGTCGCGGAGTTGTCCGCCCAGTTTCCGGCGAGTAAAGCGCGGCATCCGGAAGCGGCACCCAATCGCGCAGCGATGTAGGCGTCATATAAAGCTGCGGTCCATGGTGGGTATGGGCCGTCGAGCGCCAACGCGTCTAATTCGTTGACTAACCGCCTGCGCAATCGGCTTTGGGCAAAAACGCGTTCGACGAACGCCCATGTCGAACAAGGAAGCTAACTATTTCCGGCGATGGCGGGCAATGTCCCGTTGATGATGAAGGACGTCGTGCTTTTCGCCGCATCGGTCGACTTGCTGGAGCAGGGTGTCAAACGGGTTCGCGCCACTGCGAAGAACGTCTGAGTTGAATGAGGCAGGCGTGCGCAAAGCGATGCTACCAGGAGCATGCGTGGGTGGGTAGTAGTCCGTGTCGCAGGCGATCTACTCCAGCGGCGCGTGCGCGAGCTCGAATAGATGCCCGTGACAAGGCCCCGACCTGGCTGCGGAGGGCGGCCAGTTTCCCGCCAACCCTGCTACTTCACGCCCTCGTGCGAGCGCGGATCGATGATGAAGGATGGCGTATTTCGCAAATTCGAGCGCGGGGCGAGCATCCGCTTCATATCTTCAGGAATTAGCCAGTTCGCTTTGGCGAAACCTGACGATCGCGAAACGCTTGTTGCGGTCGTGCCATAGAGGAGTTCCGCCACGTGTGCGAGAAATGCAATAAGAGGGATCCGGGTACGAACAAAGCTGGCCTTGGTCGAGACTGAATTTCCTTGTCATTCCGACAATTGCGGGCTGAGTCGTCGGCAATGCCGACAACGTACTAGTTGATCAACGCTTCCCTAACTTTGACACTTGCCGTTCCATCAAATTGAGTGCGCCGTGACAGACCGAACGATGTTCAGCTCAGGCCGATATCTTGAGCATTTCGCGTCCATTCCAAAACACGTACGCTGGACTGCCGCACAGATCGAACGATCTATGCGCGACACCATAAATGCCCGTCCGGGCGCGGGTGACCTTTGGGTGTTCGCCTATGGGTCGCTAATATGGAACCCTGTCTGCCGGTTCGAGACACGCCGCAAAGCCACTCTCGACGGGTGGCATCGGAGTTTTTGCCTTAGAACGATCGCCGGACGCTCCAGCCCGCGGTCGCCGGGCAGAATGCTGTCCCTAGAGTCTGTCGGAAAGACCGAAGGAATCGCGTTGCGCTTACCAGTGTACGCACTTGAAGAGGAATTACCCCTCTTATGGGTCCGGGAAATGCCGACGGGCGCATATCAACCGATCTGGGCGCCGATAGCGATGGAGGATGGCACCTGCCCAACGGCATTGATATTTGTTGCCAATCAAAATCACCATCTCTATGAGCCCAACGCGTCCGTTGCTTCAGTAGCGGCGTTCATCGCGTCAGCCTACGGTCCCCTCGGAACGAACGCTGAGTATCTTTTTAAACTCAAGGAATCGCTAGCAGCCTGGAACATCGCGGATAGCTATATAGACGACCTGGTTGACGCTGTCATCCGACGTCAATCCGAGTTAGATTGCCCGTGATCGGTTGAAGCAATTACTGACAAACGGTCTGAATGGCTCGATGCTAGCTCGCGAATGCCATCGCCAAACCGGTCCGCGGCGCACCGACGGACGATGAGGCGCACTACGGGCACGCAGGCCCGTGCGGGACTGTGGGTGCCGGGTCAGACATGCCTGTGGAGAATGGGAGTTATTCCCCTGGCTCTCTACCAGCGCGACGCGGATTCCCTGAAGATGACATCAGGATGAACCGACGGTGCATCTACCCAGAACCGACGTCCCCGATCAACCAAACCGGAAACCTATCATGTCGCTACAGGACAAGCTCGACGCATTCAAGGCTGACTTCAAGTCAGGCAAGCCGCCGTACCACGCGCCGCCCGAAATCCATCCGATTATGGAACGCGCGACCACCGAACTCATCGCCAGCGGACAGGCAAGCCGCGCCGTCAAGGCCGGCGACCGCGCACCGCGATTCCGCCTGTTGGATCAGGACGGCAATAAGGTGTCCTCCGCCGAACTGCTTGCCAAAGGACCGCTCATCGTCACGTTCTACCGCGGCGTCTGGTGTCCGTACTGCAACCTCGAACTGCAGGCGATGAACGAAGTCCTGCCGCAGATTCAGGCGCTCGGCGCCAACGTAGTCGCCATCTCGCCGCAGACCGCCGTCAACAGCCGCAAGTCCGTGCGCACCAACGAGCTGCGTTTCCCGGTACTGAGCGATGTCAGGAACGAGACCGCGGCGGCCTTCGGCCTGCGTTTCAATCTGCCCGACTATCTGATCGAACTGTACAAGAAGCTCAAGAACGATCTGCCGGCGTTCAACGACGATCCGAGCTGGACCCTGCCGATGCCGGCGCGCTATGTCATCGGTCAGGACGGCCTCGTGCTGTACTCCGAAATCAATCCGGACTACACGCATCGCCCCGACCCGTCGGAAATGCTGCCGGTCCTCGGGAAGGCCACCAGCGCTTGACCCATGCCCCCGTCCGCGCCGCCACGCGGCGCGGCTTTGACCTTCATTCCGGAGCATCCCATGACTACACGCACTTTCCTGATCACCGGCGCAACCAAGGGTATTGGACAAGCGCTCTCCGAACGCCTTGTGCGAAGCGGTAACCGCGTCATCGGTCTCGCGCGCGAAGATGCGGAATTTCCGGGCGAGCTAGTCCGGGTCGACCTCGCAAATCGCGACGCGACCGAAGCAGCACTGCACGATTTGACGCGCCGCCACACGATCGACGGCGTGATCAACAACGTCGGCCTCGTGCGCCCCCAGAACCTCGGGAACATCAACCTCGACGATCTGAACGATGTCCTTACGCTCAACCTGCACCCGACCGTACAGACCGTCCAGGCGCTGCTACCTGGTATGCGCGAACGTCGCTGGGGACGTATTGTCAACATCTCCAGCTTGACCGTACTCGGCGTAGCCCAGCGCACCGCGTATGCAGCGGCAAAGGCCGCACTCGTAAGCTTCGCGCGCTCGTGGGCTTTGGAATTGGCTGATACAGGCATCACTGTCAACGCAGTGGCACCGGGGCCAACAGAAACCGAACTGTTTCGAGCCAACAACCCGCCGGGAAGCGAGAGCGAGCGACGTTACCTCGCCGCCGTGCCAATGGGACGCGTCGGAAAGCCCGACGAAATTGCGGCAGCAATTTCATTCCTGCTCTCGGAGGACGCTGGTTTCATCACTGGTCAGACGCTGTATGTGGACGGCGGGGCATCAATCGGCAAGGCCCCGTTTTGATCCACGGCGCCGCTTCGGGTCGGTGACGCAGCGATATTCGAGTCGAAGCGACGAGACCTCATGGTGTTCAGTAGCAAACGAATCCTCTTTTTCCGCTTTCCGATCCAAGCTTCCCGCTCTTTCCACGAATGCAGCAATTTCGCGGGCCCTGGCAGTCACTAGGAGCCCGGAGGGCGAGAGCCCCCCGCGGGTGGACCGTGGCGGCGTCCAATCGGCCAGCTCGACCCAGCCTTTCTCGACGTAACGTGTTCCACCCGCACGTTGCGCGTGGGGCTTCTTTTACCGTGACAACCCAACATTGAGGTACGTATTATGAACAGGCTTCTTAACAAGACGGCGGTCATCACCGGCGGAAACAGCGGTATCGGCCTAGCAACTGCCCAGCGGTTCGTCGAAGAAGGCGCATACGTCTTTATCGTCGGCCGACGTCAGGCGGAACTCGACCGCGCGGCCACCCTCATCGGCCGGAACGTGACTGCCGTGAAGGCGGACGTTACGAATCTCGACGAACTCGATCATCTGTATTCCATCGTCCGGAATGAACGCGAAAATATCGACGTGCTCTTCGCCAACTCCGGATCGATCGAACACAAAACACTCGAAGAGATCACGCCCGAGCACTATGACAAAACGTTCGACGTCAACGTCCGTGGTCTGATCTTCACCGTGCAGAAGGCGCTCCCGCTATTGCGCGACGGCAGCAGCATCATTCTCACGAGTTCCATCGCGGGTATCATGGGAATCGATGCGCACGATACGTATAGTGCAGCCAAAGCCGCCGTTCGCTCTCTTGCCCGAACCTGGACGATAGAGTTGAAGGGGCGCAATATTCGGGTCAACGCGATCAGCCCGGGCGCGATCGATACGCCGATCATCGAAAGCCAGGTAACGACGGCGTCAGAAGCAGACGAATTACGCGCAAAATTCGCCGCCGCCACGCCTTTGGGCCGCGTTGGGCGACCGGAGGAACTGGCGGCCGCAGTATTGTTCCTTGCGTCAGAGGACAGCAGCTACGTTGCGGGGATCGAACTATTCGTGGATGGCGGCCTCGCGCAGGTTTGATCGACGTCGTATAACGATGTTGACGCACAGGTGAGCAACACCGCGTCCGGAACCGGCATCGCGCGGATAGCTACGTGTCATGCATCCGGACGCGCGGCGTCATGCTGCGTTGCGCTATCTTGAATCGTCTGCAATTCCGAATTCGTTCATCGAGTATTCGATGAATGCCTGGACCTTCGGCGCCAACGCACGCATCGCCGGATATAGCAGATGAATCGAACGCTCGGGTGTCGAGTAATCTTCCAATACCCTCACGAGCGTGCCTTGACGCAGATGTGGCTCGCGCGGCTTTGACAGTCAACTTCCCAGTGCGTGATCAGAAGATCGATTAGCTCGTTCCGGACATCAGCTGATTCGACGTACGACGCGACAAAGCGGTACGGTGACCCGAAACGTCGACAATCCCAAATTCATGCATCGAGTATTCGATGAATGCCTGGACCTTCGGCGTCAACGCACGCATCGCCGGATATAGCAGATGAATCGAACGCTCGGGTGTCGAGTAATCTTCCAATACCCTCACGAGCGTGCCTTGACGCAGATGTGGCTCAACAACGTAATCATGCATGTAGACGATGCCCGCTCCCGCCAGTGCCGCGTCGACAATCACGTCGCAGTGGTCGATGGTCTGCTGCGCCATGTCTCCTATCCTGACCGTCCAGCTTCTGCTTCCGTGCCAGAACTGCCAGTCACGGTGCCGCCGCGAATCGGCCGACTGAAAGGCGACGCAGTCATGAAGTGCAAGATCGTCCGGTGTGGCCGGATACCCGTGTTCTTCCAGGTATTCCCGACTCGCGCACGCAACCCATCTTGCGACACCAATTCTGCGTGACGTCAGCTTCGGCGGAATGAGCTCGCCGATCCGGATCGCCAGATCGAAACCGTCGTCGATCAGATCGACGATCGCGTCCGACAGACTCATCTCCACCACGACGTTCGAATGGAGCTGGCGAAACTTCGGCAGCATCGGCACCAGGACCGAACGGGCATACCCGATGGGCGCCGTAATCCTCAACCGCCCCGACGGGGCGCTCGCCGCGTCCAGTAACTCTGTCTCCGCCAGCTTCAATTCGGCCAGGATGTCGCGGCACCGTTCGTAGAACATCGCGCCTTCCGCGGTCAACCCGACGTTTCGCGTCGTCCGGTTCAGCAGTATCACCCCCGTCTGCGCCTCCAGCCGGCTGATGGCCCGGCTAATGCCCGAACCGGTCAGGCCCATGACCCGGGCGGCTTCCGTAAAGCTCCTCGATTCCGCAACCCGCACGAATGCCTCAACAGCGGAAAGATCCACTCGCTACTCCTACTGTTTGCCAGCGCAGCGCTCGACGTGGCGCGTCACTCTCCAACCGATTCGCTGTAGGCCATGGCCGACATCAATCCGTCCACCTCACCCAGGTCCTGCGGCGCCAGCCTGAACAGCCAAGTTCCGTACGGATCGGTATTGACGCTGCCCGGGTCGTCCTGCGCCAGCGCATTGGACTCGACAATCTGCCCCGACACCGGTGCGTGAATCTCCGATGCCGCTTTGACCGACTCGACAGTTGCCACAACCTCACCAGCTGCGACAACCTTTCCTGCTCCGGGCAATTCGAAGCTCACAATATCGCCGAGCGATTCCTGCGCATGTTCGGTAATTCCGACTGTCAGAGTCCCGTCGGATTCGACGCGAACCCATTCATGCGTTTCAGCGTACTTAAGATCGTCAGGCAAGCTCATGGAGTGTCTCCTGGTTGGCAGGCCGGTTGAATGTCGGCCCATTGTATCGACAACGCACACCGCGCAACAGTCGCCACGAATATTCAATTCTGCGGTGACTGACAGTCAATAGACGTCACGACATGTAGTTTCCCAGAATCGTCTGCACAGTCACGCGCCTTTCCTCACAACGCAGCTGCCAGTCCCGCGCGCAGCAGGCCGGAAAGAGCTAGTGGCCTACGGGACGTCGCACGCATAGCGGCTTTGCAGCCCCGAGTGACGCTGGCGAAATCCATGAGGTTACTTTGACCGTGGGCTTGAGTCGGCACTATTACTTACCACATTGCTTCAAATTGAACATCCGGTACGGAAATCGTATCACTGACGCCCAGGCGATAAACTCAGACCATCGATGCCGACCTGACTATCGAGAAGCGGAGGGCACGTGAATCGCTTTTATCGCGCTGAATCAAGATTGTCTTGCGTGATCCGAGCGCCCACAACGCATACCGTCGTGCCCCCGCCTCACACTCGCACCCTTGTTGGGAGTACCAGTTGTCGAATTCAAGTGAAGGAGCCCGCACAGTGTTAGACCGTGCCGCCGAAATACTGTGGGAAGATGGAGATATAACCTTCTACCGAACTCAGAGCGTAAATGCCAACGACGAGCAAATTTCGACGCTAGCCGCCCGAGCGAAGGGATTCCCGCCGAGCGCTGCGAGCCGGGAACGCCTTTTACACGAATACGGACTTAAGGATCAACTTGACGGAGCGTGGTCGATCCGCCCCGTGGAACTCGTACGTCGTGGCGATCAATTCGTTCTGAAATTCGAAAACTTCGACGGCGTACCACTTGCGCGCACACTTGGTGAACCGTTCGGTGTCGTTCGATTTCTTCGACTCGCCTCTCGCATTTCAGCGGCGGTCAGCCATATGCATCGGCACGGCCTGGTTCATAAAGACCTCAAGCCTGCCCACATACTCGTAGACGAGTCATCGGGATCGGTACGTCTCACCGGCTTTGGCATTGCGACACGATTATCGCGTGAGCGTCAGACGCCCGAGCCACTCGAGTTTATCGCCGGTACGCTTGCTTATATGGCACCCGAGCAAACCGGCCGCACAAATCGGTCTATCGACGCGCGCAGCGACCTCTACTCCCTCGGCGTCACGCTCTACCAACTGCTTACGGGCTCATTGCCTTTCTCGGCAGCAGACCCAATGGAATGGATACATTGTCACATCGCGAGAATTCCGCTCTCACCGAGCGAACGAGTTCCCGGCATACCTCTCCAGATCTGCGCAATCATCATGAAGCTGCTTGCGAAGACGTCCGACGATCGATACCAGACTGCCTCTAGCGTCGAGAACGACTTATCTCGTTGTCTTACCGAGTGGAACGCAACCGGCCAGATCTCCCATTTTCCGCTGGCTGATCACGATCTCCCCAATCGGCTTCTGATTCCAGAAAAGCTTTACGGACGGGAGCAGGAAATCACGACGCTGCTTGAAACATTTTGCCGTGTCGCCGTCAACCAACGGCCAGAAGTGGTACTCGTTTCGGGCCATTCGGGGATAGGCAAGTCCTCCCTCGTCAACGAACTGCACAGCGTCACGTTGCCATCACGAGGGCTTTTCGCATCGGGCAAGTTCGATCAATCCAAACCCGACATTCCCTATTCGACACTCGCGCACGCATTCCAAGGCCTGGTGAATCTGCTGCTCGCAAAGAGCGAGACCGAATTGGTGGCCTGGCGCGACGCGCTCTTGAGCGCGGTTGGACCGAACGGGAAGCTTATGACGGATCTAATCCCAGGATTGAGGCTAATCGTCGGCGACCAACCTCCGGTACCCGACCTTCCGCCGCAGCAGGCACAAATGCGCTTCCGGCTCATATTTCGACGGTTTGTCGGTGTCTTTGCGAACGATGCTCATCCCCTGGTGCTCTTTCTCGATGACCTGCATTGGGCCGACGATGCAACGCTCGATCTGCTCGCTGATCTCGTGACGACACCCGATGTCCGCCATCTGATGCTGATCGGCGCCTATCGGGACAATGAGATCGACGCGAGGCACCTGCTGCGACTTACCCTAAACGCGTTCAGGGACAACGGCACCGCAGTACAAGAGATCAATCTGCGTCCCCTTGCACGTGAACATCTCGCACAATTGATCGCCGACGCGCTTCGACGTAGCAGGGAATGTGTGGAGTCACTCACCGATGTCGTCTCGCAGAAGACCGGCGGAAGTCCCTTCTTCGTCGTGCAGTTCCTGACCGCACTTGCCGAGGAGGGGTCGCTCACCTTTGACCACGACACCGCCTGCTGGACCTGGAATCTCCAAAGCATGCAATCGAATCGCCACACCGACAATATCGTCGAGTTGATGAGCGAAAAGTTAGGTCGTCTTCCATCCGAAAGCAGGCAAGTACTACAGGAACTCGCGTGCCTTGGAAGTGCTGCCAAGATTGGTATCCTTGCGAGTATCCGTCGCACATCCGAGAGACAAATCGAAATGGAGCTTTCGGGTGCAGTCGCGTCTCAGCTCGTCGAGCGCCGCGCCGACGCGTATCGGTTCGTTCACGACCGTGTTCGCGAAGCGGCGTATTCAACGATTTCGGATCGGGCACGCACCCATCTCCTCATCGCCCGAATCCTGGTCGAGTGCACGGCGGCAGAGAGACTCGAGGAAGAGATATTCGCAATTGTCAATCAATACAACCACGGCAGCTCTCTGGTGCTGTTCCAAGAGGAACGTGACAAGATAGCCGGATTGAATCTGACCGCAGCGCGGCGCGCAAAGGCCTCGACTGCCTACACGTCCGCACTCGCATATCTCAGTGCCGGGATGGACTTGCTCGACGAAGCCTGTTGGAATCGACACCACGATCTGATCTTCTCGCTCGAACAGGAGCGTGCCGAATGCGAGTTCCTTAGCGGAGAGACCGCCGCCGCCGACCGTCGGCTGACAGCTTTGGCCACGCATGCATTGAATACTCGCGAACGTTTGTCTGTCGTATGTCTTTTGATGGATGTTTGCACAACACTTGGCCGCAGCGACCGGGCCATCGCAGTTGCGCTCGACTATTTGCGCCATATCGGCATCGTATGGTCGCATCATCCATCTGCGTCGGAAGTTCAGCGCGAGTACGAACGGATTCTTCTGTACGTTGGCAGCCGTTCCATTGAAGACATGATCGACCTGCCGACCATGGGTGACCCCGAATCGCTCGCAGCCGTCGAAGTTTTGACAAAGCTGCAGCCCGCGGCAATCTTCACCGACTCGAATCTCACATGCCTCTGCATCTGCAAAGCCGCCAGCATCAGCCTCAAACACGGTATTTGCGATGCATCCTGTCTCGCATTCGTTGGGCTTGCCCGCATAGCCAACATCAAGTTCGGGCATTACGAAATCGGACTCCGATTCGGCCAGCTTGGCTATGCACTTGTCGAACAACGTGGACTCTTACGATATAAAGCCAGCACCTACCTGTGCTTCGCCGTATTCGTGATGCGCTGGACGCAACCCGTCCGAGAGAGCCGCCCCGTTCTGAAAAGCGCGTTTGACGCAGCGAATCACATTGGCGATCTGCAATATGCGGCTTACAGCTGCAACAATCTGAATTCCGATCTCCTCTTTTCCGGCGATCATCTCTCCGATGTGCAGATCGAAGCTGAGCGAGGGCTCACGTTCGCCCGAAACGCACGACACGTACTCGTCGTCGACATTATCAACACACAGCTCGCATTCATTCAGATGCTGAGCGGTTCCGTTTCAACGTTCGGTCGACTCGACGGTCAACACCTAGTCGAACAATGTTTTGAGCAACATCTATCAGGAACGCCCGAGTTGGCCATTGCAGAGTGCTGGTACTGGATCCGAAAATTGCAGGCACGCTATCTGACGGGCGACTATCTCGCGGCTACTGACGCCGCGTCTAAAGCACACTCGCTGCTCTGGACATCGGAGTCGTTTCTCGAAGAGGCCGAATATCATTTCTACGGTGCGCTGGCCTGGATTGCCCGCCGCGGCGTCGCACCAGACAACGAAAAGCAGCAATGTCTGGAGCGTGCGACTATGCTACTCGGCAAGCTCGCCACTTGGGCAACGAACTGCCCACACAATTTCGAGAATCGCCTCGCGCTCGTGGAGGCCGAAATCGCCTGTATCGAAGGGCGCTTGCTCGAAGCAGAGCAACTCTACGAACGTTCAATCCGCCTCGCCCGCGAGAACGGGTTCGTACACAATGAAGGGCTTGCCAGCGAGCTGGCGGCGCAGTTCTACGCTGCACGGGGTTTCGAGATTATTGCCCACGCGTATTTGCGCAACGCTCGATACTGCTACCTAAGCTGGGGAGCGGGCGGCAAGGTGCGTCAACTCGAAGCGAAATATAAGGAGCTGATTGCCCAGGACACTACCATCGCTCCAGCGCGCACGATTCGCACATCCGTCGAACGCCTCGATCTCGGCACTGTGATCAAGGTATCGCAAGCAATCGCGGGCGAGATCATACAGGAGAAGCTCGTCGATACGATTATGCGCATGGCGCTCGAACAGGCCGGCGCGGAGCGCGGCCTGCTGGTTTTATCGAGCGGCGAGGCGGCACGCATTCTCGCCGAGGCGTCGACGACCTTTGACACCGTTTCAGTACGACTATGTGACGAGCCGCTTTCGTCGACTGCGCTGCCTGAAGCCGGGCTCCGCTACGCGTGGCGAACCGGGGAAAACGTCATTGTCGACGACGCGATTGCGCAATCGACCTACGCCATCGATCCATACGTGGTTGCCAACCACACACGTTCGATGCTGTTTCTCCCACTGATCGCCCATACGAAGCTCGTCGGTGTGCTTTATCTCGAGAACAGTCTCGCTCCGGGTGTCTTTGTCTCAAACCGGATTGCCGCCCTGAAATTGTTGACTTCGCTGGCAGCAATCACGTTCGAGAATGCCCGCCTGTATCGAGAACTCGCGCAGCGGGAAGCAAAAATTCGCCGTCTCGTCGATGCAAACATCGTGGGGATCTTCATCTGGGATTACCAGGGGAAAATTCTCGACGCCAACGACGCATTTCTCAGTATCGTGGGGCGAACCCGCGAAGAGCTCTCTACAGGCCAGTTGTGTTGGACGGAACTCACGCCTTCCCGATGGCTTGCGCAGGACAAGCGAGGACTTACCGAGCTCGATGCGACCGGCACGCTCCCGCTGTACGAAAAGGAGTTTTTCAAGGCTAACGGCAATCTCGTACCGGTTCTGGTCGGCGCCGCCACGCTTGAGGACGACGGAAAGCAGGGTGTCGCTTTCGTCCTGGATCTTACTGACAGAAAACGAGCCGAGGCCGAAATCCGTGAGAGCGAACGCCGGAATCGCGAAGTGCAAACTGCGTTCGCTCATGCCTGCCGTGTTGCCACGATGGGCCAACTGACCGCGTCGATCAGCCACGAGATACGGCAACCAATCAGCTCGATTGCGACCAATGCGTCGGCCGGTCTGCGCTGGCTGAACGCGCCGTCACCGAGGCTTGATGAAGCGCGCCAGATTCTGGAGCAGATCACCCGTGACGCAATGCGCGCCGACGCAATCATGAGCCGAATACACGGATTCGTCAAAAATACGCCGACGTACATAGAATGGCTACAGATGAACGATGTCATTCTTGAAGTCGTTGCTCTGACGCGCGGCGAAGCTGAGAATCAGGGCATTTCGGTGCAAACACGATTGTCGGAATCAATGCCGGCGATCCACGGCGACCGTGTCCAACTACAACAAGTCGTGATGAACCTAACCATCAATGCGATCGAGGCGATGCATACCGTCGACCGCGAAAGGACCCTCACTATCCGTTCTGATCTGGACGAATTGGGCGACCTGGTTGTCACAGTCTGCGATTCCGGACTCGGATTTTCCCCAGAGGATGTCCAGCGTCTCTTTGAACCGTTCTACACAACTAAGACAAGTGGCTTGGGAATGGGATTGTCGATCTGCCGATCTATCGTCGAAGCACATCAGGGCAAGTTGCGCGCAACAGCGAATTCACCCTTCGGTTCAGTCTTTCGATTCAATTTGCCCGTAGACGCGAAAGACATATGCAATAGCCTATAACGGACAAAAAAGACTATCGACTGTCGAAATACCTTTCACGAATTGCGTCACATAGCACGAGTCTGATGTGGAACCGGGTAGTTGGGCGCCTAGCTCACTACTGAACACATTACTGTGCTGACTCAAAGGCAACAATCTTATGTGGAGCCGGCTAGACGAGCATTCTCCAGAACAGATGACCCGTAGAAAACGGCAGCGCTGGACGTCCTGATCAGCCATCTCCCGTCCCGTTTAACCTCTACGAGAGCGGCCTATTCGCGGGCGATCGACCCTGGACGCGAAGCACCTCTGGACCAAACGAACCGCCACGTGCGCCGACGTGATGGGATCGCTACAATTCTCGTGATTTCGAATGGGTACTCGCCGCGCGCCCGCGGCCGGACATTAAAATCGAAAACAATCTTCCGGACGCTTGTTCCTTCCGCTGTATTGGTCAACCGGTTCAAGAGGCTTCTCCATGGCTCCCAACTTCGCTCAACGAGGCGGCACGACGAATACCACCGTCGTATACGTGATCGACGACGATGAATCAATGCAGGCTTCCTTGAGCAATTTGCTTCGTTCGGTCGGATTGCGGGTCGAGACGTTTGCCTCGCCCCAAGCCTTCATCGAGTTCAAGAAATCCAACGTCCCGAGTTGCCTGATTCTAGATGTCAGATTGCCAGGCGAGAACGGGCTCTCGTTTCAACAGGAAATGATCACACATGGGCTGCACATGCCCATCCTCTTCATGACCGGTTACGGCGACATGCAGATGTGCGTCAGGGCAATGAAAGCTGGGGCACTAGATTTCTTTCCAAAACCCTTTCGCGATCAGGACATGCTGGACGCCGTCACCCAAGCCCTTGCGCGCGATAGTCAGCGTCTCGCAGCCGAGGAATCGATTGCCTCACTGCGTACTGCCTATGCATCGCTGACGGAGCGCGAGCAGCAGGTCATGGCTCTCGTCAGCGCCGGCTTGATGAACAAGCAAATCGCCGCTGAAATGCGTCTCAGCGAGATCACCGTGAAAGTCTATCGCGGTCAGTTAATGAGGAAAATGATGGCAAGGTCGGTCGCGGACCTCGTTCGCAAGGCGGAGGCGCTCCGAATAGAGTCGAGTCACGAAAAGACGCTCTGATACGCGGACTGCGTCTTACAACCGAAAGAAAGGGCGGCGCCGGCAAAGGTCGATCGTATGCTACCGGAATCCTACGCCGTTACTTGCGGTCCAAGGCGACCATAATCCAGTACATCATAGTCGCCGCCGAATAGGGCTTTCCGATCAACGCGAGAGCACCGCTTCGCGCCCCGCCAGCCCGCAGAACCGGCGTCGAGTACGGGGTAGTGAAAATCGTCGGCAAGTCGATAGGTGTTCGACCAGACGTGCGCGCAATTCGATCCCTAACAGTTCTGAAATGCGAATATCCGAAATGAGACAGGCAGTCTCGTTCGTCCGTCCCGGATCAAGAAACGCGGATGCCGACTCGTACAGAGACACTAGCATCCCCATCGAACGAATAAGGCTACTCAGCGCGAGACAATCCGCTTCGTCGTTATCGACGACCGACACGATAGGACTATTGTGCAAGCTCAGATCCCCAACGTCTCGCATCAATCACGGCAGCCGGGCCGCGGTCTGTATTGGATCGTGTAGATAGATCGCGGGTACGTTTTCCGTGATGATATCTTCGTATCATTCAGCGTTCTAATCACGCATGTCGTATTCGGTCACGGGCCCGAACAATGAGGCACGTGGGTCCCGTGATTGTAGGGAGTTCGTTTGCAAGCGAACGTCGGCAGGTGCGTCGACGAAGGCAAACTCGCCGTATGCGGGAGATGCACGCGATGCCCAGGTCCGCCAGGTATCTTTGTCTAGGGCATTCCAACGGCTGAAAGCGTGTCGCCGTCGCCGTCTGTGCCAGAGACGCGTGCATTTCACGTGGCGGTCCGTCTCTCGCCGAGCGACTCTTACGGCACTATGTCCGATAGGACCCACATGCGACCCAAGATGATGTGTCGTCGAAAGACCTTCGACGCATCTGTCATGGCACTATCGTTGTCGTCGCCCGCGTCACAAGCAAAAGTCCGCCGCAGGCGCAGCGCTCCCGGGAATGGATGACGACATTGTCGAATGACAACGTACCGCGTTTACGCATCCACTGTCGCTGTGTCCGGGTATAGCACGCCTCCTGACTCGGCACTTCTAGTTCACCTGCCGTTGCGGTACATTTGCGAACAGCGGCCCGAGGCCTTCTGCCATCGTCAAGTGTGAAAATATCGCGTCACGCAGTTGCGTATAGGGGAGCTTCGCCAGCATCGCGGCCTGAACCACGGCCACGACCTCGCCTGCTTCTGAGCCGATCTTCGAAAAACCTAAGATATTATCGTCTTCCGCGCTCACCAGCACCTTCATAAAACCTCGCGTCTCGTCTGTGGCTTCGGTCCTCAGAACATTGCTCAGCGGAAGTGTTGCAACGCGAAAGGCAACTCCTTTTTGTTCTGCCTCGCGCTCGTTTATTCCAACTCGAGCAAGAGGTGGATCCGTAAATACTGTATGAGGCACGAGACGGTCACGCTTACTGTGTTTGCCACCTGAAAGGTTGTCACGCACTACCCGGAAGTCGTCTACGGATACGTGCGTAAAGTGTGGACTTCCTGCAGCCTCGCCAATAACCCATGTACCTGGTGCGGTCGTCTGCAAGTATTCATTCACTCGGATGTAGCCTTGCTCGTCTAGTTCTACCCCCGCCTTGTCAAGTCCGATCCCGGCCGTATTGGGGATGCGGCCCGTCGCAACAAGTAGGTCGCTGCCTTCGATCTTGCGCTCCCCGTCTGGCGTCCGCATCACTATCCGAACCGACGCTCCCGACAATCCTTCCACACTAATCGTTTCCGCCGACGTCAACACGTCAATGCCTTCATCGCGCAGAAGCCCCTGCAATTCGTCCGCGGCATCGACGTCCTCAAGCGGAACGAGATGCGGCGCACGCTGAACTATCGTCACGCGGCTGCCAAAACGGCGATATGCCTGAGCCAGCTCCACCCCCACATACCCGCCGCCCAGTACGATCAGGTGCGCTGGCGCATAGTCGAGATTGAGCGCGCCGATATGTGTCAAGGGATTCGCAGCTTCGAGCCCCGGGATGACTGGCATCGCTGCATGCGAGCCAACGTTCACGATCATCTCGTCAGCATTCAGCGTACGCAATCCGCCTTCATTCAGTTGCACTTCAATCGTCCGGGGGCCAACAAAACGCCCATCGCCCATGACCAGGCTCGCGCCGCTCGATTTGTACGCACCTAGATGAAACGACACCTCACGTTCGATCATGCCGCGTTTGCGCGCAAGTACCGCGCAGACGTCGATCGTCACGTCTGCAGTCTTTATGCCGAACTGACTCGCATTCCGCACGAGATGGGCCACCCGTGCGCTGGCTTCGGTGAAGGCATCAAATGGCGAGTGCTGTATCGAAGATGTTGTTGCACACCATTGAAATTGAGACCCGCTGGCACTTTGGTGTTTGCCCGATCGGTAGTTGACGCCTTGGCATCGTTTGGCGGGAAACTCATGCGTTCGTCCTGCTCATTGAAATCCTCCCTGCCCACTACCAAGAATCACTACTTCGAAATGCTCGACCTTAGACATATCTCACTCCGTGTGCTTCTTGCGTGGAATCTGGCGAAGTCCGGCAAGAAGTGCGTTCACCCGGAACATGAGTTCCCCGGGGCTTTACGTCAGGCCAACTTTCCCGGGCGCACGCGATGCCGCAACGCACATCCCGGCAGCCAAATTGCCGATAGTTTCCACCGGAACCGCCCACCCATTGGCGCTCCACGACCGCGAGCGTCTTGGTAGTTTCATACGCATAGCTTTCATGGCTGCGTTGCTCGGGGGTGCCATTGCGCACCCCGAAAGATCGACGTTCCGCGCGCGTACACACTGCTCAGATAAATCGCGCCGTAACCCGTCGACATGAAAGCAGCATTTCTGGCGTATGTAGACAACTCCTCTTTATGGCCAGATAACTCGTCGGCTTCAGTCAATTGCGTATCTGGCCGACTCGATCACATGTTAGTGACTGGACCTGGGGCAGACAACATACATAGGTATCGAGTGGATGTACCTTGGGGCGCGCACCGTTCCGCCTCGCCAGCGCACCTATGCCGCACCTCCGACACCCGCCTGATCGTTACACATGACGACATACAGACGATACCTATGTATGTTGTCGGCAAACTGCGCGGCTTATATCCTCTTTACAGGATCTCCAGGTGAATCGAATGTGACAACAGACTGCGACCGTAAAGCATTGCATTGGGCTTATTTGCGGGAAATGATTCCCTCGATCCTCGCAGGCGAACCTGGGGAGCGCTCACCCGGTGGACGGTCCGGGAAACTCAACGCTGACAAGAACTTAATATTGCCCAGACGCTATCGGTATTCCTGTGCAATCGACGTTCTGATTTTAATGGTCCATGGCTGCCAGTACGTCTGTTGAGTGACATGTCCGTCATGCCCTCAATGTCGATATCGCCCCGCTGTTCTCACCTGCTTTTTCGGGTAGCCACCGTCTCGGGCACCTGCTGTTTTCTGGCTCGAAGGAGAAAAGATAGTGGATCAACTGATGGCACTAGGAACATTTGTGCGCGTAATCGAAACCGGTTCCTTCTCGACCGCTGCACGTTCGCTCGGCGTGGGCCAGCCCGCCGTATCCAAAGCAATCGCAACGTTGGAAAAGCGTCTTGCAGTCCGACTCTTGCTGCGGTCGACACGCGGTCTGACGCCCACCGACGCAGGCGAGGCATTCTACGAGCAGGCGAAGCGCGTGATGCTGGAAGTCGAACAAGCCGAGCATGTGGCGCGAGGAGCCAGCACCCGCCTATCTGGGCGAGTGCGTGTGAGCGCGAACGTTACGTTTGCGCGGTTGCACCTCATACCCGCGCTCAAAGGATTTCTCGACAAGTACCCGGACCTAGCACTTGATATTGTTCTGGGCGATCGCAATGTGGCCCTGCTTGAAGAGGGCGTTGACGTCGGGCTGCAAACCGGAACGCTCGATATTTTGAATATGCCCGCACGCAAACTTGCAGAAGCACCTCGGTATGTCGTCGGTTCGGCAGCCTACTTTGAATGCGCCGGCGTCCCTTGTACGCCAAGTGAACTGACCGCTCATCAGTTCATCAACTATAGCCAGCAAGGCGGCGGGCGCGTGTGGACGTTTCGACAAAGCGACAACGAGTCGACCGTTTCACTTAATGGCCGGCTGTCGGTGAGTGCGATTGAAGGAGTACGGGAAGCAGTTCTCGCAGGCGTGGGTATAGCAATCGCGTCAGAGTGGATGTTTTCGCCCGAATTGAAGAGCGGTCAGGTCAAGGCCGTACTGACGAACTGGCGCCTTCCCCCGTGTGACCTATGGGCAGTCATCCCCGCTGGTCGCATGACAAGTAGAAAGGCGCGCGCTTTCATCAGTTTTGTGCAGGAGACGCTGGGTCATGCCGATAAGGCGGTAACGGCGACACAGTCGTGCAGCAACTACTTTTCACCTTCTGTTCAGGAGGCACTGGCTTCGTGAGGCGACTGACGAGATCAACTTCGGCAAGAAGGCGCACAAGAGCCAGCAGGCGACCTCCGTCCCGTCTCCGTCGGCCGTGCCGCCTCAGGCGGAGAATATGGTCAACGCACCGGTCACTGTAGCCGCGTCATTTTCCACTGGAATGCGCTCAGCGCTTGGAATCCGCACGAGTTGTGTATTCGGTATCTCCGTGACGAACTGGACGCTGTCGTCTTCACCCCACACAAGTAGCTCGGGCGGTTCGGACGCTCGAAGGCACGGCAACAGATCCGTCGTGTGACAACTGTCCGCCGCTCTGGCAAGAGCAGGCCACGACCGGGCAATGCGCAGATCGGTCCACAGATCAAGATACTCCTTCACTTCACTTTCTCTTGCCGCCCTGGCCGAAGCCGTGAGCAGGGACTTACGACGGGCAGCGAGAAACCACGCGCCGACCGCCTCGCCATACTTGCACCGCGCGTGGGCAAAAGCCTTGCCGCCGAGATCGTTCAGGCGCTCAGCAAACAGGCTGTGGTCGTACCCGGTACGCAGGCAGTAGTCATCGCCATGCCGACCCTGGCCCAACAGCTCCCATCTTTCGCGTAAACAACGCGACGAGGTTGCCAGTGAAGTTAAACGCCAGGTGCTCGCACACCCTCCATGGACAGTCCTGACTAGCACGCTGGGAGCCGGCGCCAGGATCGCCGTCCGACTCCTCACGGATGTCGTCCACAAAGCCTTGGCCTTAGCTGCGCATCTCGCCGCCTACGCCGGCCTCGCCCCGGTCACCCCACGAGTAGGCTTGTCTAGCGATGGCTAACACCCCACGGAGGTGGCAACGAGGTACTCAACAGAGCACTCATCCTCTCCGCCTTCGCCGCCTTGCTGGACTCCGTCCCGAAGCACGACCACGCTTGTAAGCCCCAGCAGGGCAAGTGCCACAATCGGGCGCTCGTCGCTCTTGCCGGACGACGGTGCGACGTGCTATTCGCCATGCTGGTGACGGTATCCTCTCTCGAGCGAAATCCGCCCTATTGCGTGACGAATCACGTAGGGGCGCGCTCATTTTCCAACCAGTCATGCTCGAGGTAATACCATCCACCCCTAAATACAATCGCGGGTTCGGGCCCGGTTTGGCGGAGAGGCGAAAGAACACCGGGTTGCCGAATCCTGAGGAGATTGACGTAGTAGCCTTGGCCTCCGCTAAGCAGCAGTGGTTTGAACGACATCGCGCTGGCCGCCGACACCCACGGTCCACACGTTGCCGTCCTCAAGCCACTTGTCGAGGAACCCGGATGCACGGGTCGCGTGAAATGTCAGCGGGCTGCGGCAACCGGTAGGGAATCGCCAGTGCATCAGCAATTCTTGGCCGTATTCGAAGTTCATGAGGCAGACGTCACCGACTTCTTCCACTCGTTGCCGGCCATGAACGGATCGTATTTGGTATGAACAATGTGGTTCGTATAATTGCTCATTACCTTCGTTGCTACACCCAGAATCACTTCGAGTACGTTCCTGCGTGTGTAACCGGAGGCGAGAAATCCTGCGACATCCGTGTCCGACGCAAAGCCGCGTTCGCGTACGACAATCGTCGTGAAGCGATGAAGAGCCTCAAGCTTCGAGTCAGGAAGCGGAGTTCCTTCGCGCAGTGCAGCAATTATAGCGGGATCCATTTTTGATCATCTGCGCGAGCGCAGAGTGTCCGGCCATACAGTAATGGCAGTTATTCTCAAAGTTCGAGGTCAAGTAGACGACCTGTTGCTCATGTGAGGTGAGCGTGCTCTTCGAGAAAATGTCCCAGAGCGCAGAATATCCGGCAAGCAGCTCGGGCGATTCGGCCATGTGCGACTGGAGGTTAGGCACGAAACCGAACGCCCGTTTCGCCGCTTCCAAACCCAACTTCGATGCGGGTGGTGCGGTTTCGATCGTGTACGATGGAAACGTGCTCATACGTTTCTCCAACTGGGAAATTGACGGTGAGAACAGGATGCGCGCCTCGTCACACCGGAGGAAGACCGCGCGCGTACATAACAATCATTCCCGACAGGCATAAAGCGCTTGACGCCGCAATACGTCGCAGCTGACGGCCCGAAGAGCGGCCTCACGTTAAGGACAGGTCGGCTTCGAACTATCCGTGGGGGAGACTGGTGCTCTACCATCGGAGCGCCAGAATGATCGATGGCGTCAACAACCCGCGCACATTCATGCACGCAGTCCAAGATGACTACGTCACCGCCTGCAAAAGAGGGTGTCGTTGCGCCTGCGCAAATTTATTGTCGGTAATAGCTTTGACTAGGTAGCCGCCAGAGCGGCGCGACACCCTCCGTGGGGCCGCGCCGCTGTGCGTTTAGGCAGCCAGCTTCGGCGCGGCGGGGAAATCGACCGGGACTCGTGTCGTCGCGTGCAAATAGTTGGTCACCGTCTTGTCACCGATTACGACAATCACGTCGACGAGATTCTCCTTCGTCCAGCCGGCCGCAAAAAATGTGTCGACGAGTGTCGTGTCCGCGTGGCCGCGATTAACCGCGATGTTGCGTGCCAGACGTGCAAGTGCGTCAAGTTTCGGGTCAAAGCTAGCTTTGCCGCTACGAATTTCGAGAATTTGTGCATCCGTGAAACCGCTGTTCTTGCCGATCATCGTGTGTGCGGCGAGACAGTATTCGCAGCTATTAACCTCACTCACGACAAGGTTGACCACCTCACGGGCCTTGCCAGTGATGCTGCTCTTGCCATTCTGAAATGCAAGGTAGTTGCCAAGCGCGTGTTCCGAATGCGCAAGCGTCGCGTACAAATTCGGGACAACACCGAGGTTCTTCTTCAGATTATCGAAAATGGCCTGGTTGGCCGAGGATACTTCTTCGCGCGTCGGAACATTAATCGTGGTCATGCCAGTTCTCCATACTAAAAAATTGGTTGGCCGTCTTTAGCTATGGCTCAAGCGGTGAATGGAGTTTGGCTGACTTCAAGCTGATGGTGAAGGTAGTTGAGGGACATAGTTCGCATTCCAACAGGGAATATAGCGATCCATGCAGGGCCAACCCTACGAGCGCTTAAGTGCATGATCATGTCCTTTGGTTCACGAAGCTGTCCAGCACACGTCTCGGTTTCGACGTCGGGTGGCGTCGGCGTCGGCCTTGAGCGGCCCCCGGCAAACAGTGCCATGATGTAAGCGAGTTTTCGGCGCGCTTTTCGACGAGAAAGAAGCCGCGCGATGAAACGAAAACGCTTCAGTGTCGAGCAGATTGTGGGGGTGTTGAAACAGGCCGAGCGTATAACGCCGCCGCTCAGAGCACAGCTCCCCGGCCGCGTCGCCCGACCGAACGCAACGACTGATGCCTGTAGAAACAGCTACCTGCGTCAAGTCGTCAAGTGAATCCGGACGCCTATGCTTGACGAAGCCATCTCCGTGGATTCCCAGGCGCTTTCTGCATGCTCCTGATCTGCAGCCCGAAGCTGTGCCTGGTGCGGACTAGACGGGCCCTGTGAACATCTCCTGCCGCGAGGACACTCCTCATCGGAGAGCGACGACAGAATCCCCACGGTTTGATGCCAAGGGTCAACCATCTTTTTGTCAGCTATCAACCCCTATCGTCCATTTTCGGCTTCATTTCCCCGCTTCCATTGCGACTATTTGCATCCGGGTCAGATATACCGCCAAGAAGTACTACTGGTCCTTCCCTGCTCAATGCAAGAAACGACGGCGCGGCAAGCTATGTGTCTAGTCTAATGAAAGTATTCATCGAAGTTATGCGCGCTCGCTGAGCCACACATCGCACCTTTGCCCCCTCGATGCCGAAGCACAAATTTCACGTTGGGAGTGTGGACTGATCGGAACCATTCCGCGAGATCCTTCGAGCGGAGGGGCAAACTAATGACCAAATTCTGGATCCACGCAAAGTAGCAGGTTGACGCAATTTTTGCGATTCGAGACCTTTCACCTCTCTCCACAGCAAATTCCAAAGCCTTCGGCCTGCTCCCAGAAGGCACTTTGAACCTATCCCACAATGCGTACTCCGGCCAACAACGTGGTTGCCCCGGAGCCTCCAATTCGGCGCGATTGAGTCCGCTCACATTCGAATGGGCGGCCTAATGCCATGTCATTTATGCCCCTTCGGAATTTCAGTTATGCGTCTGCAGGCTCTACCTGCAACCCGGCATTGCAAGCATGATCGACAGGTCTCCACGCGACGATTGCGTGGCACGCTGGCCGTCATCTTTGTGACGTCACTGCACCAGAAAGTCATAGGCGCTTCGAGGTCGTCACGAAGCAACTCGAGCAGCGAAGCCTCAACATCCAGCAGCTCGCCAACTAACTACAGTTATCTTTTCGTTGCCAAACAGTCATGATCGAAGTGTATGCATTTTCCACCCCAAACAGCGTACGAGTTCCGGTTGCCCTAGAAGAGATGGGCATCGCATACGAACTGAAACCCGTCAACGTACGCAAAGGCGAGCAGAAGGACGCGAGCTTCCTGTCGCTCAACCCAAACGGTAAGGTTCCGGTACTCGTCGACACCGAAGGCCCTGACGGAACTCGCTTTGTCTTAAGCGAGTCGACTGCTATCCTGATCTATCTTGCGGAAAAGTCGGGAAAGCTGCTCCCCGCCAAGGGCAGCGCTCGTGCGAGGGTGTTTGAACAGATCTCGTTTCAAATCACCGGAATTGGTCCAGCTCTTGGCCAATTAGGCTACTTCTTAAAGCAAGCGCCTGAGCCCGTACCACCCGCCATCGCTCGCTTCGGCGCGGAAGCGCAACGCGTGATGAAGGTATTTGACGGGGTTTTGGAGCGTTCTGAGTTTGCGGCTGGAAATGAATTCACGATTGCCGACGTCTCTCACTTCGGTTGGTTGTGGAGACGGCAGTTTGCGGACATCGAATTGGATGCGTTCCCTAACGTCCAGCGGTGGTATGACGCGGTTGCAGCACGCCCAACTGTCGAGAGGGCAATCGCACGGGTCACCGCGCTGGTGCCTGTAGCCTAACCGTCTCCAGTGCCGGAGTTCTGATCGCATGTGTCACGAGCGGCATTGACCAGGCGTTCGCATACCCTGAAACTCTCTCATCATCTGTCGGTCATCAAGTCCGATGCGATATCGATTCGCTATCCATCTACAGTGGGTGTTGGGGTCGAAAGCGCTGATGCGATCGCGTCTCTGCCTAACATGCCCATCAGCCAAGGCATTTGTAGACTGGCGTCCACCAACATCGACTCCCTAGCAGATGCCACCCGCTGATCCGGTTCACCGGCCTTCACCAAAATCACACTGGTCGGTCGTCCTAGCGCGGTTGAGCAAGTGGCCGCCGGCGCAACTTGTCGTATATCGACACGCACAATAAATTCTGATGTACGGTACGGCAATCTTTCGAATGACTAGCGATATCCATATTCGCTTTCCTAACGCTTCGATGTCACGAGCTGCAAATGGATGACGACGCTCAACGATCCGAGAAGGTATTTCTTTATTTATTTCTGGAGTACTACCATGACTAGAACCCGTGTTTTGACTCTGACGATTGCTACGATTTCCGCACTTTCCACGTCCGCTTTCGCTAGTGGTTACGGCCCCGCGCCTTTTTACCATCCACTTGAAGGATCCCCCGCGTCGCAACGTGGTGTAAGTGCACAAACGGTAGTCGCCGAACAGGCCGCGCAAGCGCAAACGCGTACGGCAAAGGCAACCGAGGACTCCCGGCCGAAAGTCGCACAAGTAATATCGACCTCGCAAGCCCAGCAATAAGCCAACTCGTGTGACTGACGACGATTCGGTGCGAACTTCGGTTCGCCATCATCCTCGGCGGTCGCACGACGAACCTCAAAGTCCCTCCGAGCGATCTCGGCTCGCACGCAGCGCTGCGATCGCAGGTAGTTTGCCGTCCTGTTTCCGGACGCTACTGCCAACTTATAAACTTGCGCTCCCAGTACATGGTCGGCGCCAAAATCACCGCATTGAGATTTGTTTGCTTCGGCTGTGCTCGGGACGGTTGATATATTTCATCGCCCCGACGAATCGACCCACCCTTTAAGGTGCATCGCCCCGCAACAGACGCATGGGTGAGGCGCCACGGTTGGTAGCCATACAGGCCCTACCAGCATCGCACCAATAGATCACTACAATAGAATTCGCGGGGCGTTCGACTATCCGTATCGTCGCGGTTTGCGTCACATCGCCAAGACGGCCACTTTCTCGCAAGCGAATTGATTCTTCGCTATGGACCTTGCGAATTGAATCGCTCCCGACGTCTATCGCTCCATCTTCTCGGCCGACAATCTGCCAAAGCGAACTATCCAAAAGGCCAACAGTCCTTCTACAGTTTTCTGCCATGAGCCATCGCCGTCCCTGTATCGCGTTCGTTATCCGCCTCCTACTTGAATGGACTTAGATCCTATGTAGCGTGAGAGTCGCCAAGGCCCGAGTCGTAAGATTGACGGGGTCAACGCTTGCTCAATGGAGGGCGTCATGGACGCAAATCACGTTACGGGACCCTATGCTGAGGAGGTCATCCTGGCGGTGTCGCTCGAACTGTCTGCCGCCCAGTGGAAGGTCGCGCTTCACGACGGATTCAGGGAGAAGCCGGCGGTCCATACGGTCAGCGCACCACAGGCGGACGTGCGACTGCAGGCGGTTCTCGATCTGATCGAGCAGCAAAAGCATAAGTGGTCACTGCCTTCGCACGTGCGCGTGGTCGTCAGCTATGAGGCCGGGCAGGATGGATTCTGGATCCTTCGGGCGCTGTGCTCCCGCGGCATCGATTGTTATATGGTCGATTCCTGTGGAGCGCCACAAGCGGCGCGCGAAGACAGACAGACTTGATGCCATCAGGCTGGTCACCAACCTGCGCGCCTGGCTTCATGGCGAGCGCGACCGCATGCGCGTGGTCCGCGCGCCCTCCGCGCAGGACGAAGCCTTGCGCCACCTGATTCGCGATCGCGGACAGCTACAGAAGGAAGTGCTGCAACACCGCAACCGCATGCGCAAGCTGCTCGTCACGCTCGGTTGCTGGGACAAGGTCGACCACCGCTCGTTCGCCGGGCGACTCGCACGCGGTGAACTCGCCTGTCATGACGGCACGCCTCTGCCCGACGAGTTGCGCGAACGGCTACTGCGCGAGACCGCACGCCTCGAGCTCGCCGAACAGCAGCTCACGGAGCTTGAGCGCACGCTTCAGGAGCGTCTGCCCGCCCCCGTGCGTGAGCGGATCACTTATCTCAATCGCCTCAGGGGTGTCGGTCACATCGGCGCAACACGCCTCGTGCTCGAACTGTTCTGGCGCCAGTTCAACAACCGCCGCCAGCTTGGTGCATGCGTGGGACTGGTGCCGCAGCCGTATGACAGCGGCCAGAGCCGTGTCGATCAGGGCATCAGCAAGCAGGGAAACCGACGGGTGCGGGCCCAGCTTGTCGAGATGGCCTGGTGCTGGTTGCGATACCAGCCCGGCAGTGCGCTGGCGCAGTGGTTCAACGAGCGCACGCAAGGAACCGGACCGAATCGCCGCGCACGACGCATCGCGATCGTCGCGCTCGCCCGGCGCCTCGCGATCGCATTGTGGCGCTATCTGAAAGACGGCATCATGCCCGACGGCGCGCGGTTCAAGCCGGCATGAAACCATCTGCCACATAGCCCGACGTTCTGAAGATTGGAGTGCGATGTGCCCGCAGGGTCGACGGGTTGCTCAACGCGACCGATCCTTAGATGGGGCACATCTCCCGGATCGTAGTGCCCGGCGCAACGCGCATAAAGGATGTGGCCGGTACAACACCGGCGGATAGAAGTTGGTGAGACGTTGGGGTCTCACGTGCGCATCAGTCAACTCCAACCCGTGAATCGTGCCGACCCAGACTCGAGGAGTCATTTATGACCTGAACATCCACACATGGCTGACCAGCGCTTGACAACTCACTGCTCATAGAAGTCGCCCCTGAACAATTCGTTTTGTCGGCCGCCTAGCTCATGCTGTTGGCAGGGCAGCCACGGTACGGTTGAGCAAAGCGATAAGGGCCAGGGCGTAAAAAAGCCTCAGCTTTCTGAGGATCATCCGCAGGTTGTGGCCGGCGCCGCATAGCACCGCGTGCATCGCGTCACCGAGCGTGCCTTTGAGCCAATTTCGATCGAGTTTTCCGTCTGCTTTCATGTGACCGATGGCCGGCTCGATTGCACTTCGCCGCCTGATCATCGCGCGTAGTCCGCGTGTAATGCCGCGCCGCAAGCCCGGGTGGTAGATCTTCACGCCGTGGATGGCGATACCCTTGTAGCCGCGATCCACGACGGCGACTTCCGGCTTCATGTCGCTCAGAATCGCCGCCTGCTCCAGCGCTTCGGCCAGCGTGTGACCATCGTACGGATTGCCCGGCATTGAGCGCATGCCAACTACCAGTCCTTCCTTGTGCGTCGTCGTGATCGACACTTTCACGCCGAACTCGTACGGCTTGCGCGCCTTGCCCTTGGCCAGACACTCGACTTCCGGTGCATGCAGCGCATAAAGCTTGTTCTTGTCCTTCGGCTTCTGCGACAGGATGCGCTTCGTGCGGCCAATCAGCTCCAGCAGGGCAGCACGACCTGAGTCAGCCACGTGGGCGACCTGTCGCTCCACATCTCGCATCACCCGTCCAACGCGCGAACGCAGCGTGCGCAGTGCCTTTCTCATACGCTTGTACTGCTTCGCGTGAGCGTAGCGGCCAATCTGAAGCCCCAGACGCGGCGCCTCGCGGTTGTAGTTCTGCCGCAGCTTCAGGCCATGCCGCGCGGCCGCCTTCACCAAATGTTCGCGACACCGCTCGAGCAATCGCGAATCGGTTGGATGGGCAACCGCCTTCTCCATGACCGTCGTGTCTACAATCACGCGCTTCACGCTCGAGGCCTTGATCACGCCGGCACGTTTGGCCGCTTCGATCGTCTCGGCCAGCAACTCTTCTACGCCGGCTTCGCCCAGCCGCTTGCGCCAGCGCGTCAGGCTCGACGGATCGATCGGTGGCTCGGTCTGCAAATAGGTTTCGCCCGTGAACACTTGCCAATACGGGTTCTCCACCCATTGCCAGACGACCTCTTCGTCCGACAGATCGAACGCGTGCTGCAAATACAGCAGCCCGGCAATCAGGCGCGGTGACGTTGCCGGTCGCCCCTTGTCCGAAGCGAAGCTCTCGCTCATCGACACACCCAACCGATCCCAGTTGATCAGGTCGGCCAGGCGCACCAATGGATGCTTCAGATTGATCTGCTCGCGCAGCGGTTGTCGGAAGAAATCTTGCTCAGTTACAGGTGTCTTCGGACCCATCTGCACCTCACCATGAATTGCAGGATTCACGCATCAATATGCCAGGTCCCTGCAATTCCCACAACACCATTCCGGCCTCAAAGCCACACCGTACAAGCCTCCGCCGATTGTTCAGGGGCGACGACTTAGATCTCGGAACTACAGACCATAACAACATGCGCGAACGACTCCTTATAAGACTTTCCGTGCTGGAACCCTGCCTCAGGCTCATTCGTTCGAGAACGGAACGAAAACAGATTCTCACCTCCGCTCTCTATTAGGCTAGCTAAATACTCGCATTTCGGATAGATAGCAGCAACGAACTGACGGTCTGTCCGAGGTCTTCGTTGATAGATGTCACAAATGAGCGAATAACGTCCTCATTGCACAAACAAATTCCATTGACCAAAATACCTCGCTGTCGCGAGTCTGTCCTGTCGCAAAGTCGTCAGATGCGTCGACGCGGTCGATAGTGATAACCCGGTGCAGGCGTGAATCATGCCGATTGACACGCCATGGGAAGGTAGAGAATCCCGAATGGAGAAATAGATAGATGGCTCTCGCAGCCAACGAAGGATGTTTCGCCTGACCGAGCTAGCCTGACCTTGTGAATTAAATCGACGTTGATCATCAGAGGTAGGAGCAGACGAAAAGCAGAGCCAGAGTGTCGGATAACGAGCTCGTGTGATTAAGGATACTTGCAGTTTTCAGGTACTTTCTCGCGTGAACCAAAAAATCCGCAGCAGCGAGACCAGATGCCCCCCGTATCGTTCATCGTCTCTTACGATCACGCTAGTCAACCTGACGCCCGACACTTGTTTGGTTAATGACAGAGTCTGCCGCAGCCGCAAACTGATGTGCCGCGCCATTGACAACAAGGCGATGCATAAGAGGGCACCAAAAGCCGTTCTGCGCGTACTCCAAAGCACCAACGACAAGCATTCCGTCAAGGGCTACGCTTTGCGTGAAGGGCGCTTCGAAACGATCCCCCCAACTGCGCTAAACGAGCGCCACCACACGCGCGGCGATAGCCAGCGACGCGGTCAGTCCCGGCGACTCGATGCCGAACAGGTTAACTAGCCCCTGTACACCGTGTGTGGACGTTCCGTCGATGCGAAAGTCGGCCGCTGGCTCACCTCGCCCTACGATCTTGGGGCGGATCCCTGCATAGCCCGGTTGCAGAGCATTTTCGGGCAAACCCGGCCAGTATCGGCGCACGGCGGAGTAGAACGCCTCGCTGCCGCGCGGATCCACCGCGTAGTCAATGGCCTCAATCCATTCGACGTTCGGCCCGAACCGTGCTTGCCCCGCTAGATCAAGCGTCAGGTGCAGGCCGAGGCCGCCTGGCTCCGGTACCGGATAGACAAGATGGGAAAAAGGCACCCGACTTGTGCAAGTGAAATAGCTGCCTTTCGCAAAGTAGCGCGGCGGCACATGCTCAGGGAGCAGCCCCTCAATTCCAGCTGCCACATCCGCAGCAAAGAGCCCGGCACTATTGACGACGGTCTTCGCGCGCAACAACATTGGCTGTCCATCGGTCATCACTTCAAGTTCAAGCCCGTCGTTTGCGACGGCGCCGCGAACTACACGCGCGTCGAACGCGATCATTGCGCCCGCGTCTTCCGCGTCTCCCTGCAACGCGAGCATGAGTCCGTGGCTATCCACAATGCCAGTCGACGGTGATAACAACGCGGCGTGCGCGTTAAGCGCCGGTTCAATCTGCGCGACACTGCTCTTGTCGAGCCATTGCAGGTCGTCGACACCGCACGCCGTGGCATTCTGATGGATCGCCTCGAGCTCCGCGACCTGGCTTGAGTCGGCTGCTACGATGAGCTTGCCGCTGCAACGATGCTCGACTCCATGCAACGCGCAGTACTCGTACAGCAAGCGCTTTCCTTCCACACAGAGCCGCGCCTTTTCAGAGCCCGGTCGATAGTAGATTCCTGCGTGGACAACCTCGCTGTTGCGCGAACTCGTACCTGTTCCTACAGCCCGCTCCGACTCGAGGATGACAACTTCGCGTCCACTGAGCGCAAGTGCTCGCGCCACAGCTAGCCCCACCACACCTGCGCCGACTACGACGCAATCGACCCGCTCCATCGCTTCCTCGCCTGTTTCCAACCTTGTCGTACAAATCTGATTTGAGCGCGTAGCCGCGCTCAGTCCAGCCCGTTGAGCAGATGCGGCGTGACGCTAAATCTACGATTCTGAAAAGTCGCTGCTCCCGGATCCTTTTCGGTCGCCACGCTCGCGTCGCTCATAAATACCTTCTCTCGAAGCAGGCTACGTCGAACCGCTCTATCGACATTTTTGCATTCGCAATATCGACGCTCGCCCCCAACTTCACCCGGGATTTGACGTTGCAACTGACCACTCCTGACTGGTACCAGTGTGTTCACTCAGGCTCAGGCTTCCCCCTTGCTCACTGATGCGGCACGCAACCGACAACTTGACCAAGTAGCCTCGCCCGATCACCTGTTCGGGTAGTGCGGCAAACCCTGGAGACGTCAGCCCCGAATCAACGGGCGTATGGCCCATGCGATCGACGAAGCGCGTGAGGGCAGGCTTTGTCCTGCGCAGCATCAAATCCAGCAACGTCTTCACGCCCATCAGGAACTGCATATGACCGCCGAAGTCCTTGATACGGGGCGCGAGCGTTTCCATCGTAGCAAAGCCTATGCCTCCGCCGAATAGCACGTTGATGCGCAGACCGCGTACACCGGCCGCGAGCATCGCCTCAAGTTTTCGATCAGTAGTATCTGAGGCAACCACTCTGACGCCTCGCAGCCCTTGTAGATCTCGCTGGAGTACTTTTAGCATGTACCGGTTGTCGGTTCCACAGACGCCGATCTGTACGAGCACGCCGAAAGACATGTTCGTGTTGTCATGTATCGCCAGATACCCTTGTTCGGGCGCTGGCGGGGGCATGTGACTGCACTCGGGAACCATCGAATATTCAGCGCTTGCTGCGACTACGTGCGCGTGCGTATCGACGACACCGTTCGGAACGACTAAAACCGCGGCGTCAATCCGGGCAACGGAGCGGCGCACAACGGTGAGAACAGGAACTAGCACATGATGACATCACGCCTCCTCGAAGCATGTGGAAAGAGCAATGCCAGCATCAAGCAAACAGCATGCGATGTGGGCGTTACGTTCTCGTCAAAGCACGTTGCCCGGATTCCGGCGGCGTCGAGCAAATGGGAAGGCGATATCGTCTCTCTCAGCACGGTGTTGGCGGACTTTCGCCAGTAATGACGCGCCGCCTCATCAGGATACGATTCGACCGTGCGGTGGCGTGCAGCAGATGCGAGAAGGCAATCATGCGCAAGCAGAGGCGCGTTTTGAAACTGGCGGATTCGCAGACTCAGACAATGCGGTAAGTTAGCGTTGTAACGCTCCTACGTCGCCGCCGAAAAAGCCGCCGATGAAGACTTGCGTGTGCACTACCACTCTATCAGCTAACGGATCACAACCTAGCTTACGTGTTGACTCGTTGACCACATCCCATGAGCTTGATGTTATCTGAAAACTTCATACGCATCATCGGGCTCAGTTGGCAGGTCACGAGAATAACAATAATTCCGGTCAGGCATTAGTTCCGACCGCGCCGATAAGAGCGTGTGCAGGGTGGAAGCCCCGCCGCCGTGAGGCGATCGGTAAAACCGACTCGGGATAGCTGTGCGCAGCATCTTTGCTGATATTGCCGCATGGTCCGTGAACCGATATACGAGCGTATCGTTGCGAATACTTACGTCAGCGTATATGTTCTTGCCATAGTTTTTGTCGTCGGATCCCCGCGTCTAATAGATAGGGTGCGCCGGTCGAGGGTCGAGAACTCCAGGACCGATGTCTGTTTCCTTGAACGAGGGTGTTCATCCAGGTCGTCGATACCCAGAGCTTTTCCCGGACGGCAAACGAAGTCGATCTGTCTCGCGCCTCCGTGACTACCATCGTTTAAAGCCTCAAGAAGAGCCTGAAGACCAAGCTACTGAATCGCACGACACGCAAGCTTTCACTAACGGCGGAGGGTGCTGCATACTACGAAAGTAGTTCTCGCGTACCCGCCGAAATCGAAAATATAGAGCACTCCCTGTCGAGTGTCGCGGCTTCGCCACGAGGCAAGCTACGCGTCGAAATACCAACCGCTGCCGGACGCCTGTTTGTTGTCCCCGTACTCGGCGTATTTTACAATCGATATTCAGACATACAACTAATGCTCGGGGATAACGACAACGCCGTCAGCCCCGTAGGGGAAGGGGTCGATTGCGCGATCAAGATTGGCATGGTCGAAGACTCCTCCGTGGTCGTTCGACGTACCGGATTCTTTGAATTTCTCGCTGCAGCCAGCCAGCTCTATCTTCGAGCTTACGGAGAACTGCGGACGACCGACGATCTGTCCAATCACTTCGCGGTCAAACTCCTCTCCGCAATCCGTGGCCAGACCCCAAGATTAATTTCGCCGTCGGCAGCAAAAACATCTCAGTGGGGATGAAGTCGGGGCTCGCAGCAAATAACGCAGACGCCAATCTCAGCGGTGGACTCAAAGGTTTTGGCATCGTCCAGGTGCCACGAATCCTCGCGCTTTCTTATCTTAGGACTGTCAAGCTCGTCGAGATCATCGAGAGCTACCGCCCGGCCGCCACGACGACATCCATCGTTTGTCCGTATCACCGGCACCTTTCGCCACAAGTACAAGCATTCGCAGAATGGATCGCCGAACTCTTCGAGCGCCACCCGCTCCTTCCGATACCGGCAAGCACCTGCGAGATCTGGCCTTCGGCTCACCTCCTCGCCACCCAAATCCCGCAAGTTCAGCGTCTGTGATACCTCTGTCAGCGCGTCGCGCTCTGGGCGAATATTAGGAACTCGTTGAAGAAGGAGCGGCACTATGCATACGTGCTTCATTGCCCGTTTTACCGTTTTACTGAAAGCGCGGACGCCGGACGAAACGCATCCGCGCATCGGTGGCTTAGCGCACCGGAGGGAAATCCAGATCGGTATCGTTGATGCGGTTGAACGTGTTGGTGAACACCGTCAGC
>NZ_JBNDMO010000030.1:0-52151 GCF_050436625.1 Paraburkholderia sp. GAS334 | reverse complement strand
TCATTCATGAAGGGGGAATAGCGCGACAGCGCGAAACCCGCGCCGGCGACCATCGCCAGCGCAAACAGCCAGTCGGTGATGCCGAGGCGCTTCAGAAACGGGCGTTCGTCGAACAGCGACGACGCCTGAGACGCGGCCAGTCGAGGGGATTGTTGAAGCGCAAGCTCTGGGCTCGATACACCGGCACCCGGAGACGATCGTGTCAGGTTCATGGTCTTCACCGTTGCGAAGATCGCGTCGACGAGACGCCGCTCATATGCAATTGACCGGGTTCAATGCTCGCATTGGCGATGTGAAAAGCCAGCTCGCTCATTGATCGGCCGGCGGGTTGGCCGCTGCCTCCGTCTCTGGCGGAAACGCCTCCAGGTAGGCGGCTACGGCGTGCATATCCTCGTCCGACATATTGGCGCAGACCGCCTTCATGGGCCCACCGCGAGGCCTTTGTTCGGTGCGCTGGAAAACCAGTAGCTGTTTGACGATGTAGTCAGCGTGTTGACCAGCGAGGCGAGGAAACTGGCTCGTCCCCTCGCCGTGCTGGCCGTGACATGAAGCGCAGGACGCGACGCCCTTGTCTGGCAGCCCAGACACAAAAATCGCTTTCCCTTCGCCCATCAGCGCACGATCGCCGGGTTCACCCATAGCCGGCTGCTGGCTCGAAAAATACGTCGCCAGCTCGTCGATCTGCGCCTCGCTCAGGTGAGTAAAGCCCCACATAAATCGTTTTGCGTTCGGGTCGGTTCGGGCATGCGTCTTGAAGTCCGTCAATTGATCGACAAGGTATTCCCGCCGTTGCCCCGCCAGCTTGGGAAAGGTCGGCGATACCGACACGCCGTTCACGCCATGACAGTTCGAGCAGACTTGCAGAGCGATGGTCTTGCCGGCGACAGCCGGGTTATCGACAGCCCGGGACCGCTCCAGGTCGTGACAACCCGACCCGGCAAGCAACATCCCAAGGGAGACGAACTGCGCCAGTTTGTTCATGTCACGATCCTCCTTACCGCTGCTTTTGCCGCTCTTTGAATCGACTTCGTTCCGCGCGAGAACGCCACCCCATGAATGTCACCAAAACGCGGCCCATAAGTAGGCGAACAGCGTGTCGTTGTCCGATGCGTTGCGTCCGGTGCCGTCGTAGTTGGATCGGGCTCCAAGGTATTTGGTGAAATGCGTGTATTGCAGGCCGATACGGATGTTCTGCACCGGAATCCAGAAGATCTCGGGTATCCATCCCTGCGTGGCAGGAGAAAAGTTCGCGCTGCTGGCGTAAGCCACGCTATCGGTGCTGCCCGTCACATTGAAGAAGGCGAGGCTCACGCCATACCTGGCCTGATAGACGTACGATACTTTCAGCAGCATCGATTTGAGATTTGCCGACTGGCTGTCGCCTAAAACGAAATTGTTCGGATCACTGATATTCTCGTGAACGTAGCGTGCCTGTGCGGTAATCGTATGCGGATCCAGCAGGTATTGATACTGCGCGTCCACGCCGATATCACGATAGCGGGTCACACCCTGCGTGAATATCGGGAAAGTGTTTGGATCGTTGGGATAGACGTCGGCATACAACCCGAACGTCCCCAGCATGATGTTATGCGGGCCCCATTCGCGAGTCAGCGCAACGCGCCAATACGGGTTGTAGCCCTTCAGATAGGTCTGCGGGTGGGCCAGGTTTCCAGCCTTGCTGCCATGGCTCAGAAACGACCAGATTCCGTCGGCAGTTTTGTACGCGGTCAGTTCCGCGTATACCATTTTGTTCCAGTAGAGGTAGCCGCCAATGCCGACGACCTGCTGCGCCAATGCCCCCTCGATGAGAGGCGTAAACTGCGGAGACCCCACCGCGCTCGTCGACGAAGAGAGGTAGGGGTAGCTCCATGCAGGCGCGGTGTTCCAGACGTCCTGCACGGTCGGATTGTTGTGCAACGTTACGCCCAGTATGAAATCGCTCGCTTCACCGATGATCCTTTCCACGTAACGGAGGTCAGTGTTGTCCGATGCCCATTTACCTACCCACTTGCCGTCGCCATTCTGGTGATCGTAGTTCGTGTAGGTATATTGGGCGAAGCCGCCGATCTTGTCGGTGATCTTGCCGGCGAGAAAAATGCTCGCCGCATCCCAGGTCATATTGCCGTCCTTGGGTGAGATGGGATTTCCGTTGGCGTCGTTGTTGTGTCTTGTCTTGGTCACATCGACCGTTCCCATCACGGCGATCGGAATGGTGCGTTCGCCGAGCGTATATCCATTCAGCTTGAACATGCGTCCATAGGGCGTGAGTTCAGGAAACTGGCCGCCGGCGTGACACGCCACGCAGCTTTGTCCCGTCTGGCGCGCGAATATCGGCAGAGCGTGTGCGGTGGAAGCCTGAAACAGACAAAGCGCCACGATGGCGGCTACCCAGCCACGGTGAAGCAGCTGATGAAGTGCGGTGTTGCTGATAAGAGCCTTTGTCATGGCCGGTTCTCCCTGCGCCGTGTTTCGCACTCTTTACCTGCAGTGGCAAAGATCGACGGCTGCATTTCCGGGTTGCGTCCGACGGTGAAAGACGGGACGAGTAAGACGTTTTCCGGCTACAGCGATCATTCCCGATGTGGCATTCGCGCCTCTCGCCACATCTTTATTGTGCAAACAGGCGACAAGAACCGACATGGGTCAATGTCCTATTCTTGTGGTAGTGAAAGCGCTCGAAGTCACCCTGTCCGCGCAAACGGCCCCGCCGTTCACCCGCAACCTCGCGGCACGATCACGGCACCATCCAGTCCCCATCGGCAACGAGCCTGACGCGATCCGGCTCGGCAAACCGGACGATATAGCCGCCCTTCGACGCGAAGCGCTGCCCCGGCGCCAGCGTCAGGCGCGGATAGTAGCCAGTCAGGATGCGGCGTTCCAGCATGTCCTGGATGCGCTCGATCAGATAGTCCTTCTCGAACGCGTCGACCATGTGGCTCAGCGTCTCCGCAAGCAGGCCGCACGCGAGATAGGTATCCGCCTGTACCTGCGGAGCGACCATCGGAATCTTGCGGATCGAGAACCAGCCGAACGCGTAGTCGACACGGACACGCCGTCCCTCCGGCAGGTCGAACGGATACGCAAGGCGCGTCACGCCGCGCCAGCTCGCTGACAATGGCGTGTTATCCAGCCCGCCCAGCAGCCCCGACATGAACACGGTATCCGACGGGGGCGGCAAACGGCCGAGCGCCGCGATGTCGGGCGGACGCAGCCACAGCACCAGCACGTCCGCATGCGCAATACCACGCATGGCGCCTGCGACGTTGTCGCCCGGCGCGAGAGCGCGATTCGACACCGCGATGCCATGACCCCTCAATGCGGCGGCAAGCGCCTGGGCGCCCCGCTCGCCGTTGTCGCCTGCGCGATAGACCTGCCAGACCGTTTTCATCGCTTTCGCCGGCTTGCCGCCGGCGTCATCGAGAATCCGCTTTGCCAGCAGATCCGCCTCGAGCAGCACACCCTTCGAGAAATACACGGAATAGAAATCGTGGTCGGTTTCGACCGGCACTTCCACGTTGGGGAAGAGACACGGCACGGCCTCCTGCTCGCAGAACGCGTGGACCGGAGCCCAGTTCTTGCCGCCCAGTCCCGACAGCACCGCAAACACCGGCTGCTCCGCCAGATAGCGCTTCAATTGTTCATGCCACGTCGCCGGCGGGCCGCTCAACTCCCACACATGCAGTTCCCAGCGACGATTGACCATGAACATCATCTTGCGCGACGTGCGCAGCGGCGGCGTCGCGCCGAGCGGAAACACGTTCTTGTCATCGAAGTACTGTTTGAGCACATCGAGCATGCCGCGCCGTTTCACCGGGTCCGCATCGGGTGTGACGATCGTCGCGAAGTGCAGCACCGTGTCCGTCACACCCGGTGACCTGCGTTGATCGAGGCGCTTCAGATAACCGATCAGCGCTGCCATGTCGGTGTCGTTCAGCGCGTACTGCGGCATCAGGTTGCCAAGCGGCCTGCCTTCCGAGTCGAGCCCTTCGCGTATCGCTCTCGCGATCGTCGCATCGGTGTAGGGCTCGCGATTGGTGCGCATGCCGGGAATGTACGGGAGGTCGAATTCCTCGGGGGTTTCTACGCGAGGATGGAACAGATACCGCGCAGTGATCGGCGGGATGCTGCTGTTGCCTTCGCGGGAGCCGAGGCCGCTGCGACGATGGCAATTCATGCAGGCCGCCGCGGCGCCTCGCAGGTTCACGCCGCCGTCGTGCATCGCTTCGAGCGGTTCGCCCGAACCCAGCACGCCTTTCTGGAAAATCGCTTCCCCTGTGCTCACGCCCGTGACGGGAGCCGCCGAAGGCGCACAGTTCGCCTTGCCTACCGGCGCAATCAGCGCGGCGAGCAGGACGCATTGGGCGAGCGTGCGCACCGCAAGCGCCCGTCCCCGCGCGATGGCTCCTCGTCTGACCCGGGTGCAGTCCATGGCTAGGGGGTCGGCCGGCTCATGGCGGGAAGCGCCGGCGGCGACGCACTGACGTTGACCGACACCGAATTGCGCCGACCCTGCGAAGCGGGCTTGGCGAAAATGACATCGTCCAGCGGCGGATTGAGTGACACCTTGTCGATCGACAGCTTGTCTCTCTTTCCGGAAGCCGCTGCGCCGCTTTCGATCACGAGCGGAATCTGCAACCCGTCGACGTTCGTGTAGTTGCTGTAACTCACTTCCACTGTGACCGGCCCGTGAGCGCCCCGCGCCTCGCGGTCATACTTCACATCCAGAAAGGTCTGAGCGTCGACCCAAACGTGGCGGATCACGCCGGAAGGCAGCTTCGCAGCAAGGCGGTAGGCATCGTGTCCGTCGACCTTATCGATACCGTCGAGCGTGATGCTGACGCCCTTCGCGTCATGGTCGATCAACGGTCCGTCGATAACCTGCTCGTCACGCGCGGACTTCAATTCGTCCATCGTGTACGGCCGCATATTCCCGCTGCCCATGCCGCTCGGGTTCACCTTCCAGCCTTCCCTACCGTCGAATACCCGGAGAGCCTTCTGGTTGAGCACGGTGATCTCGAAACGTGTCTTGTTCGGGCGTTTCAGCGCGAGGACGAACGGCAGATCGCGCGCAGGGTCATTCGCACTATTCACGTGCCCGACCCAAGCCATCGTCTGGACCTTCCGCCATGCGTCAAGGCCGCCCCTCGCGGCGACGTTCTTCTCGACGATCTGGTCCGCGCTCAGATTGTGCTCCGCCGGTATCTGCTCACTCGCGAACACCGCCACCGTCAGGCAGCTGACGAGCATCCACAATACAATTCTTGTCATGGCCGTGAACCTCGCACGGATATTCGGCTAGTGGCTCGGCACTTTGACCATGGCCAGTTGCGGTTTCGCAAACAGGGCGTCGTCCGCTGGCGGGTTCACCGTGACATGCTCGATCGTCAACTTGTGCGTCTGTTTGACACCGGTGACAATGGTCTCCAGCGTATGCGGCACGACGAGCCCATTCTCTTTCCGGTAATCGCGATAGAAGATGGCGACGTCGTGCATCCGGCCGTCGAGCTTGCGCGGTTCGCCGTCGATCTTCAGTTCGAGAAAACTGGCTGCGTCGATCCAGATGCGGCGTGACGCATTGTCTTTTGTCGTCAGCTTCAGAATGTACGCGCGGTGCCCGTCCACCGGTTCCATGCCCAGCACATCGACCCGCGAGCCCTTGCTCGCATAGTCGATCAGCGGCCCGTCCAGTTCAGCCGATGCCGCGGCCGATCTGGCCTCCGCAGGCGTATAGGGCTCGACTTCATCGCGGCCGAGGAAGGGCTTGACCTTCCAGCCCTGTGCGCCGTCGTAGACCTGAAAAGCCGTCTGCTGGTTGAAGCGAATCTCGAAGCGGCTCTTGTGCGGCCGCTTCATCGTCATCACGAACGGCAGCTTGGTGTTCTTCGTGCCGCCGGCTTCGATCTGCCCCGACATCGTCATCGCACTGACCGCGTGCCACGCCTCGCGCCCGCCGCGTGCCGCGACGTTCCGGTCGACGATCTGCGCCGCACTCAGATGACTCGCCGCCGCGGCCTGAGCCGTTCCTGCCGTCGAGGCCGCGAACGCAGCCGGGCCGGATGCCAGAACACCCGCCACCGAGGCCGCCGAGATCGCCATCAAAAGAAACCGGGTCATGAGTCACCTCCTCTGTTTATGTTGCAGATCGCTGTTCCGCGATCATTTGACTATCAGTCCGTCGATATGGAGCGAACCGACGAATACGTCGACGCGGTCCCCCGCCTTGATCGGATCGCCCTTATTGGAAAACACCATCCAGTACTCCTGACCGGCTTCCAGTGGGCCGGTCTGGCGCAGCGGGCCGATCTTGTCCATGACCGGAATCTCGAGCAACGCGTGGCTCGCTTCCCCGTACAGATAGGCGGTCGCGGTCTTCTCGCCGAGCACACGCGCCGTCACCGGATCGGTCACGCGATAACTGAAGCGAATCAGATTGCCCGATGCAGTGTGGCGCACGCTCAGGTTATCGATGCCCTTCACCAGCCCGTAGTAGTTCTTCGCGCGCTGCGGCAGATTCACCGGCAAGTACGGCGAGCGCCTGAGCGTGGACGCCGCCGGCGGTTTGGGTGCCGCCGGTGCGCTCTGCTGGGCCGCGACCGCTTGAACAAGGGTCACGGCCAGACACACGCTGCTCGCGAACAGCACCACCGGCGACGTCGAGAGGGATCGAAGTTTCATTGCAGCGTCCCCCCCTCAGCGTATGACCGCCGGCAGCACTTGCGCCGGATTCAGCGGCGGTGTCGCGGGCAGCTGCGGCGCCCCACCGGGCAGGATCCCGCCAAGGTTCGGCGCCAGTCCCGGCAACAGGCCGAACAGGCCGCCCGATTGGCTCCCCAATGCGAGCGGATCGATCGGAGCGCCGCCGGGCAGGAAGCGGAGTTCGACCGCGCCGATGTCGAACCCTAAGCCTTGCGGTCTTCTTGTGCCGAAGATGTCATGGTCTGGCGCACCGAACGCCTTGCCTTTATCGATCGCCGGCGAACCCGTCGTGATTGAGTAGTTGCCCAGCACAGGCATTGGCGTCCCTGGGCTCGAGTAAGCAGCGGCATTGTTCAGCGACAGCGGACCGTAGGCCATGTTGACCCAGTTGTTGCCTTCATCCACCGTCGCCGCCGGGGTCAGGTTGAACACCGGGTTGGGCAGAGTCGCGTCCGAGATGCCTGGCGCCACGTTATAGCCTAGCCCTCCATTCTCCGGCGGGACTCGCGAACCGTTGCAGTACTGGCTAGCAAAGTCAGGGGTGCTCGGCGCCTGGTTCCCATTGTTATTGTAAGTAGTACCGCTGAAACTCGTCAGGATCGAACTCACCGGCTGGAGCGTGAACCCTGAGTTATGGTTGGTCGGTCCCGTGTCGCCACGGATGCCGATGTCCCAATAGTTCGCTCCTCCTGGACAGTTGCCTGTGGAGCTTTGATTCAAGGTCGGAACCAGAGTGACCAGGTTCTGCTGGTTCAGGAGACCGGAGCCGGTGGGACCCACGGTAATGTTGAACGTTCGGTTCTGCCAGAACAGGTCGTTTTGCAGCGTCGGGTAGGAGACCTCCCTGCAAGCCGTAGCAGTCGGATAGCCTGCGGGGCAGGTTACCGCCGCGGGCAACGACGCGATCAGGTTCGAGGTATGTCTCATCGCAACCAGTCCTGCGGCCTGGGGCGTCGACGTCTTGACGGGGTTGACGCAACTTGGATCTTGCGGTTGGCTCGGATCCTGCTGCGGCTTGCAGCTAGAGCCGTTCCCGCTTCCAGCAGCCGGCGGGGGCGTGTTGGCATTGGCGGCTCCGATCGTATTGAAGAGCACTCCCGACGAAGCAGTCGTGTCGTTGGAAACCACCGTGTTGTTGATGAAGCTCACCCGCAACGCATCCTGGAGCGAGACCCCACCGCCATCCCAGCCTGCCACGTTATCCGCGATGATGTTGTTGGTGACGGTCACGCCGTACCACTTTGCCGGTGTGGTGGGATTGCGGGCCACTTCGGTGCCGTTGACGCTCTGCAACCGCAGGCCGCCACCGCTGCCGCTCTCGGCGCTGTTGCCCACGATCAGGTTGGAGTCGATCACAAGGTTGGGCCCGATGCCATCCGAAAGCTGTGGCGGACAATCCTGATCCGCAGTGATGTTTTCACAAATCGCTCCATCTGGGGCGGCGCCCATGATCGACAGCCCACCGCCATTGGTCGGGATCGTCGGGTTGAAGCTCTGGTTGAAGAGGAACCAGTTGTCCGCGATCCTGCCGTCGGCACTGAACCCGAAGTGGGTGAAACCACCGCCGTCGCCACCGCTCATATTGCCGCACACCCAGTTGTAGTTGAACCGGTAGGTGTCGGACCCGGTGCACATGGTGACACCACCGGCCGCCTCCGGCGTGACTGAATTCAATTCGTCGCCGATGGAGGAATTCTGCGTGATGGAGTTGTGATGCACGCGCACATTCCTGTTGTACCCGAACGGCATTTGAGTCACACCATCCGCACCGATGATCGCGTCCGGAGTTTCCATCTGGCCCACGGTGATACCGCCCGACAAAGTCCCCGAATTTCCGTAGATCCGGTTGTTGGAGACTTCCGTGGAATGGTTCCAGCCGTGGAGGAAGACGCCGCCGCCGCCCGCTGAGCTGTTGGTGAAGCTCATGCCATCGATGCGCGATGGGTTGCAGAGGAAATTGCTCCCGAAGAATGGGGAAGCTTTGTTGCAGTCGCCCAGGGGCACAGCCGCAGTACTGGCGTTGAGCTGAATACAGCCGTTGGCATTCAACGAGTCGCAGACGCCAGGCGTATTCGCGTTCTTAAGCCCTTTCCCCAGGACCGTGATGGCCGCACCTTCGTAGGCTCCCATCAAAGTGGGCTCCTGCAACAGTTCCGCAAGATTGCCGTTGAGGCCGGGGTCCCAGCCGACCAGGGGCTCCAGCGGTATCGGGTCCGACTTCCCTTGCATCGTTGAGGAACAAGAGAAAGCGCCGTTTGGATCATACGGATTCGTGCTGGTGTTGATGAAACCGCCATTCAAAGACAAGCCAAACAGACAGTTGACCTGGCGCCGCCACGGATCCATCTTGCCCGAGGGATGGGCGCTCGCGTTCACCGTAACGGAGGCCGCGCCGACGCCTTGCAGCCGCACCGGCTTCCACATGAGCAACATTTCGTTGTAGGTACCCGGACCGACGATGATCAGATCACCCGAGGCAGCTTTGTCGATGGCAACCTGGATCGCGTTGTCGGCAGACACGCCGCCGGTCACAGGGCCGCCGGAGCTGTTCACGATGGAGGTTGGCGTGACATACGTCGGAGGCTTGCCGCCGATCGTGACGGTGACCGTGTCGATCGAGCGCTTGCCGTTGCCGGCCGTGATGACGAGTTCACCGCACATCGTAGGCGCCAGCACGCCGCTTTGCTGGATCGTGCAGCTCGACTGCGCTCCAAGCAACGCAGGGGCGATCACCGTAATCTGCGTATCGCTCCATGACCCCGGCACGACTGGTGCAGTCACGCCCCCGATCGTCACCGACCCCGATCCCTGCTGCGCACCGAAGCCATAGTGCCGTGTGATGAACTTCTGGTTAAACGGAGCTTTCGTCGCCGTTGGCCCAGAGTAGGCGGGATTAGGCACATTCTTATCATCACCTCGTGCCGTAATCGTCAAGGTGTGGCCAGCACCGAACCCGCTCACCCAAGGCCCTTTACCACTGACTCCCGGAACCGCACCGATACTGTCGTTGCCGATTACCTGCGCGATGGCCGGCGTTGCATCCGGGTACTTGCAGTCCGGCGGGGTATAGCTGTCCGCGAAGGCCGCAGTGGGTATTACCGGCGTATCCATGTACGCGGTCGTACCCGGCATAAACGCCCATTCATAGCAGAACTGGCTGTAGTTCGAGTTGAACAGAGGATCGGTCATCGTTTGGCCAGCATGCAGCGGATCGGGAACCGGGCCCGGGTCGTTCATGCAAGTGACCATGATCGTGGGCGCGTACCCGGTTGGGTTGGGTGGATTGACTTCCCAAGTCGAGTAATTCAAGCCATTGAAGAATCCCCACTGGTCGGAATAGAAGCGTGCAACTTCGTTTCCATTGAAATCCTTGAATGAGACCGGCAGGTTGGGGATGGCAAACTTCTCACCGAATTGCGGCGAAAATGGGTCGAATTCCGAAGCGAAGTCGTTCGTGATGATGCCGGTGAAATGGGAGGCCACATGCGTCGAGCTGAAGATGTAGAACTTGGCCAACACCGACACCTGGTCCGCGAGCGTGACTTCCTTGCGGTCACACAGGGGCCGCGACGCCCCCGCGAATGGCGCGACTTCCTGCGCGCCCGGGAACAGGCTGAGGTAGTCGGGCACGACGCGCGTTTGACCCACGCACGGCCAGTACTGCTCGACACTCCCGGTATCGCCCTCACCCCGGGGGAACGTAGTGGATCCGAGATTCGTGGTCGGATTCTGCGCATTGTTCCGGTTATAGGCGGAGTTCACCGCAGCCTGGTCGGGCAGGATGAAGATGGCGCCCAAACCACCGAACTGCTGGGTCACCGGCGCTATAAAGTTGTCGCCAATGAGAATGTTCTTGTCCTCTTCCTTGACCAGTTCGTAACCCGGTGGCACCACGATTTCGACCACATACTTGCCAGCAGGCAGCATCGGCGTGCCGTCGTCCGGGTTCGCAACACAAATCGTGCAGTTCGAACCCGGGCGCGATCCGGGCGTGCCGTTGACTGATCCGGCGCCCGTGGGTGCTCCGCTCACTGGATCCCGGTCAACGATGCTCGGGAAGTGGTACATGCCGTCGTAAGGCGCCGGCTGTACCTGATTGAACGCGTGCATGCCGTCATAGCACTTGAACTGGCTGTTGTTCGCCAGCGTAGTGCCCGGATTGAGCCACTGCGTGCTGCCCTTCAAGGTAAAGAAGAAGGGGCTGGTGGCGTCCTGGCCCGGGCAGTTCATGTTGGGAACGAAGCCGCCGTGGCCGTCGGAAACGAAGCCGCCGTGGCCATCGGAGCGGAAGCCCTGCGCCCATTTGTCCCAACTGCTGGTCATGGTGGTGTCCACCAGCGTCAAGCTGGGGGTTCCATCCGGACCCGTGCCCTTTTGATACAGGTTGACAGTCACGTTCGGCACGTCAGGCGTCCATCTCGTGTGGAGCAGCAGCATGGGATCGTCGAATGGCCGCGTCGAGGCGTAAATTACCTCACCCTTGATGCCGCCGTTCTCGCCAGTAGCGAAGGGTTTCTTGCCAAACTCCACAAACTCGGCGTTGCCGATAAACCCTTGCCAGGCCTCGTTGGGCACCCATGGGGGATCAATGCGGCCGGTGGAAGGGTTGGCGGCACTGCTGCCAGGGCCATTTTTGATCGAAAAGCCGGTGCAGTCGGCATTGTCGCAGTACACCGCGCCAGGTATCCGCAGGTTGGTGGGCAGATGGTTGGTTTCCAGCGTGTTCGCAAGGCCGCTGGCGATGGTCGAGCTACCCCCGCCATGTCCGTCCGCGGGCCCGCCGGCGTCATAGACCACGTGAGTACCCGTCGGTTTGAAACGCGTCGTGTCAGCCTCGAGCGTAAGCCAGTTGAAGAACGGAAAGATTTCGTTAAAGCTGGCGAAACCGTTCAGATCGGTAGTGTTTAAGTTGGAGATGCTGCCATCGCGGTACCGAACGTTGGTCGAAACCAAGCCCAGCCCCGGGTCATCGCTGCGCGAGACGCCGTCCCCGTGGTTGTCCATGAAGGTCCGGGTGTAGAGATTCGTGCGCCATTGCTGCATCGGAACGTCTCCCATGTCGACAAGGCCACCCGACACCGCTACTGGCACCGAAAGGCCGTCGACGAGAAGGTCGTTCCACTGGTCGAAAACAGTGATTCTCCAACTACCATCAGGAATACCCTTAAACATAAAGGTCCCATCGGCGTTGCACTTGGTGAACGCGAAATCTTCGGCATCCGGGTCACCCAGGCTCACGTAGCACTGCGTGTAACGAAAGGCATCGTACGAACCGCTGCTATAGATCCTCTCGTCTGGTGACCGGCTGATGCGCGCCATCGTGACTTTGCCCTTAACCGTATTGGTGCAATGAGCCGTTGCACTGGCGCAGACGTCAGGCAAACGGGCATTGATGATTTTCGGGTTCGCGAAGCCGATGGAGACGTGGTATCCCGCCGGCCCGAACTCCTGGAAGTACGCCGGCTCGCCGGCCTTGATGAAAGCCTCGTGCCCCTTCGTACCGTCCAGGGTGTTGGTCTGGAGCCACTCTTCACCGCGGGCAATCCGATCGGCGGCAGGCGTGGCCACCACTTCGTACAGGCCGGGGTACAGGTTGGCAATGACCGCCTGCCCCTCGAGTGGCGAAATCGTCTTACCGTCCGACTCAAAATGCGGACAGGTGACGATCATGCCCACCAGCCCGTCCGGATTCTTTGCAATCGGGCACGCATCCCACCCGGTGCGCGGATCCTTTGTGCCAGCCAGGCTATTCGACAACGGCATATTGAACATGTCATACGTCGGCTGTCCGGTCGCATCGCCAAAGGCACCAGCCTGGTCATTGAGCGTGATCTGGAACCCGCCCAGACCGGGTTCCTGGGTTGCCAAGGCTGTGTCAGCTCCGCCGCCAGCATCGTTTTCGCCGTTGAGCGGGAAGTCATCCTCGAACACAAACACCGCGATCTTCGCTGTCTGGGGAGGCGTCTCTTGCGGCGCCACGGTGACGGCCTTCGGCCCGCTCCCGGCCGGGATCGGTGCGCCGCCCATGGTGTGGCCGCACAAGACAACGCTCTGGTTCGGTAACCCGCCCGGTGCCCAATGCGACAGGGTCGGGCCATACGGCCCGCAGTCCTTATCGATGCTGAACGGTCTCGCTTTCGTTTGACCCGGATCCGTCACCGGCGCGCCCGCACCGGAAGCGAATGTGTTGCCAGCATCGCCCGGCAGAATCGAGATGTAATAGCGCTTGTTCGGGTCGAGCGACACCTGGCTGGGATCGACCGGCGCCTGGTGCGCATCGGCAGGGTTCGTGATGGCGCGGCACGCGCCGTTACCGACGTCGCAAACAGCCGGCTTGTGAGAGTTGGTCCCAGGGTCGTACACGGTCTGCCCCGACTCGCAGGCGACGGTGCCGACGCAGCCCGAAGCAACCACGGGCATGTAGCTGGAATGGAAGTTGGTGCCGAGGCTTTGCACAGGCAAAGGCGGGCAAGTGGTTGGCCTCACTTTCGGGTCGGTTGAATTGACCTGGCAGGCAGGGTCAATCAGGAAGGTGCGGTCTTCCTCGATGATCCAGCGGTAGTCGTTAATCGCTACGCCATTTTTTGGATCCTTCACCGTAACGGCCAGTAAGCTGGCGCCCTTGAACGTCACGGTCACGGTCGCGGGGGCGCTCGCGGTGTTTTGCGAATTGACCGCCTTGTACTTGAAGATCACCGTGGCAGTAGACGCACCAGCGGGAGCGGTGGTCGGGGCCGCGGTGAAGGATCCGTCCGCATTCAGCGTGACTGTGCCGCCAGTGGGACTGCCGACAAGAGCGGCGGTGAGTGGCAAGCCTGAAGGGTCGTTAGCGTACGCCAACACGCCGGTTGGGCTGATCTGCAGGTGGGACGCGATGTTGCTGGTGAAGCTGGCATTTTTGGCCGTGGGCTGGCCACCCAGGCAGCCGGAGCCGGTCGTGCACTGCGCCAGGGTGACGGTGGCGCAGAGCGGTCCGCTGGTGGCACCGTTACCACAGTAGGTGAAAGAGTCCGAGAGAACGCCCGTCCCCGGTACATAGGTAAACGTGCCGTTAGGATTCAAGGTGAGTGTGCTGCCCGCGCCCGTTGGCGCTGCCAGGACTTTCACCCCGTACACGCCGACGTCATTGGCGATCACGCCCTTGGCCGGGTCCGACACGGTCAACGTGTTGCCCGCGATCAGGAAGTACTTGTCGGGATTGGCAATCGCATTCTGATTGGCGGCCCCCGCCGTCGGCAGTGCGCCGCCATTGACGCTGATATACGCCTGCATCCCGCCGTCGCGCTGATTGTTGGTGGACAGACTCAGCTCACGGTCATACACCGGAAGCGCCGATGCGCCTGTAGCCGGTGCGTTCATCATCACGTCGTAGGTTTTGCCGGCTGCCAGAAACACTTCCGACTGGACCCGCGTATTGCCGGGCAACACGTTGCCGTCCTCGGCGATCAGCGAGATACCGGAAACAGCAGGATTGCCGGTTTGCGCACCGACTAACGACGGAACGTGCATCCGCAGACCCGCGTTCACGAAACGCATGAGCACACGGCCCGTCGCTGCGGGAGCGGAGGCGGTAAAAGACGACCCGCCGGCATTGGTCCGGTCGAAGGCGACGCCATTGATCAGGTAGTAGCGCGGATCGTAGTTCACCGTCGGCGGATAGCAGGTGCCGAACGACGCCGACTTCGAATCGCCGCAGCCGCCGGGCTGGCCCGACCACGCCATGGTTTCGCTAAAGCCAGGCGTCGTTACCGCCGCTGCGACCGCGGTGTTTTGCAGCGGATCGATTTCGCTCAGCACGAGCGGCACGTCCGCGTCATAGCAGATATTCGGATAAGCCTGATACGTTTGCGACGCCACCGGGCAGGTCACAACGCCGCCGACCGGGATCTTCACTACCAGCACGCCGTAAAGCCCCATCGGCCCCTGGATCGACGGATGCGTTCCCGACTCGATCAGATAAGTGCCGGGGCTCAGGTTATTCCAGGTCAGCGCCGTTGTCTTGGCTGTCCCCACCTCGGTCGCAAACGACTGGACACGCGGAGCCTGCGCGGGCGGCGTGAACGATGCACCGGTCGCTGCAGTGGCAATCGGCCAGGTGGTCGCGGTTTGCGTCGGATGTGGGGGACTCGCCATCGTCGTCGCCGTCGTCCCCAGACCGCCACCCAGTTGTCCCACGATCACGAGCGAGGTCGGCACGGCGCCCGGCAGGTTATTGGTGAGATTGATCGTCAGCGGTTGTCCGTACGGCACGGTAATCACCACCGGCGACCAGTTCGCGCCGGCGTGCGGATTCGCCGTCGCGCAGGTGGCAGCATTGGCGGGAGCCCCCGCGGCCGGCGGCGTGCAGCTGTAGCCCCACATCGGCACAGACTGTCCGTCGGGCAACACGGCGGTGGTGGCCTTCGCTGTCAGATTGACGACCTGGGCGAAAGATACGCCGCTGGCCGTCAGCAGAATGGACGCAGCGACACCTGCCTTGAGCAAGTCGAAGAGCGTCGCCTTAAAATTGGTGGATCTCATCGCGCTTCTCCCCGCCTCTAATTGGATTCATCAATCAGGAAAACCTGTGGATCGACGAGCATCATCATCATCATTCCGCCAGGGAAGATGTTGTTCGTGGTGATCTCGCGCTCGTTATGCGAGTGCCACATGAATGCGAAGCCTGCTTCGGATCCCGGTGGATTCACGACCGTCCCGCTCGGCGGCGTGGTCCCGGTGGGCGCGGTGGCGCGTATGGTCGCGTCCGGCCCGAGATAAGGACTGCCGCCGTACCAGAAGCCGTTCGTCAGCACGTGCGAGTCCGGCAGCGTGACCGGCCCGCCGCTGCCGACGTTGCCGAACGGATGCGCTTCGAGCGCCTTGCCGTGATCGGCGCACCACTCGTAGTAATTCGGTGCGTGCGGGTCGGCCGTGTAATAGCCGTTCGCGTCCGGGGTGCAGACGACCGGCTTCCCTAGGTAAGCCGCGTATTTCGGATCGGAATCGGTGTACAGGTCCCCCGGCTTATGCCCGTAGACGTCCCAGTTCAGGCCCTTGCCCGTCCAGTAGAAAATCCCGTCCATCGCGAGGCCCGGCGTCGTGGTCGTCGTGAACAGCAAGGGGCCGGCCACCTTGGTCGGGTCTGTCTGGCTCAGCAGCATGTTGCCGTCGCGCGCAAGCACCCGCACGTGATTGCCGTGCTCGTGGAACGGATGCTGCCAGCGGCCGGTGCCGACGATCCGCAACAGCACCAGTTCCCCGGGGTGCATGTGCGGATTGCCGTTGTAGGGCTGGTGCGGATACTGCAGCGCGTAGTTCGGGTCCATGTCGTCCGGCATCGAGCGGCCGTTGACCATGAAATAGGCCGGATGATAGGGCTCGGTCTCGACGGTCATGCAGCCGTTCGGCAGCGTGCACGCGTTCGCGGCCTGCTGTTCCGCCTGCGCATGGATGCGCGGATCCATTTCGGAGAACTGGAACAGATACTCGCGGTCGTAGCAGGCCGCGTTGTGGTTATAGGCCGCGGGGGCGTTGCGGAAGTCCGGCTGGCCATCGGGCAGCGTCGGTCCGACGGCGCGGCAGGCCGTCGGCACCGCGACCGTGCCGGGCGCCGAGGTCGGCAAGACGATGAGCGCCCCATACAGGCCCATCTCGATCTGCAGGTCGCCCTGCGTGCCGCTGTAGTAGGCATGCGTGCCGGGCGTCGCCGCGACGAAGCTATACGTGACCGTGCCGCCGTTGGAAGCGGCCTCGCGCGTCAGCAAACCCGGCGTACCGGTCAGCGTGGTGGGACAGGTTCCATCCTGGTTCAACACCGCGGCGCAGACCTGGAATCCAGGAAACAGGATCGACGTGTTGCCCGCCGCCGCCGGCAGGTTATTGGTGAGCGTCACCGTGACGACATCGCCCTGTTTGACGATCAGCGTCGGACCGGGAATCTGCATGGTCGGACAGGTCGCGCCCGCGATCGTGGACGGCGAAAAGCCGGCCGGCGCCGTGTTGCATCCATAGCCCCACGAATAAACGCTAGCGCCGTCGGGTTGGGTGATGCGGTTCGCCTCGGCTCTCAGATCGAAGTGCGTCCCCGTGATGCCGGGCGCGGCGGCTTGCGCATGCATGCAGGCAAGCGCGGCGAGCGTCGCCGCGCCGAACCATGCAAGCCGTCCAAGGCGCGCGAACGTCGCGAACCCTATGTGGTGAGTGATGTGGGCCACGGCTCTTCTCCTAGTTGCAGGACTTCGAGGTCGGATCCACCGTATTGCAGATGTGGACCTCGGTCATCAAGCCGCCAAAGTTCTCCTGGTCATTCGCCAGGTGATCCAGATTCGGCGTGTACAGGTAATAGATCGCGCCCGGCTGATACCTCTTGTCGCTGGCGTCGAGGATCACGTCCATCGATTCGCCGCCGCCCATCGTGATCGAGTTCGTGTTGTAGGTCAGGTCGTTGCCGGACATGTCGCGCAGCAGGCGGGAGTTGACACCGACCACGTGCATCGGAATGCCGAGCGACGCCAGCGTCTGATACTCGGTGACGTCGAGGTCCGAGATCCGCAGCAGCGCCCTGCCGCCGGCCGGAATGTTGATCAGCGTCGGCAGCGGTTGTGAAAAATGCATGGTGCCGTCCGCCGCCGGCGTCTGCATCGAGCCTGGGTCGCCCGGAGTCACCGTGTTCACCGTGTCCGGATAGCTGCGCCCGTTCAACATGAAGAACTTGTCCTTCATGTCGGTGAACGGCTCCGGATTGAATGTCATGCCTATGAAGTGGAAGCTCGGATCGAAGCCGTGTATCTGCACCGGATACTCGACGTCGTAGGCCGTCGAGCCGTCGCCGTCGTTGTACGCGTAGAGCGTCGGCGTGCCGCTCTTGTTATTCGCGTGGAGCACGCTGTTCTGCGGCGGCAGCGGCGTCGTACACAGGATGTCGTTGCCGCACGCCGTGCGCAGATCCTTTTGCTGCATCACCAGCGAGTCGTACAACGACGCGCCGCCGGGTACGCGGTTCTGGCGCGGCCGCACGAAGATCTGGCCGACCATGCCCATCTGCAGGTGCTCCGGCGGCGTGATGTGGCAGTGCCAGAAGTAGGTGCCCGCATCCGGCGCGAGGTAGTAGTACGTGAAGCTCGCGCCGATATTGATCGCCACCGACGCGTCCGGCACGCCATCATAGAACGACGAGGCGTTCGGATAGCCGTGGAAGTGCACCGTGTGCTTCTCGAACAGGTCGGGGCGCATGATCATCCCGACGTTCGTCAGCGTGAGGAAGAACTCGTCGTCCTCGTCGATTGCCATCGTCGGTGCCGGCTCGTTGCCGTTCATCACGCCGATATCCATGATCGCCCGTGGATCGACGTGGCCGGTCAGCAGACCCGGAGGCACGGAATTCGGATCGGGCACGAGACCGACCGCGCCGTTGTAGGCCGGGTCCGCCGTCGGATCGCCGACGGTGTTGAACACCGAGGCGAACTCTGTGCCGGGCAGGCCCGCCTTGATGTCGGCGAGCCCCGACAACGGGCCGAAAGCGAACAGGTAGGTCTGCACGCCGTTACCCATCGTTGCGTAACCATCGCCGCCCGAGATCTGCTGGCACTTGATCGCGCCGTTGACGACGTTGGTCGGGGTGGAGTTCTGTCCGGTCACGGACGGCCCGGTGTATGCCGGCTCCGACGCTCCGAGAGGGAGTGCCGTCGGATGCAGCGGCGTCGTTGGTGGACATTGCACCCGGAACGACTGGGCGAATGAAGGAAGCGTGAATAGCAGAAACAGCAGTGCCGCAACACTGCTGCGATAGGTGCGGGTACTGAACATATGACCTCCGTCCCAGGGGTCAGCCAGCGCGATGCGCACTGGACGTCATGCTCTACTGCGAATGCGGGCTGGTGACGTCTTGACACTGACCCGTATCTGGATTCTGCATATGCGCGACGGGGCCTGCGATGGGTTACCTCCCTACACTTGCGGTAGGGCAAACCCAGTCACGCGCTTCAAATTAGTCCTTGCCAGACAGGAGGGCTGCGGCGGGCGCGTGCAGCGCCCATCCGGTGCGTTTGCCGAGGCCAGCCTGAGGTGCAGTTTCGATTCCAGCGAGATCGATTCGCGCAGGGCGAACAACTTGAAGCCTGGTGCCGGCCGAATGATGCGTTGACCGGCACGTTGGCTCCGCTCCGGGATGTTGAGCGGGTATTTACCCATGCCGTTCGGCGGGGGGTCCCTACTTCATTTCCCTGTCTGTCCCGACAAGAATGAAAAGAATCCTGGGCGCGCGCTGGCCCAGCCGCGACCCAGGACGACGCGCATGTTCCGTTTGATATGCGCGATGGCCTCACCATTGGATCGCCGAAGGATGACATCATGAACAAGCTCACTGCCACCATTCTTTCCACCTGCATGACGCTCGCGACTGCGGGCGCCTTCGCTGCCGATAGCCCGTCAAACGACCCCGCTGCCCAAGACGCAGTGAGTCAGGAAACCCCGACAATGGACGCAACGCCGCATGACGCGATGAGCGCGGCCGATATGGCCAAAGACGGGATGAAAGAAGACACGATGAGTCACGAGAACATGGCCAAAGATGAAGCGAAGGGTGACGAGGTGAAGTAGTAGTTCACCTGATCCGCGTGCGCCTCCGTGAGGGCCCCTGTATAGCCAGCCAGCTTCAACCCGCGCGCGCCTGCCATCCCGCAACATCAGGCAGATGCGTTCCGGAAGGCGCGGGCCGGTCTGCTGACGATAAAGTGATTGCTGCAGTCGGCGGCGGAATTTATCAATAGCGATCCTACGTAATGAAGAGAGTCCATTGACGTTTCGCGCTGAGCTGGCGAATTCGGAACAGGAAGACTTTCATGAACAGGCGCGTGGTTACCATCCGGCGCGAGTACGGGTGTTCATTCATGCCGACACCCGTGCCGGCTTATTCGAAAGCGGTTAGGAGTGGCATCATGAAATCGTCCCGCCGTAGCTTCATGCTCACAACTAGTGTATTTGCGTCTTCGCTCGTCCTCTCGCGCAGCGCGCTGGCCGGCGCCGAGCCCGTCTCCGATTCGGATGCGACCGCACAGGCGCTCGGATACAAGGCTGACGCGACGAAAGTCGACACGGTGAAATATCCTAAATATCAGACCGGGCAGGCTTGCGTGAATTGCCAGTATTTTCAGGGCAAAGCCGGCGACGCGGCTGGACCGTGTCAGATCTACAACGGCAAGGAGGTCAACGCGACAGGCTGGTGCAGCGTGTACACGAGAAAAGCATAGCGCACGATCGATGCAGGAATTCGAGCGGGTCCGAATGCGACAGATCTCGCTGCTCTGTCGCATCGTTGTGCCACAGACGCAGCGATTCGCGCCCATGTCACTGCGCATCGACATAAGAATGGGTGACTTACGCGATTTTGTCTAACTTGTAGACTAAAAATCGCGCAGGTTCTGGCGCGGGCTCGCGGGTGATTTTCCATTCAAGTTAGACAGTTTCCGATCGACGCTGGGCCTGCCGCTCACCGTTCTACGAAGCGGACATCGATTCACGGTAACCGCCAGTTTTCGCACGAAACGTACGAGTACCCCGGGACGCAGTCCGAATGCGCGCGTACGAGCCTGACTCAACAAACTGGCCGGATTCGGGGCCACGCGGGTGTTGGGTAAGTCAACATGATGACGTCGCCGACGCTACTTGCGGTGGACTACACTTGGCTACACGTATATGCGCGTAATGGCCTGCCGCTGCGCAACCCGTATGTCTGGACCGGCACCCGAAGCCCGCCCACCTTTCTCGTATTTGGAGCTCGATACGATGAACCCTGAAGCCTATCAACCGTGTATCGATGCATGCGATGCATGTGCCGCCGCTTGCGACCGCTGCGCATCCGCGTGCCTTGGAGAACCCGGCGTCGCGGTCCTGGCAAAGTGCATCCGGCTCAACGTCGATTGCGCGTCGCTATGCCGGCTTACGTCCGCCGCGCTGGCGCGGCAGAGCCGTTTCGCTCCTGAGTTCTGTGCGCTTTGCGCGCGGATCTGCGACGAGTGCGCGGACGAATGCGCAGGTCATGCACCCGAGCACTGCGGTGCATGCAGCGATGCGTGCCGGATGTGCGCGGAGGCGTGCCGAACAATCTGATGACCCCGCACGCTGCCATCGCCAACTCGATCCGCCAGTTCGCCCCCAAGGTGCTCGCGGGTGTTTCCCACTGGTTGATCACGCGGCTTTGTGCGTAAGATGAACTGATCGGTGCGCGTGATACGGTGCAGGCCCGCGAATGGCGGGTGGCAGGAGGCAGCGCCGGGATCGACGCCAACGAATGTTTCCATCATGCATGCGACGGTGTGCGCCGCGGCTGCCTGTCATGCGGCCGCAATGAAGCCAGGGGGCGCGGCAGCTATCGCCACACAGACGACGTCCGGTCGGCGTGGCTGGGCCGCGCCGCTTCGCCACGCCTTGCTCGCAGTGGCTTGCGCGCTGGGCGCGGCACCAGCCGCACTCGCCGAAACACCCGCCAATGCAGCCGGTCCAGCCGACGCCACGCCCGCCGTCAGCACCGCGAGCCGCGCCGATCCCGCCATTTCGCCGGGCGACGCCGCCGTGCGCCAGGTCGTGCTAGGCATTGTCAGCTTCACACACTGGCCGACGACACCGGCGCGCCTGCGCCTGTGCGTGACGGGCCAGCCCGACTACGCGCACGGCCTGGTCGACACGCTGCAGGCCGGCTCGACGCCGCTCGACGTGCAGCGCATCGCCTTTGATGATCCCGCCATCGGCGCAGCCTGCGACGTCGTCTATTTCGGCAACCTGAGCGACGATGAGAAACAGCAGGTCAGGGCCGCCGTGGCCGGCCATCCGGTCTTGACCATCTCGGAGCACAACCCGTCCTGCACCGCCGGCAGCATGTTCTGCCTCAATGTCGATGACGAACGCGTCACGTTCGACATCAATCTCGACGCCGTGGCGCGCAGCGGCGTACGGGTTCACCCGAATGTGCTCAAGCTCGCCCGGCGGCCGCTGACGCCATGAGACAGCCCGCGCCCCCCGTTTCCCCTCCTCGCGCGCCGCGCCCGACGCTGCAAAGCGTGTTGCGCCGCGCGCACCTGCGCCTGGCGTTCGTCGCCGTCGCGATGGCCGCTGTGTCGTTGATCGTGGTCGCCGTGATCGCGCTGCGTGCCTATGCCGGCAACAATCTGAACCTGCTGGCCCGCTCGCTCGGCTATACGGTCGAGGCGGCGCTGGTGTTCGGCGACCGCATCGCAGCGGCCGAGGCAATCGGGCTGATCGCCAGCGAAGAGGACGTGGCCGAGGTCGTCGTCACCGATGGCAAGGGCCTGCCGTTCGCGGCGTGGCAGTTGCCCGCCGGCAGTGCGATCGCCAGGCTCGAGCGGGAGGTCGCCGGCATTGCGCTACCCGGGCCCGTGACCACGTTGGTGCTGCACGACGGCATCGTCGTCGGTCACGTCGAAGTGCGCGGCCGGGGTCACCAGTTCTTCGGATTCCTGCTCGGCGGCGTCGGCGGCATCCTGGCCTGCCTCGCCGTCAGCGTGCTCGGCGCCTATGTCAGCTCGCAGCGCCTGCTGCGCAACATCGTCGCGCCGCTGCGCGCGCTGGCCGGCGTCGCCCACGCGGTGCGGCGCGAGCGCGCGTTCGAGCAGCGGGTCGAGCCCGTGGCGATCGCGGAACTGAATCAGCTTGGCGACGACTTCAACGCCTTGCTCGACGAATTCGAAAACTGGCAAAACAGCCTGCGTGAAGAAAATGCCTCGCTCGAACACCAGGCCAACCACGATGCCCTCACGGGCCTGCCCAACCGCGTGCAGTTCGAGTCGCGCCTCGCGGGCGCCCTCCGCGAGGCTGCGGAGACGGGCCAGCGCGTCGCCGTGCTATATCTCGACTGCGACCGTTTCAAGGAGATCAACGACTGCCTCGGTCATGAAGCCGGCGACGCGGTGCTGATCGGCATTGCGGCGCGGCTGCGCGCGCAGTTGCGCGAGGCCGATCTGGTCGCGCGCCTGGGCGGCGACGAATTCGCCGTGATGCTGGCGCCCATGCGCGAAGCGGCCAGCGCCGGCCGTATCGCCGAGGGCGTACTGGCCAGCATGACGCCGACAATCGTCTTGCCCGATGGCCGTACAGTGGCCACCATGATGAGCATCGGCGTTGCGCTGTATCCCGATCACGCGTGTGACGCGATCAGTTTGCTGCGCGCCGCAGATGCAGCGATGTACCGGGCCAAGCGCGCGCGGCCGGGCTCGTGGGAGTTTGCCGAAGGCGTCGCAGGACCGGCTTGACGGGATGGCCCTGGCGCAGCAGCCGAGGCGCAGCCGGGGCCGTCGCAAGGGTTCGAAACAGCGCGCGCAAAGCGGGCGCACTCGAGGGGAATGCGATGATGAGACACTCGTTTCCTGCAGGCATCTGGCGGATGTGTATTGGGAGCGCACTGCTCCTTTGCATGCTGCTCGCGGGCTGCCAGACGCCGCCGCTTTACCGCGGTCTGACCCAGACGCAGGTCAAGGCGCTCAAGTCAGAAGGATTCCAGGAGACCGAGCAGGGCTTCGAGTTCGGCTCGAACGAACCGATCCTGTTCGACTTCGACCGCTACGACCTCAAGCCCGAGGTCCGCCGGGTCGTCGAGCGCATCGGCCACACGCTCGTGTCCGTGGGGCTCAACAGCGTGCGCGTCTATGGCTACACCGACGGGGTGGGCACAGACGCCTACAACATCCGGTTGTCGAGGCTCCGTGCCGAGACCGTGGCGAACGAACTGGTCGACACGGGCCTTGCTGCGGACCACGTCCACACCATAGGGAAAGGCAAGCGCGACCCGGTGGGCGACAACCGTACGGCCGCCGGCCAGGCGCAGAACCGCCGCGCGGCGATCGTCGTCTCGCCGCGTTGAGCCCGCGGGGCCAATCGGGTTGGCAACGGATTGTTTTCAAAGCTCGCACAAGACCCGATCCTCATGATTGGACTATCCAGTCACAACGTTGGTCCAGATGCGCCAGGCAGTCAGCTGGCCGAAAGATTCCGGGGCAAGTCAACTGTACGCGTAACATGCGTCACCGTTTCATTGCTGCTCCACCTTGCCCGGCCATGCCATCAACGCTGAAGCGCCACCGGGTCGTGTGTCAAGCCTTCTAGGCTTCGACAATGACCACGTCATAGTTCTCGTCTTCGAAAGCGACGAGAAACTCTTCAGGCATCAGCCATGAATCGACGCTCACCGTCTTCGCGTCAATGTCAACGTTGACCTTCGCGTCGGCATCGACGGTCTTCATCGCATGCTCAATCGTTGAAACATCGTCTGAGCGGATTTCACTTTTCATCGAGAATTTCATTGTCGCTTCCCCAGTCAACAACGCTTGAATAAAGCAGAACCTGTCGACGCATCAGCGTCAGTGGGTTCGCATATCGATTGTAGCCACTGTAGCCACTACCCGTTCGGCTGTCGATGAAGCGTCGCGCCAGTTGTTGATCCCGACAGGCAGTCTGTTTCGGTGGCGTCCTGATACATCGCTTTGGTATTTGCGCCATTGATCTGCAGATACCCTCGCCGCTCCAAACGCGTCGTAGCGGCAGGAACCACCGTGTTAAACCGCCGGCCAGGCGCGGTTACTCATTGCCCGGGAATCGCTAAAGCGTGCAAGAAAAGACGTCGCCGCTCGCGCCGCTTCACCTCGGTGAAATTAGTTCTGTTAACCGAATGGAAAAGGATCATTTCCAGGTGGGCGCTTTGTCCCGGCAGCTGTGGTGACATTGGCCAGATTTGTGAATGGGATGAACCGATACGCGACCTTTGTTAGCTTTAAGAACGCGGCCCCGTCTCCTAGAATGAGATCAATCCATTGCGCGGCAGCGATACGTGGGTGGCCCGGTTCGAATGACTGCAGGAAAAACCATAGGGTCCTTGGACCAGGCGCTTTCGCGGCGCATCCGGGATCTTCGCGAGCACTGCGCGTGAGAGGAATACTTTCCGATCCAGTACCCATTAAATGCGCGTAGCCTCGCGGACTCTTATGAACACCGCCAACCTGCCCACAGCCGGAACGCCAGAACACAAGCCGCCCGGATCGTCGGCGCAGATTTCTGCGCGCGAGGTAGAGACTCCTGTACAGCAAACGTCCACTGAAGAGAAGCTACCGCTTCGCCTCGCTATCGGCCTGATCGGAATGTTGCTGGCATCGCTACTGGCCATATTGAACGAACAGGTCACCGCAGTGGCGCTGGCTGATATTCGCGGCGCGTTCTCGATTGGAAGTGACGATGGGACCTGGCTGACCGCTCTCTTCGAGGCCACGAACGTGGCCACGATGGCGTTTGCTCCGTGGTTTGGGGTGACGCTCACGCTGAAGCGATTTACGATCGGCGCCGTGCTGGGCGTGATGTTCCTTGGATTCCTTTGCCCCTTTGCGCCGAACCTGCTTTCGCTATATGTGCTGCGTACGCTGCAGGGCGTAGCCTGCGGATGTCTGCCCCCGATGTTGATCATTGTGGCGCTGCGCTATCTTCCCCCGAAAGTCAAGTTATACGGGCTCGCCGGGTACGCACTCACCGCGACCTTCGGGCCAGTGCTCGGCACGCCTCTTGCCGCCTTGTGGACAGAATATGTCAGCTGGCGAATGGCATTCTGGCAAATCGTGCCGCTTGGTTTGCTGAGCTGCGTGGCAATCTACAAGGGACTTCCGGAGGATCCCACTAAACTCGAACGGTTCCATTCATTCAATTGGACCGGATTCATACTGGGATACCCCGCTTTCGCAATGCTCGTCATTGGCCTTCTGCAGGGCGATCGCCTTGATTGGCTGAATTCCACGTTTATCGCCACGATGTTTTGTGGCGGGGCGCTGTTATTGGTGGCGTTCCTTATCAACGAGTGGTTTCATCCGCTGCCGTTTTTCAAGCTCCAACTGCTTTTCCGCAGGAACTTTTCACACGGGTTACTAACACTGGTAGGCGCGGTTGTGCTGCTGGATGCCGTTGCCGCTATACCCAGCCAATTTCTCGCACAAATTCACGATTACAGGCCGCTGCAAACCACGCCGCTGTTTTTGGTGGTCGCCATTCCCCTGGTGATTACGCTGCCTGCGACCGCCGCCGTCCTGAACCTCCGGCAGGTCGACCACCGCTGGGTCATGGCCATTGGACTTTCCCTGATGGCCACCTCGTGCCTGATGGGGAGTTTCATGACCTCCGAGTGGATTCGCGAGAACTTTTACTGGCTTGCGGCGCTACAGAGCGTTGCGCAACCGATGGTGATCATGGCGATCCTGATGGGCGTCACGACAGGCTTGCCCCCAACGGAAGGCCCGTTTGCTTCGGCCATGTTTAACACGGTCAAAACATTTTCGGCTGCTGCGGCAACCGGCCTTATTGAAGGGCTGGGTACTGCGCGCGAGCATTTTCATTCGAGCATGCTCGTGGACCAGTTAGGCAACAACGCGTTGGTTACGGGTCAAAGCATCGATGCTGTTCATGGTCTCGGCGAACTCGCACACCGGATCCACGAGCAGGCCGTAGTACTGACATCGGCGGATCTCTATTGCGTGATGGCAGGTATCGCCGTCGCCTTTCTTTTCGTTGTTCCGGTGTTACCCGTGCGCGTTTATCCGCCCTGGACCACTACGCCGCCTTCTCCCCGCTAAGCGACGATATATATGTCATCTGTCATCCGATTTGCTCCCAAAACAATTCGTCTTGCGGCGTATGTGATCATACTCGGCGTCGCTGTATGGGCTTGCATAAGACTATTTGCCGACTCAAATAGCGAGACCACCAATGATGCTTATGTAGAGGCCGATTTCACGCTGGTCGCACCGCGTGTCGCTGGCCAGCTTTCAGAGGTACTCGTAGAGGACAACCAGCAGGTAAAAGCCGGGCAGTTAATGGTCCGTATCGATGACCGCGACTTCCGGGCGGCATTGATGAGTGCGCAGGCGGACGTGGCGGCGGCAAAAGCATCGGTCGCGAACTACGAGGCCGAGATCGCGCGGCAGCCCGCGCTTGTCGATCAGGCGCGTGCCACGCTTCGGGCAGATGACGCGTCGATCGCGTTTGCGCGAGCAAACGCCTCGCGGTACCAGAACCTCTCGGAAGCCGGCGCGGGAACGACTCAGGAGCAGCAGCACGCTTCGAGCACGCTCGCCGAGGAACTCGCGCAGCAGGCCCGCAACCGGGCCGCGCTCGTTGCGACTGAGCAGAACCTCGACGTTCTGCGAACCCAGCGCGACAAGGCAGCGGGCGCGTTGGCCCACTCCGAGGCGGCGCTCGAGCAGGCGAAGCCCAACCTGTCCTATACGGAGATCCACGCGCCTATCGACGGCAAGGTTGGACGACGTTCGGCGCGGGTCGGCGCATTCGTTACACCCGGCGCGCCCCTGCTCGCGATCGTCCCGCTGTCAGAAGCCTATGTCGTTGCCAACTTTCAGGAAAACCAGCTCACCAGGATGCGGCCCGGCGATGCCGTGCGTATCAAGGTCGACACTTTTCCGGGCGTCGTGATTCGAGGGCATGTCGATAGTCTTGCTCCCGCTACGGGTGTGAGCTTCGCGCCTATCGCGCCCGACAACGCGACGGGCAACTTCACCAAGGTCGTCCAGCGCGTGCCTGTCAAGATCACCATCGACCACGGACAACAGGCCGCGTCCGCATTGAGCGTGGGGCTTTCTGTCGAAACGGAGGTCGCCGTTGGCAAGCATGCCGATACGCGGATCGCAGGAGAAGACGCGAAATGAACGCGTGCGATTTTTCCATCCGCATGTCGGCGCTCGCGGTATTGCTCTGCTTCGCGCTCACGGGCTGTCTGGTCGGCCCGAACTTCGAACGTCCGCAGACGAGTACGCCTGACGTGTTTAACCGCACTCAGGCTGCACAAGCATCGAGCAAGGCAGTCGAATCCGCATTCGGTCCGGAATGGTGGACGCTATTCAACGATCCCATGCTGAATTCACTGGAAAAACAACTGACGGATGCGAATCTCGATGTGGCGGCGGCGTCAGCGCGTCTGCGGCAAAGCCGTGCGGAGCAACGCATCGCCGGTGCAGAGGAATATCCAACGCTGGACGGCGTGGCGTCGTACAACCGCGAGCGTGGAAGCCCGAACGGCATCCTGTCGTTGCTCGGCGTCACCCCGACCGGAGGTAAGGTGGCGTCGGCTTCGGGCAGCACGCCGCTTGGTGTGGCACCGTTGCCGGGCTCCAAGGGCTCGCCAGCTTTCAACCTCTACCAGTTCGGCTTCGATGCATCGTGGGAACTCGACATCTGGGGTCGGGCTCGACGTGGTGTCGAGGCTGCGACGGCGCTGGCCGATGCCTCATACGAGGACCGCAACGCAGTGCTATTGTCCGCACGCGCTGAACTCGCGCGAGACTACATCCAGTTGCGTGACACGCAGGCTCTACTTGAAATAGCAAGGCAAAACCTTGAAATCGCCCGCGATGCCGTCAGGCTCACGCAAACCCGGGTGCGTGAAGGCGTCACGACGGATCTGGACGTGGCCAACGCAACCGCACAGGCGGAGTCGATCGAAAGCCTGATCCCGACGCTCGAATCGCGACGCGAGACCACGATCAACGCGATTGGCGTGCTATTGGCCAAGGAACCGGGCGCGCTACGGCAAACGCTCAGCGAGCCGCATGATGTGCCGGCGCTGCCTGCACAGGTGCCCATCGGATTTCCGTCGGAGCTGGTGCAGCGCAGACCCGACATCAGGAAAGCAGAGGCTCAACTGCACGCGGCCACGGCGACGATCGGCATGGCGAAGGCCGACTTCTATCCACGCATATCGCTCAACGGCAGCGCAGGGTTCCAGAGCCTTCAGCTCTCGAATCTCGCCGACTGGGCGTCGGGACAGTTTGTCGTCGGACCATCGATCACGCTTCCCATATTCGAAGGCGGGCGCCTGAAGGGGACACTGCACCTACGCGAGGCGCAACAGCAGGAGGCCGCAATCGTCTACAAACATACCGTACTTGAGGCCTGGCGGGAGGTGGACGACGCGCTTGTCGTCTATGACGCTGAACAGCGGCGGCGCGATCGCCTGACGGCGGTCGTCAGCCTGAACCAGCGCGCGCTTTCGATTGCGCGGCAACGGTACAAGGCAGGCGCAGTCGACTTTCTCGACGTACTTAACGTGCAGAAACAGTTGCTCGACGCGCAGAGCAAGCTTGAGCAAAGCAAGGCCGACGCCGCCGCCAACCTGATCACGCTGTGCAAGGTGCTCGGCGGCGGGTGGGAGTCAACCTATGCCAACCAGGACAGTCTTCATTGACGCGGCATGCTGTTGCGAGCCCGTGAATGGAGAAGATGTGTGTAATGGCGCATGCCCCCGTCGCATCGACCTGAATGTTGATTAGCCCCATACGTGGAATTGTTTTCAAGCGCTGCGGACCCACCTTCTCATCGGGCGGTTTATAGCCGTCATCATGAAGTCTTTTGTTCGCACGCTTGTCGTCGTTATCTCAATGAAGAAAAAGACGTCGCGCCTTCCAGGAGAATATCTACACCCGGCTTGTCTGCAACGGTTCAATCGCGTTTAGGGCCGATTCGAGGATCATCGCGCGGGCATTGACCGGTGCAGCTTTCGAACGTTGCGGATGAAAGATACGGTCCCCGCGCCTGATGCGTTGCCCGCTCAACGCGCATATCCCTGATACCTTGGCGCTTGCGACCCGCCAGATCTGGGCGCCGTAGAAGCAGCTCGTCGGATCCCACCACGCGATTGTCACGGTTAACGAGGTGGTCCGCTCAATCAGACTCACCTTCAAGTGAGGCGAGCGACTGATACTGGATGTCCGGTGTTTCGCCACGGGCGTCGTATCAGCGCGGGCATCTGCGCATCGTGATCCCGATGATAAAAGTCGTATGGTCTGAACCCACGGATCGACTTGGCTAACCAGCATGGTCGCGCTCCTTACGAATCGAAACGTGACGTTTCATTCTCACTGAACAGGACGCCGCGCCGGTAACAATACGTTAAGCGTGCCGAACGGATGTGCCATGACTCAAGTGCCCATGAACGGCCGCCGCGTTACGTTAAGGTATCCAATGTTTCGCACCGACGCTAGTCGTTCAAGCAGATGTGCGATGCACCTCATCGTTCAACGTGGTCATACTTTCGAATAGGCTCAACGCCACCCGCCCCGAGCGCAAGGAAGACTGCAATCTGATCACTATTTCCGCTTGCGACGCGGCGATCCGGTCGCGAATGGCGCTGCGATGCAAATCCCAACTCACCATCGGGCCGACATATCTCCTAAGGACCTTTGTGATTACTGAATCCCGGATGTTTCGCCGGGTATAGCGGTTCCGGATTGACCTTCGCCAGGCGTTGCATCAAGTCCTCAATCGGATGTTCATCCAGCGTGGAGACCAGATCGATGATCTGGTCTCGAAGCGCTTCATCCGCGTATGGCTCGCTCAGCCAGTGGAATTTCTCGACCGTCCGCTCCCATGTCAACGGATTCTCGAGCCCACCTTCGAAGCCGACATGTTCCTTTGTCAAGGTCCGCCCGTCCTTGCATCGGATCGTCACCCGGGTGTTCAACGCGTGCGGATACTGCGCGCTGAATGCAGCGTCCGGCCGCACCACGACCTTCCTGAGCAGTGCCTGCGCGTCAGCCGCCTGGACGCGTTCCGGTTCGAGCTGAGCCGGCCCCACCTCGTCATCGAGCAGCGCCGCCGCGATCAGATACTTGAGGTTGTAGTCGTGCCTGCTCCTTGGTCTGGGGAGCATCCTGATCAATGCGCTACCTCGACGGCGCTCACCGGGCACCACGCCTCAGCCGTTTGAGGTACCTCCCATTGCGAGACCATCGGTACTTAGCGCGCCATCCGTCCAGTCGCGCAAGAATTCGATCCATGTTTTGATCTTCGCGTCGAGATACTGACGCGACGCATACACCGCGAAAACATTCAGCGTTTGCAGCTGATAGTCCGGCAGCACGCGTTTCAGCGAGCCCAAGCGCAGCATGGATCGCACCGTGAGCGTCGGTAACGCCCCAATGCCCATTCCTTCCAGCACCGCAACCGCCATGGCATCGGGGACGTTCACCTTGAAGCGGCCATCAGGCAGCATGAATTCGTGCTCTCCGCTCACATCTTCCAGATGCCAGCGGTCCGCCGGAAAAATCGGCATGGCGACCTGAAGACAGGTGTGATTCGATAAATCTTCAACTGTCTGCGGCACACCGTGTATCTCGAGATACTTTGGAGACGCGCACAGAATGCCGTAGAACGTGCCGAGCCGCCGTGAGATGTAGGCCGAGTCGGGCAGCGCCCCCTGGGTGACCCGCAAGGCCACGTCGTAGCCCTCTTCCAGCAGGTCGGGAACGTTCTGCGAGAGCGTGAGATCCACGGTTACTGCGGGATAGCGCTCCTGGTAGGCCGCAGCCGCGGGGACCACATAGTTTTGCCCCAGGCTCGACAACGCATGGACTCGCAGCGTTCCCACCGGGTTCGCATGCGCGTCCGATGCCTCGGCCTCTGCCTCCGCAACCGACGCGGTGATCGCGTAGCACCGTTGCAGATACCGCTCGCCTGCCTCTGTCAGTGCGATGCGCCGCGTCGTGCGGTTGAGCAAGCGGGTACGCAGATGAGTTTCGAGTTCGGAAATCGACCGGGACACATAGCCCGTTGTGGTACCCAGTTGATTCGCGGCCGCCGTAAAGCTTCCTGCCTCGGCCACTTCGACGAAAATCTTCATGTTGCGGAACGTGTCCATGCTGCTCCGATTGATCCAGATTGAACGGAGACAGCACACTTATCTCCGCCCCGGCATCTTGCCTGAATTCGACATGCTGCCTCTAACGCTTCATTCGCAGCATAGCCCGAACCACGTCCAGATTCTGCTGCTCAATCCTCCAGACAATCCGTGCTCCGAGCGTTGCGCCCTTGCTGGCCGGAGTAATCCCCGATTGTTTCCGCGTTAGAGCAAGTTACCCGGAAAGACGCCCTTGGGTAAATGATGAAGATCGAGACAGAAGTCAGGGACATGGCGCGGCATCGCGACCGCTTGCCTTGAGGCAGGCAAGGCAACCATGCGCATGCCCGGTCATGAAAAATCGGTCGACTTCGAGACTGATTCCCACGCATCGATCTCATCGTTCAGGTCGGCTAGCTTTTTGCGCACAAGGCCAAGCGCGTCGTTGCCGAGCAGCAGATGGACAGGTGGGTTGTCGTGCTCGATGATGTCCAGCAGGACCTGCGCCGCTTTGGCGGGGTCGCCTGCCTGCTTCCCGTCTTTTTCCTTGCGAAGACGGCGAATCGGTTCAAAAACGGCGTTGTAGTCGTCGACGCTACGCTCTGTACGAATCATCGAGCGGCCAGCCCAATCGGTTCGAAATGAGCCGGGCGCGACGATCGTTACCTTGATCCCGAAACCGCGCACTTCCTTCTCCAGCGCTTCAGAGATACCCTCGAGCGCGAATTTGCTGCCGCAGTAGTAAGAGACGCCGGGAAACGTCACGAGCCCAGCCATCGACGTGATGTTGACGATATGACCCGCACGTCGCACTCGCATTGACGGCAGCACGGCCCTGGTCATGGCCACGGCGCCGAACACGTTGACGTTGAACTGACGTACCAGTTCGTTGAGGGGTGACTCCTCAAGGGTTCCTTCATGGCCGTAGCCAGCATTGTTCACAAGTACATCGACCGGTCCCGTGCGCCCGGTAACGTCCTTGACGACCGTCTCGATCGCTGCGAAGTCAGTGACATCGAGGATCACGCCGTGCGCCCGTTTTCCGTCCAGCCTGTCGAACTCAGCTTTTGCTGCCTCGCTTCTGACGGTGCCGATCACGGTGTGTCCCGCAAGCAAAGCGGCTTCAGAAAGCGCGCGGCCAAAGCCAGAGCTGACACCCGTAATCAACAGCACCCGCCCGGCACGTTTGTCCATGATATTGACCTCCTCTTCTTCCACCCACTACCGTCTTCATGCCTAGGGCGAATCGGTGACATCGTCTCCGACTCGCCCTTGCTGCCTTCTTACTCGTCGATCGCTGCATGCAGGTACTTTTCCTGACGCGCAAGGTGCATCGACTTGTAACCCGGTGCAGTCGATGCGGTTGCCTCAGGGCCGATATAGCGCAGCGCTGCAGGCGCCTTCACGATGTCCAGCAGCTGTTCCAGCACGAAATTCCACGAACCCTGGTTTTTCGACTCTTCCTGACACCAGACGACGCTCTTCAGATTCGGATAGCGCTCCAGTTCCGAACTGATCTGCTTTGCGGGGAACGGATACAACTGTTCAACGCGAATCAATGCGATGTTGTCCTTCTTCGCCTTACGCCGACGCTCCAGAAGTTCGAAGTAGACCTTGCCCGAACACAGAATGACCCGGTCGACCCTGGACGCCGCTTCCTTAGAAGGCGATTCGGCAAGAATCTCCTTGAAGCGCCCCCTGGCGAGATCATCGAGGCTGCTGACAGCCTCCGGGTGGCGCAGAAGTGACTTGGGCGTCATCACAATAAGCGGAACGCGATCGGGGAGCACTGCCTGCATCCGCAACAGATGGAAAAGCTGAGCCGGTGTCGTGGGCTGAACAACCCGCATGTTTTCCTGTGCACACAGTTGCAGGTAGCGCTCAAGTCGGGCGGACGCGTGTTCCGGCCCCTCCCCTTCCTGACCGTGTGGAAGCAGCATCGTGACACCACTGTGTTGCCCCCACTTTGCAGCGCCTGCAGACAGAAAGTTGTCGATAACAACCTGCGCCCCGTTCGCGAAGTCGCCGAACTGCGCTTCCCACAATACGAGTGAGTTTTGTCGAACAACCGAGTATCCGTACTCGAAGCCGAGAACCGCTGCCTCCGACAGAACCGAGTTGGTCACCGAAAATCGTCCTTGGGTCTCCGACACGTTGTCCAGCGGGATGTACGTGCCCTCTCCCCGAATCGACCGTTTCTGATCGTGGAGTACCGCGTGACGATGGCTAAACGTACCGCGCTCACTGTCCTGGCCGCTCAAGCGCACGTCGATACCCGCGGAGAGTAGAGAGGCGAAGGCCATATGCTCAGTCATACCCCAGTCCAGCGCACGCTTGCCTTCCGCCATCTCGCGACGGGCAGTCATCACTTTTCCGACGAGCGGATGTAACGAATACTGCTCGGGAACGCTTGTGATCCTGAGTGCGAGTTCTTGAACGTGGTCCGGCAAGGGTGCCGCGTAATAGATACGGCCAACGTTTCCATCGAGCAGCTGCGGCCAGCTCACCTCTTCGCTCTTTTGATCGACGGGCTTCTTCTCTTCGACGGTCTGCGCAGCGTCAAGACGTTCACGGTAGTCGTGGACATACTTCTCCACGTCGTCCGCCGTCACGACCCGCTCGTCCACAAGCTTCCTTGCATAGAGAGTACGGACACCAGGGTGGCCCGCAACGGAACGATACATCAGCGGTTGCGTGATGTTCGGCGTGTCCTGTTCCTGGTGGCCGTGGCGGCGGAAGCAAACCAGATCGATAACGACGCTCTTATTGAACGTCGCACGGAAATCGATTGCCAGGCGCGTTGCCGCAACAACTGCCTCAGGGTCGTCGCCGTTCACGTGCAGGATCGGCGCCTCGATCATCTTGGCGATGTCGGTGCAATAGAAAGACGACCGGACATCTTCCGGGTGGGAAGTGGTGAAGCCAACCTGGTTATTCACGACCACATGGATCGTGCCGCCCGTGCCGTAGCCCCGGGTGTTCGAAAGGTTCATCGTCTCCATGACGATACCCTGCCCCGAAATAGCAGCGTCCCCGTGGATCTCCACGGGGAGCACAGCGCTCGCACCTAGCCCCAATACTTCGGCGCGCGCACGAGCGATCCCCTGAACAACCGGGTTCACAATTTCCAGGTGCGACGGGTTAAACGCGAGGGTTACTTCTGCCGGCCCGGTTGCTGTCGGGAGCAGGCCGGTAAAGCCCTTGTGATATTTGACGTCGCCTGCCGGAAGAAGATGCGCGGTTTTCCCGTCGAACTCGTCGAACAACGCAGCCGGCGGCTTGCCGACAATATTGACGAGAACGTTCAGGCGTCCACGATGTGCCATGCCGAGAATTGAGCTCTTGACTCCCCTCGTGGCACCGTATGCAACCAGCTCATCCAGCAGGACGATGAGCGACTCGCCACCCTCAAGCGAAAAGCGCTTCTGGCCGACGTAGCGCGCATGCAGGTATTTTTCGAGGCCCTCGGCGGCCGTCAGCCGTTCGAGGATGTGCAGCTTGTCACCGGTATCCAGCGTGGCTTTTGCACGCGAAGCCTCGAGATGCATTGGCCACCAGTTACGCTGAACTGGATCGGCCAGATGCATGAACTCGGCGCCCAGCGTCCCGCAATAGGTCTCTGTGAGCGCCTGCATCAGATTGCCGAGCGATGTATCTTCGTCCGAAAAATAAGCGCCCGACATGCTGAACTTCGTGTTCATGTCCGCATGGGACAGATCGTAGTAGCCCGGGCTCAGTTCAGGCACCGGCACCGGCGCCGTCCAGCGCAGCGGATCCAGATGAGCATTGCGGGTGCCGACCATGCGATAGGCTGAAATCAAGGCCTGTACGGCGACCTGCTTGCGGGCGAAACTCAGTACGTCGCTCTCTGAGCGCCCTCCAGTTCGCGTCTGCCTGGCCAGCTCGACAAAGCGAGACACGACCGGTGCGTGTGCAACATCGCCTGCGTCTGATCCATCAACCGCCGGCACGCCCTGCAACGCGTCGAAATAGCCGCGCCACTCTTCCGACACCGTGTTCGGGTCGGCAAGGTATGCCTCGTATTGCTCCTCGACATAAGGAGCATTGCCTCCAAACAGGAAGGAGGTATTCCGGTTCCGCATCATCATGATGACTCTGTCCTCAGTCGGGCTCATGCCCGGTATCTGCCACGAATTTACCCAAGGCAGTACCTTTACCGCCGTGGTCAACCCAACGCGTCCACAGGTACACGAAGACAAAGATCCGAATGCGAAAGAAGGCAAGGTTCAGCGCCATCCAGTCCGCGTCAATTTGTGCAAGACCCCATGACTCCAGTCACCAGGTCCCTGTGCCCGCCAGGACCAGCGATCTTCTGATCGCCGATGAGATCAGCTTACGCTTCACGGGTCTTCACCGACGCTCTAGCTTTGATGGTTTGGGGACATTTCCTGCCGATTTTCGGCCATCACGTCAAAATTTCCAGAATCTCGTGTATCTGCACGGTCGAACAGTTTTGTCACGGGCTCCGATAGCGGACTGCGCTCGTCATACGGCCAAATACGACTGCAAATTGGGGCAGGCGCGGAGCGACGGTGCAGCCGCTCTGCCCACTCAAGGTGTTCGCGTCAGCGCCGGTCAGGCTACCAGGCAAAGGTATTCCTTGAGGCGCAATGACGCCAGGAAAAACCGTGCGCAATATGTAGCGATAAGTTCGAGCATTGCTTACCATACGGAGAGTATCGGCGTCAGCATGCTGTAACGAACTTTTCGAAGATCGAGCGATGAAACACGACAACGTTGGGACGGGAAGTGAATCATTGCCGGACTCGCTTGTTTATGTGGTCGACGACGACGAGTCTATTCGCGGCGCGCTAACCTCTCTGCTCATGTCAGTCGGAATTCACGTGCGGGCGTTCGAATCGGCCGACGATTTTCTGGCCGCGGAGATGCCGGACGTGCCGAGTTGTCTCATTCTTGACGTCCGGCTGCGAGGCACGAGCGGCCTGACCCTGCAGCAGGCGCCATTTAAAGAAAGTGTTCGATTTCCGGTCATATTTCTGACTGGGCACGGTGACATTGAGATGTCCGTCAAGGCAATGAAGGCGGGCGCTTTCGATTTCATGACAAAGCCGTTCAAGGATCAGGATCTGATCGATACGATCGCCGCAGCCCTGAAAAGGGATAGCGAATTGAAGCGCCAGGAAAGGATCGTTGCGGGCATCCGTCAAACATACGATTCGCTGACAGCGCGCGAGCGGGAAGTCATCAGGTTGGTCGCCGATGGACTGTTGAACAAGCAGATTGCCGACCTTCTCTGTCTTAGCGAGGTGACGGTCAAGATCCATCGGGCGCAAGCGATGCACAAGCTGAATGCGCGCTCAGTGCCTGATGTCGTCAGGAAGTTGCAGCAGGTGCTGCCTCTCCACCAGGGCGCCAGGTAGACGTTTCTGCATTCGCTGCGCTGGGGCCGCCATCTTCAGCGTCGCGATCGATCCCGACTAATACGAACTGTCACTAAAATCATTCGAAGGTCTTATTGTCTCCCTGTCTGCAGGCCTGTAATTTGTCTGGAGGATTCAATTTTTCTGAATCCTTTCGCTGGCCTGCGGACTCGAGATGAAATCAAAGCGCTCTTCCGCAGTTATTGGGGTGGTGGACGGGCGTATCAGGTCGCGACTCGTACCACACGCGCGCCTTCCATGTGCGGGGCGCCTCGGCAAAAATACACGTAACACTTCGCCGCAACTACGCAACCTTGAACGCATGCGAGAGACGCCACACCTGTCCGCCCCAGTGCCCCCGTCAACGCGAGACGGATGGATTGGCGTAAGTCGATTCCCACCCGCCGCCGAGCGTCTTACAGAGGGTGATGAGATTCGCGGCAGCGGTCGCCTTGCTTTGTTCGAAGTTGCTCTGGGCGTCCAGTAGTTGCTTCTGCACGTTAAGTACGTTGAGAAAGTCGACCGCCCCACCCTTGTAGCGCTGCTGCGCGATCGAGAGCGCGCGCTGGTTTAGAGCAACCACCGCCGTCAGCCGATCGCGCCGCCTCTGTTCAGCGTCATAGACGACGAGCGCATCGTCCACCTCTCGCCAGGCCTCAAGTACGGTGTGTTTGTAGACGATCGCAGCCTCCTGCTGTTGCGCCTCGCGTAGGTGCAGTGTCCCCTTCAGGCGCCCGCCCTCGAAGATGGGAAGCGTGATCGATGGTCCGACGACAAACTGGCCCGACGCCCAGTTGGCAAGGTTCGAGAGCTGAAGGCTCTGGAACCCTGCGCTGCCGTTGAGCGATATGCGTGGATAAAAATCGGCTTTTGCCATGCCGATCGATGCCGTGGCTGCGTGCAGCTGAGCCTCTGCTTTCCTGATGTCGGGTCTGCGCTGCACCAGCTCCGACGGAAATCCGATGGGCACCTGTGCAGGCAGCGCCGGCACGTCATGCGGCTCGCTGAGCGTTTGCCGTAGCGCGCCCGGTTCCTTGGCCAGTAGTACGCCAATCGCGTTGATCGTAGTTTCGCGTCGCGATTCGAGCGTCGGAATCAGACTTTCGATTGACGCCACCTGCGCGGAAGCGTTGGCCACATCCAGATCCGTCGTGACGCCTTCACGCACCCGGATCTGTGTGAGCTTCGTGGTATCGCGAGCAATCTCAAGGTTCTGGTTCGCTATCTGAAGGAGAGCCTGCGTGTCACGCAACTGGATATAGTCTCGTGCGAGTTCAGCGCGTACGGACAACAGAACTGCGTTGCGGTCCTCGTATGAGGCATCGGCCAGCGCCGTCGCAGCCTCGACACCACGTCGAGCCCGACCCCAGATGTCGAGTTCCCACGATGCATCGAAGCCGAACTGGTACAAATCGTACGCGGGCGAGCCCTTGGAGCCTGGCAACGGCGCCACGCCAAGCGGCGCGCCACCCGAAGCCGACTGCGCCTGACTTCCCGTCGGGGTGACTCCGAGCAACGACAGGATGCCGTTCGGGCTTCCACGCTCGCGGTCATAGGATGCGGCGCCATCCAGTGTCGGGTATTCCTCAGCACCGGCAATGCGTTGCCCGGCGCGGCTTTGCCGCAGACGCGCCGACGCCGCCGCCACATCGAGGTTCGCATCGGCCAGTTGCTGCTCAAGCGCGTTCAACGTGGGATCATTGAACAGCGTCCACCATTCCGGAGCGAATTCAGATTCGACGGCCTTGCTTGATGCTTGCGCAGATTGGGTACGATCAAAGACTTCCGGCGGCGTAGACGTTGTTGGACGTTCGAAGTTCGGGCCGACGGTGCAGCCTGTCATCGCGAGACACGCCAATATCCCCAATACGAACGCGCGGAAGGAAAAGTCGTTCGCATTCATTTTCCATCTCCCCATTCGGCCGGCGTATCACCATGCTGACCGACGGCGACCTCAGTTTCGACAGAAAGCCCCACGCTCAACGCAGACGCGGCCTGTTGTCCGTGGTCGATGGTGATCTTGACAGGCACGCGCTGGACGATCTTGGTGAAGTTGCCCGTTGCGTTGTCGGGCGCGATAGGCGCGAAGCTCACACCCGTAGCAGGGGCAAGACTATCGACATGCCCTCGAATCACCACGCCAGGAAAGCTGTCGACCTTGATCCGCACGCTTTCGCCTGGCCGCATCCTGGCGAGCTGGTTTTCCTGGAAGTTAGCGACGACATAGGCTTCGGAAAGTGGCACGATCGCGAGAACCGCTGCACCTGGCGTCACGAATGCGCCAACCCGCGCAGAACGCCGTCCAACCCTGCCGTCGACCGGCGCGCGGATCTCCGTATAGGACAGGTTGAGTTTTGCCTGCTCGAGCGCCGCCTCGGCGCGTGCGAGCCCGCCGGCCGCCTTATCGCGCTGGGTATGCAATACGTTCAGGTTCTGTCCAGTCGACGCCAGCGCGGCCTCATCGTGGGCCTGCTGCGCGAGCTGCTCGGCGAGCGTGCTCGAAGCGTGCTGCTGCTCCTGAGTCGTTCCCGCGCCGGCTTCCGAGAGGTTCTGGTACCGCGAGGCGTTTGCTCGCGCAAACGCGATCGATGCGTCGTCGGATCTAAGCGTCGCGCGCGCCTGCTCGACGAGCGAGGGCTGCCGCGCGATCTCGGCGTCGTAGTTCGCGACGGACGCCTTTGCCGCAGCCACGTCCGCTTCCGCACTCATCAATGCCGCCCGGAAGTCACGGTCATCAATACGTATCAGCAATTGCCCGGCCTTTACTGATTGGTTGTCGTTGACGAATACGTCGGATATTTCGCCGGCAATCCGCGGCGCCACGAGGGTGAAATCGGCCTCTACATAAGCATCGTTTGTGGATTCGGTATTCGAGCCGCCTAACAGTCTTGAGCAAGCCAAGGCGCCAACGCCGACTGCGACAACCAGAGCGGCAACACGAACAATTTTGAGGGGTGATCGAGCAACGGATGACATAAATACCGTCTCTTAATGGGAAGAAGGGGGCGTAGCGCACCACGGCGGGTAAATACGCACGGGTAACACTGACACCAGGAAAACAAGGGCGATGGCAACACCTGCCATCACGCGATAGAGATCCGCCGAGGTCAGTACCACTGCCTGCACGTGGATCCGGTGTGCAAGTTCGCCGAGACCATGCGCCGCGTCGATGCTTTGGCTCGCCACAAGCGCGTGATTGCCCAAGTGGTCCACGAGCATGTTCGAATGAAGACGTTCGCGATCTGTACCCAACCCTTCGAAGAGACCCGTTGCCGCAGCCGCGGAAAACGTTTTTAGCGAGTTAAACATTGCCGAAGCAAATGGACCGTCTGTCGGTGGCAAGCCCGTCGTGACGCCCATCAGGATTGCCAGGATCACCATCGGTTGCGCGACGATCTGTATCGATTGAAGCCAGTAGAAATTGTTGCGGATCCACTCGGACGTGATGAAGCTCCCCATCAGGCACGTGGTAACCATGAGGCACAGTCCAATGGCCATGACCCAGCGGTGGTCGACTTGCCGGAGGTTCAGGACGGCGGCGGTCGCAGGCAGCGCAATCACCAGGGGAATGGCAACCAGCAAAGACAGCGGCGCGGTTTGCAGCGGCCTGTAACCGTGAATATGCGCAAGATACTGGCCGGGTATCGCAGCCACGCCAACCAGGAGTATGACCGCGCCCGCGAGTGTCGTAAGTCCGTGCGCAAAGTTTCTGCGCGACAGCATCTGCAGCTTGAAAAAAGGAAGCGGATGAAACCACTCGTTGACGAGGAATGTCACCAACAGCAGCCCTCCGCCAATAAACATCACGCGAATGAATTCGGAATCGAGCCAGTCAAGACGATCACCTTGCAGAAGGCCGATCACGAGCATGGCGACGGCCGGAAACCCGGTCAGAAAGCCGGTCCAGTTGAATGCCCCGAGTCGTTCGAGTTTGACCGGATCTGGCGGAAGCCCCTGCTGGATCGCCACGCAGCTTACGATGCCAAGCGGCACGATTTGCCAGAATGCCATTTGCCAACCGGCATACTCGGTCCATAAAGCTGCAAGCGGTGTGCCGAGCGCCGGTCCAAAGGTCGCCGTGAGCGCGTACCCGGCGAGTCCGTATAGCTTCACTTTGGGCGGAAGATAGCGCAGCGCCACGATGATCAGCATCGGGGGAAGGCATCCGCCGGCAATCCCCTGCAGCACACGCAACACGTAAAGCGTAAGCAGGTTCGGTGCAAAGGGACAAAGGATCCCGAGGAACATCGTCGCGATCACGGCGCCGATCGTAAATCGCTTGAGCGTGAACGTGATCCCAAACCACGGCGCAAACACCATCGCAGCGACATTAGCCGCCTCGAACAGCGCGGTCAGCCAGGTTCCATCGTCATGCCCGATCGAGAGCGCGCCCTGAATGTCCGCCAGCGACAGTGCAGTGACCTGTTCGTTGAGAATGGCCAGTAGAGACGCAAGCAGCATCCCAACCAGGCCGACGGCGAGACCAGGCGAAAGCGCGGATTGTCTGGACGTCGGCGGCGCTTGAGCCTCTGCCCCCGGCACAGAAGAGAGTGCCGGCGACTGCGCGACGGCCGGCGCTTCCGCTTCACGTGTTAAAGGGTTGCCTGTATTCATAGGAATCCCGTTGCTACTCATGTTCGATAGGGCATCTAATATGTCGGTCGGCGGTTGCCTGAAAAGCGGAGATCCTCCAACATCGATAACGGAATGCGGTTGCCGCATCACCGATACCTGGCGACCGTGTGATTGTCCAGGATAGGCCCAATTCATTGGAGCCCAGGCTAGTCAGGTATTGGGCCAATGAGTTCGCGAATTTTGCCAACCGGCCATGGACGTCGTGATAACCATCACTATCTGAAAGAGTCCCTTTCAAACCGACAAGGCGAACTTTCCGACCAGAAAAATCATAAAAGGCCGCTTCCTGCTATCTAGAAAGCGTTCGGCGTTGGACAATGAGTGTCTTCTTTGAGCCATTCGTCGATGCGGATCGTCACCATGCGTATCACAATGCATAGAATCGCGATGTGTGGACGCAGTGATCAAGGTGGGAAGTGGAATGGACAAATTGCGTGAGATGGAGATTTTCGTAGCCATCGTCGAGCGAGGCAGCTTTACTGGCGCGTCCGACAAAGTCGGAATCTCAGCCGCCGCGGTCTCGCGGGCGGTCAATTCGCTAGAATCCCGTCTCGGCACACATCTGCTTGCCCGGTCGACTCGAACGGTTCGTCCGACGGATGCAGGTATGACATACCTCGAAGCCTGCAGGAAGGTGTTAGACGCCATCACGGATGCGGAAGCAAACATTGCGGCCGATCAACTCAATCCTGTAGGTACGTTGACCATTTCTGCACCGGTCCTGTTTGGCCAGCGATATGTTGCTCCTCTGGTCAACGCCTTCGCGCTGCGTTATCCGGACGTCAGCGTCAATGCGGTGTACGTCGATCGAACCACGCGGCTTCTAGAGGAAGGGGTGGATATTGCTATCCGTGTCGGCCACCTCGGAGACTCCTCGACATTCGCCGTTCCGTTGGGTTTCGTGCGGCGTCGAACGTACGCGGCGCCCTCTTATCTCGCTGCGCATGGGGAACCCCTTCACCCCAGGGATCTGGCCCATCACCGCTGTGTGTCCTTCACTGGCGTCTCGCTTCCACTTGAGTGGGTGTTCAACGAGAACGGTTCGAGGTTGCCTGTCAGGCTTCGGCCGCGGATGATCGTCGACCTGGGTCCCGCTGCCGTTCTCGCCGCCGTTGACGGCGTGGGGATAACCCAGTTGCTGTCGTATCAGGCGGCTGCTGAGTTAGCCGATGGCAGGCTCCAACCTGTCCTGACGTCATTCGAGCCCGAGTCGACCCCGGTGAGCCTGCTTCATGTAGAGCGGCGAAGCACCAGCGGTAAGATTCGCGCTTTCGTGGAATTCGTCACCGAAACACTACGCAAAAACGCGCACCTTCAGGGCGTGGACGCTACTGCAGTGCGAACTTCCCCGTAGGTGGCCACTCAACGGACATTGACCCTCCGGCGCAGCACAATGTACGACATTACTGCAGCTGCGCCCTTGGCCCAAATCTCACGTTGATTGGCCACGCATGGCGACATCCACGTGTTTCCTCCCAGATTTCGGCTGATTAGACTTGGTCTCGTGGATACGGCACAGCCGCCTCTTCAAAGTCGTGGCCTACGTTGATACGGGACGATAACCAAGGGCAGATTCATCATGCGGAAAGAACGCCATACCTCGCGCCAGGTGATAACCGGGTACGGTCGCTCGTGCGCAGTGGATTTGCGAAGTCGCCGCATGCATGTTGCGATGATGCTGTACGCGGGATTTCGGCTACTCGAAGTGACGGGCCCGATGGATGTTTTCCACGAAGCAAACCGCCTGTGCGGAGGAACGCTGTACGAACAGCATCTCGTGGGACCGTTCCCGGGGCCCGTCCTGTGCTCGAATGGCGTAGCGGTGGCCACGACGGAATGTCTGTCGGATACGCATACTTCGTTCGACACCGTCGTAGTGCCTGGTTCCCCGATCATCGGCTCGGGACGTGAGCATCGCGAACTGGTGGACTGGCTCAGTGATGCCGGACGTGGCGTGCGAAGGCTCGCGTCGGTGTCCAACGGTGCTTTTTTAGTCGCGCGCGCCGGTCTTGCCGACCATCGCTCATTGACCATGCATTGGCGCGACGCGCAACGGCTCTCCACCGCGTATCCCTTAGTAGACGTCGTAAGCAATCAAAGCTGCTTGAAGGATGGCAACCTGTACTCGTCGCGCGGTGTAAGTGACGGTATCCAGGTGGCCTTGGCTCTCGTCAAGGAGGACCTTGGCGAAGAGTTCGCCGCAAGCATTGCAGCGTCATTGTCGGGGCAGCGCAACCGGGCGCAAAGTTAAGGTGTTTGTCGAATTCCATGGTTGACGAGAATTTAATTTATAAGGCACTCGCAAACCCGTTCCGGCGCGAGATCCTGAAGTGGTTAAAGGTGCCGAACAAGTACTTTGCAAAGGGATACGTCGATCTTGGCTGCGGTGTACCGTCAAATGCAATCCATGCGCGCGGTGGGCTATCTCAATCGACTGTATCAGCGCACGTCGCGGTGTTGGTCGAGGCGAGACTGCTTGTTTCCACCCGTGTTAGTCAGTGAATGTTTCTTGCGCGAAATGAAGAAGTCATTCGCGCCTTCGCGACACAGATCAGGTTGCATCTGTAGCCACTAGCTTTATCGACCGGGTGTCGGTCACCCAGGCAGGCCTTCTACAGTGCGGCGGTCCATGCTCACTTCGATCGTGGCGAGATAGCCGTCGTGGATGATGGTTACTGACTACTTCGCGGAATAAAACCAGGGCTGCCGGTCTTCACAACTTCGTTGAACCTCTGCCTGGTCTGAATCCGATTGATCTCGTCAAACGCGTCTGCCGGGAGGGCAGAGATGTTGAAATTCTCCTGCGCACGGGCCGCAGTCTTGGGCGTTGTAAGCAAAGCTGTGCCGCGCTGCACCGCCCAGGCGAGCAGCACCTGTGCTGGCGTCTTTCCAACTCGCGCGGCAATCTGCGAGATGACCGGGTCCTCGAGCGGCCCAGGCCTTATTCCGTGACCCAATGGCGCAAAAGCCAAGAACACTATCTCTTTCGCCTTGCAGAATTCCAGAAGTTCCGTTTCTGGAAGATAAGGATGTGCTTCGACCTGGACCACGGCCGGCTTGATTCTCGCCGATTCATAGAGGGGCAGAATTTCGTTCAGGCTAATGTCAGACAGTCCGATGGCCCGGCATCTTCCATGGTCGACGAGATCTTCCATCGCCCTCCACGTATCGAGCAAAGTCACGCCTTTATCGTAGAGGACATCTCCATTTTCGTCGCGCGGATCCTGCTCATCTCCTGGTTGAAATGCAAACGGCGTATGAATGAGATAAAGATCCAGATAGTCCAGCCCAAGTCTTCCAAGACTTGCCTCGAATGCCGGTTCGACACGCTCGGGCCTGTGATTTGAATTCCATAGCTTGGTGGTCACAAAGATTTCTTCGCGCGCGATCCCTTCGACTGCAAGTCCTGCCTGCAGGGCCTCGCCCACCTCACGCTCGTTCCGATATCGCTCCGCACAATCGAAGTGTCGATAGCCGGCTTCCAGCGCGTATCGGGTAGCGCTTGTAGTCGTGGCTGCATCAGAAATCAGTGTGCCAAATCCGACTGCGGGCATACGGCCGCCTCCGTGATTAAGCCCTATCCTTCTGACCCGAAAATCGGAAGACTCAATCATGACGAAACCTCCGCACTATGTCGTGCCCAGCGATGAAGGACCGACGCTTGAGCGTGCGATTGTGGCGCCAGGTCCATGACCAGAAAAAACGTCAACGCATTGAGTCGGCTAACCGCTTCATAGCGAATCCCTGGCTAAAGCGTTTATGAACCGCCTGCACTGAGTCTCGTTATTTATGTTAGGCGAGTTCGCCCGCACGCATCAAGGCCTTATTAGCCTCCGGTCGTCGTGACGCTCCCAAACAACCGGCACTGTCCAGTACGGCGTGGAGCAACACATCGGCTCCCGCAGTCGCCCATTCCGCGGTTATCGCTTCTCCCTCGTTGTGACTCAGTCCGCCGATGCAAGGAATGAAGATCATTCCCGTAGGCGCCTGCTCGGGGCCAAGCTCGTTCGTCACACGCGCAAGCTCATCGATGCAAACAAGAAATGCTTCGCAGCGCTATTAGTGATCGTGGGCATGCTCACCGCCAGTAGGTCCGACCTGATATTCCTCGTCGGTAACCTTCTCCATCCAGACGACGCTCACGCCATCCAGAGCTTCCTGAACTCCGACGTGGGTCATGGAGGCAGTAGCAGATGCTCCGTGCCAATGCTTGTGACCCGGCGGGCACCAGATCACGTCGCCAGCACGAATTTCGACGATGGCTTCACCTTCGCACTGAGTCCATCCGCAGCCTGCGGTGACGATAAGCGTCTGTCCGAGAGGATGAGTATGCCAGGCGCTCCGTGCGCCAGGTTCAAACGTCACGCTCACCACTGAAACGCGCGCCGGCTCTGGAGGAAGGTTTAAAGGGTCGATGCGAACAGCACCCGTAAATTGCGCTTCAGAGCCTTTCATTGAAGGTTGCGAGCCTACACGCTTGAGATTCATGGTCGATCCGTTTCGGTATGGGAATTACCCGGCACTTCACAGTAGTGGTCCCTCTCAACGAGCGGCAATATCTCGTGAACAAGGTGTTTTTCGATCAGCTAGATATCAGACACACGGCGAACGACGACTAGCCATATCAATGCTCAACTACCGACAACCTGAATCAGGACGGTTGCACGATGACCGATAGCAACCGTCCCTCGCGCCTGGCGGCGCTCAGCGGCTGTACATTGCATTCCAGCCGGCAGCCGACACGCGGCTGCCCGATTGCGATGTGCTGCTCGACGCGCCACCGTAACTGCTCGCCGATGCATCGCGTGCCGTCACGTTCGCTTCGGCGGCCTGAATTGCATCAGGATAGTGCGTCGCATCGCCGTCACCGACGTGATAACTCACACTCTCCAGTTGCACGAGTTCTGCGCGGACCTGCGCACGGGTGGTGTGTCCCGTCGATTGAGCGAACGACGCAACTGGAATCACAAGAGCGCTGGCAATAATGGCTGCACGGATAATTGACTTCATGGCAAACACCTCGACTAATGTTGGATGGCCTGCAACAAACTCAGTTGTTTGAAGCGGTGAATGAAGTCTATGCTTCAACGTTGTCGGGGTTAACCCCTGATCGATCAAGGCATTGTTTACCGAGCGCGCGCGAATGCAGACAACGACTGGCTCGCAATGGGCGAATGTGCGCCCAACTACATCAATCGCGATCTGATCGCACCGCCTGCGCGCAATCTCCTTGTGCGGTAGCATCATCGCCACAACCTGGAGGTTCGAATGACTACGAAACCACTAACGCTTGGCATCGATCACATTGGCTTGACCGTTCGCAATCTGAACCTCACTCGCGACTTTTTCATCAGTTGTTTGGGATGGACGCAAATTGGAGAGAAACCGGATTATCCGGCTGCATTCGTGTCCGACGGGCAGGTGATGCTGACGCTGTGGGAAGTGCAGAATCAATTGGGCCGCGTGGAATTCGACCGCAAAACGAACGTGGGCCTGCATCACCTGGCCTTGCGCGTCGGCAGTGAAGCAGCGCTCGAGGACGTATTCTCGAAGGTGTCCAAATGGCCCGGCGTCGAAGTTCAGTTTGCACCAGAAAACCTGGGGGCTGGCCCAAAGCGGCACACAATGATTTTTGAACCGGGCGGGATTCGGCTCGAGTTTGACTTCGATCCGCGCGTCTCGGCCGCCTGAACGCGGACACGTTGTGCGCTCAAAAAGAACGCGCAACATCGCCGTCGTGGTGCGCGATGTGCCCAGTGAGAAGTACCGCGCAGCGGACTCAGTGCGGCAGGCGGTCCGCGACCTTCGCTACGCCCGCGGCAGCGCACACCTCATCCTTGTCGCCGCCGGGTGCGCCCCCGATACCGAGCGCGCCCACCATCTCTCCGTTTACCTTGAACGCTACTGCACCCGGCAACGCCATGACGTTGTGCACGGTCGCGAGCTGCGGTGCGTACGGACTCGTCTTCATCAATTCGAAAAAGCCACTCGACCGGTCGAAGCCGAATTCCGGCCCAAGCGTCACGACGGTGAACGCCTTACGCATGCTCGATTCAGCAGTGTGTACAGTGCTCCTGTCTCCGCGTAGTACCACTTGCGGTACCCCATCCATATCGAGCACCGTGGCGGTCACCCAATAATGCTTCGCTTCGCACACGCGAATCGCTTCTTTCGCTGCATCGAGAGCGACGTCGAGCGGCAATGTGTAGTGGTAGCCGGACGTCTGCGGTTCTTGTGCCTGAATTACTGGCGACATTAGCGACGCAACGCATAGTGACGCGGTCAGACAAAGACGTTTCATGATTACACCGTGTGGCGCCGCGATGGGCCGTTGTGAGAGATCGGTAAGGGAGTAGTGCGCACATGGACTCCTGGTACATGTGGGCTGCAGATCCAATAGATCATGGGCCACCCCACTCTAGCTTCAAACGTCACGCGCATACACACCCTGTTATTAAAAAGAGTTGTTCGCGTTGCGCAACAAGCCGCGTGCCGGGATGGCCGGTAGGCGCGGCGTGAACTGAGCGGAGGTGTCGGCTCTCCAATTGGCATGCGGCGCGCTGGTTCTTACCATCCTTAATAACGGGCTTAGACTGCTCGGCATTGGCCCAGCAAACGTACTTCTGCTTAACGGCACGATGCCGTTCGCAGTCTTGCTCTTTGCGGGGCGCAGCATCAAACCGCATTTGATGCGATTCTTTGTTTTTGGCGTTAGACGCGCATCCTTTTCACGCGCCACCTCACGAGAGGTCCGAGCAACCGCTTTAAAGACTCGCCAGTTCTTCGGTGATCGCCAAAAAGCGCTCGACATCATGTGGCGCATTGCAGTGGAGTGGGGATATCCGCACCGCGCCTGCCAGTTTGAATGACTTCAGCATCCGCCCGGAGTACAGGCTCGACGCTATGCGCTCATATACGATGACGCCGCGCCTCTCGTATTCGCGCACGGCATCGGTCGGGCTCAGATTCTCGAAGCCGATACCAATGATCAGGTCGCGCTTCGTCAGATCGGGATGATCCCAGAACACGCTGACGCCACCGATCTGCCTGAGACCGCGCTGCTCCCCATGACCATCGAGCAGTGCGCCGAGCAGTGCGCGCTCATGCCGATCGATGCGATGCATCCCCTGCACGAACAGCTCGCGACGATCACTCGCATCGCCGAAATGGCCGCCGATCCACGTCACGTAATTGACGATCTCGGTAACGACCGCGAATTGCGCGGGCGCAGGGCTGCCGAGTTCCCACGCGGACTCGTGTTTTGCAGCGAGGCGGTGATGCGGCAGCATGGCCGCGCGCGGCGACAGCCACGCGATGCCAGAGCCGCGGCAGCCAAAGAACTTGTAGGGCGCGAAATTGATGCCGTCGACGGGCGTCTTCTCCAGGTCGATGACACCGTGCGGCGCGTGCTGGACGGCGTCGACGATGATAAAGAGGCCCGGCTTCTTCGCACGCGCCCGCCCGACGATCCGTTCTATGTCGAACTTCGCGCCGGAAATGTTCGAGGCGTACATCACGCTGAGCAATGCCGTGTCGGCGTCGATCAGCGACACAATCGCATCGACGTCCACGCCACCCGTTTCGGGATTGCTGGGCGCAACGCGCAGTGTCTTGTGCGTGCGTTGCGCGTAAAGCGTCATCGCATCGTAAGACGACGGGTGTTCGAGAATCGTCGTGACCACGTTTGTGCCGGGCACATTTTCCATGATCGCGCGCACCATATCGAACATCGCCCCCGACGCCGTCAGCGCCGTGTAGATGCTGCCATCGCGCGCGTTCAGGATCGTACGGATGTCCGACTCGCCTTGGGCCTGGATGTCTTGAAGGTAGCGCGACCGGTCGTGGATGCGCTCCGGGCAATCGGGCATCGCGTCGATTCGCGCGTAAGTGTCGACGGCCGTTTTCAGACGGAACGACCCGCCCGCGTTGTCGAAGAAGAGGCGCTTACGTCCATCGATATCGCGATCGACGTGATGAAAACGTGCGTTGATCGCCTGCATTAACGATTCGGGAAAGAACTCGCCCTGGCTGCTGCTCATCTGCAACGCTCCTGATCTTCCTGCTGGATAGTTGTCATGCGGCCGAAGTCGCCGGCGTTCAGGCGTCGAGCGACGCGAGATACGCTTTGCCCTTCTCCGCGTCGTACTGTCGTTCCCACTTCGCAATGACGAGCGGTGCAAGCGCATTGCCGACCACGTTCAGCGCCGTGCGTCCCATGTCCATCAGACGGTCCACGCCGGCTATGAATGCGAGCCCTTCGAGCGGCAGACCTGCGCTCGCGAGCGTCGCGAGAAGAATCACGAACATGAAGCCCGGCACGCCAGCCGCACCCTTTGACGTGACCACCATCGTCAGCGTCAGGACGATCTGTTCCTGCCAGCCGAGATGAATGCCATAGAGTTGCGCGACAAACAGCGTTCCGATGCCGAGGTAGATCGACGCGCCGTCGAGATTGAACGTGTAGCCGGTCGGCACGACGAAGGTCGTAATGCTCTTCGGGACGCCAAAGTCTTCCATCTTCTTCATCAGTTGCGGCAGCACCGTTGCCGAGCTGCACGTCGAGAACGCGATAATCAGTTCATCCCTGATGACCCGTAGTAGCGTGAAGAGACGAAAGCCGAACAGCCGCGCTGTCACACCGAGGACGACGAGTGCGAACAGGACGATCGCAAGGTAAGTCACAGCGACCAGTTTCAGCAGCGGCAGCAGCGAACCGAAACCGAAGCTCGCAACCGTGACCGCGATCAACGCGCATACCCCGATCGGCGCATAACGCATCACCACGTTCGTGACCTTGAACATCGCTTCCGACACGCCCTTCAGCGTAGCGATCACCGGCTTGCGGAACTCTCCCGGCACGGACTGCAGGCCGAGACCGAACAGAACCGAAAAGAAGATCACCGGGAGCAGGTCGCCCTTCGCCATTGAAGCGATCACGTTGTCCGGAATGATGCCGAGCACGAGGGCCATCAGTCCGTGATGCCCTTGCACCTGCTGCGTCGCCTGCTGATACCGCGAAATGTCTGTATGCCCGAGTTGCGACATGTCCGTGCCGACGCCCGGCTGCAGCACATTGCCGACGACGAGCCCGAGCACGATCGCGATCGTCGTGACCACCTCGAAGTACAGGAGAGTTTTGAGGCCAATTCGTCCCAACGACTTGCCGTCCCCGACGCCGGCGATTCCGATCACCATGCTCGTGAAAACGATCGGCACGACGATCATCCTGATCAGCTTGATGAAGATGTCGCCGGCGGGTTGCAAATACCCTGTAATCGCCTCTTCGCGCATGTCTGGGTAATGGTTCAGCAGGAGGCCGGCCACGATGCCGATTGCGAGGCCGATAAGGATCTGCCACGCGAGGCTGACTCGCGGCTTGCGAGCGACGTGCACGGCAGGCGGGTTTTCGACGACGGAATCCATATTCTCTCCAGACTGGGGTCAAAATCTGTGCAACCTGACGTCGCGGACAGCAGGCATCCCGAGCCACGCGATGAGACAAACCATAAGTAGCCAAAAGAAGCAAAAAAAGCGATTTTTTTGTATGAGAAACTATCGTTTTTCCTCATGCGCGAGAAACGACGCAATGATGACGTTCAAACAGATGGAAGCGCTCTACTGGATCGTTCAGTTGGGATCGTTCGAGGCAGCGGCAAACAGGCTCAATACGACGCAGTCAGCGGTATCGAAGCGGATCCAGGAACTTGAACGCGCGTTTGACCTGACCGTGTTTGACCGCGTGCACCGCAGCGCGAGGCTGACAGAGAAAGGTGAACAGTTCTTCGGGTACGCGAAGGAACTGCTCGACCGGCGCGACCAGATCGTCGAACAGGTCGTCTCGAAGGAAGCGCTGGTACGACAAATCCGGATCGGCGTGACCGAACTGACGGCGCTGACGTGGTTACCGCGCCTGATCTCCGCGATCCAGGGAGCGTATCCGAAGCTTACCGTCGAAGCCGAGGTGGATTTAAACGCAACGCTCCGCGAGCGGCTCGCCGCCGACACGATCGATATCATCGTGGTCCCGCAAATCCATAGCACGGAATCCTTCGCGACTACGCGGGTTGGCGAAGTCGACAACGCGTGGATGTGTGCCCCTTCGCTTACCGCCAGGAAGACCGCGATTCCGCTCGCGGACATTGTTCAGTTCCCACTGATCCTGCAGGGCGGCCTGTCTGGAACGGGCTTTATCTACACGCGCTTTCTGCAGGAACACGGCGTGAGCATGCAACGAATTCTCGCGAGCAACAGTCTGATTGCGCAGATTGGACTCACTCTGTCGGGCCTTGGCGTGAGCTACCTGCCCAAGTCGTGCCTGAGCCATATGGTCACGCGTGGCGCGCTGAGGATCGTTCAGACTCAACCTGCCCTGCCGCCCGTCTCGTATGTGGCGTTACACCGCGCGGGCCAGTCGCACTCGCTTAATGCCGATGTTGCGCGACTCGCTGCCCAGTGTTGCGATTTCAGCTTGAACTTGCTCGATTCGGGCCGACAAACGGGGACTACGTTCGCGCTGCGCAAGAGGAGCACGCCAGCCAGGAAGTCGTCGTAGGGAAATTTCAACGTTTGACGCGCGCCCGCGCGTTTGCTGCTCCTCAGCAACGAGCCAACTGTTTCGACCGGCTTTCACCGTCGTGTCGGCACGATGAGACATAGCGCCAACGCTCGACTCCCGGACGAAGTGCATCCAAACGGATTGCATCATGGCGACCGCCGCGTTGTGGGGTTTATCCACAGCATGGTCCAACGAGCAGCATGGCTCATTGCGGTTT